>DATIZV010000291.1:0-2060 GCA_035516915.1 Usitatibacter sp. | reverse complement strand
AGTCCGGCACGTCGAAGGCCATGCCGCGGGCGCGTGCCCGTGCGCCGATCACCTCGCGGTCGCCGAGGATCACCAGCCGGCCGGCGAACGTGCGCCGCGCCGCCCACGCGCACAGATCGGGTCCGATGCCCGCGGGCTCACCGGCCGTGAGGGCAACGAGCGGCGCGGGTCCCGGCACGGCTCTCGTGCTCCGGCGCTCAGTGCTCGTCGTAGCGGTTCTCGACGAACGCGCGGTCGCGCTGCTCGCGCAGCCAGTCCTGGTAGGCCTCGTCGGCCTTCCGCGCGCGGATCGCCTGCCGCGCGGCAGCCTTCTTCTTCTCCTCGGAGAGCGCTTCCGAGCGCCGCTCGATCACCTGCGCGATGTGCCAGCCGAACGGAGTCTGGAACGGCTGGCTCACCTCGCCGGGCTTCAGCGAGTTCATCACGCGCTCGAACTCGGGCACGGTGTCGCCCGGCGCGACCCAGCCCAGGTCGCCGCCCTTGGAGGCGCTCGAGTCCTCCGAGTTCTCGCGCGCGACCTCGGCGAAGTCGGCGCCCGCGAGGATCTTCTGGCGCAGCTTCTCGAGGCGGTCGCGCGCCTCCGCGTCGCTGAGGCCGTCGTGCGCGCGCAGCAGGATGTGGCGCACGTGCGTCTGCTCGACGCCCCCCGTCGCCGCCTTGGTGCGCGTGTCGATGAGCTTCACGATGTGGAAGCCGTTGGGGCTCTTCAGGATGTCGCTCACGTCTCCCGGCTTCATGCGCTTGAGGACGTCGACGAAGAGCGTCGGAAGGCCGCCGGCGGCGCGCCATCCGAGGTTCCCGCCCTGGAGCGCGTCGGGCGCGTCGGAGTACTGCGCGGCGATCTGGCCGAAGTTCGCGCCGCGGCGCAGCGCCTCCAGCGCCTCGAGCGCGCGCCGGCGCCGCGCCTCGATCTGGTCCGCGCTCGCCTGCGGCGGCACCGCGACGAGGATGTGCGAAAGCTCGTACTCGACGTCCGCGTTCGCCTCGCGCGCCTCGCGTGCGAGCTCGGTGTCCACCTCGGCGTCGGTCACGACGATCTTGTTGTCGACGTCCTTCTCGCGCAGCCGGGAAATGAGGATCTCGTTGCGGATGTCGTCGCGGAAGCGGGTGTACTTGATGCCGTCGTGCTCGAGCGCCTTGCGGAAGTCGGGCACCGACATCTTGTTCTCCTGGGCGATGCGCTCGATGGTGCGGTCGAGCGTGAGGTCGTCCACCTTGATGCCCTCGTCCTTGGCGAGCTGCAGCTGCACGCGATCGTTGATCATGCGCTCGAGGATCTGGCGCGCGAGCACGTCGGACGCAGGCAGCGTGGCGCCCTGGCGCTCCAGCTGGCGGGTCACGAGGGCGGTGCGCTCGTTCAGCTCGTCCTGCGTGATCACGTCGTCGTTCACGACCGCGACGATGCGGTCGACCGGGACGATGCGGGAGGGCACGTTCTTGAGCTGCGTATCGAGGCGGCCGGCGGCGGGAGAGTCGGGCGGCGTCTGCGCCGCGGCCGCGAGGGCGAGCGCTCCCGCGCACGCGGCGAGGAATCGGAGGAGCTTCGGGTGAATCATGGAGAGATCTCGTCGGACCGGCGGTAGCCGGGGATGTTCTGCCGGAGGGTCTCCAGCGGGTTGATCCCGATCCGCGAGAAGCCGGTGAGCTCGAGCTGGATCTGGAACGACGTCGAGTACTGCTGCGTCGACGTGATGAAGCGGTTGGCCACTGCGCGCAGCTGCCAGCATCCGGCATTGTACTCGAAGCCCGCGAGCCCCTCGATGAGCTTGCGGTCCTTCGTGCTCCAGTCCCAGCGCGCGACGCCGGACACCTCGTGCGTGAGGGGCCATTGGGCCGACAGGTCGACCTGCGCGATGCCGGCCTGGACCGAAGGATCGGCGAAAGGATCCGTGCTTCCGCGCGCGTAGCGGTAGCCCGCGTTCACGACGCTCCCGGGCTGCGGCGAGTAGCGGGCCATGAGCACGACCTGCTCGGACCGGTTGAGGTTCGGGGTGTACTGGAACCCCGCGTCGACGGACACCGACGGCGACATCTGGCTGCGGACCCCCGCGAGCAGGTCC
>DATIZV010000290.1:0-3929 GCA_035516915.1 Usitatibacter sp. | reverse complement strand
CGTCGCGATGCCGCACACCACAACGCCGGTGACGCCGCGCTCCTGCAGCTGCCCGAGCAGGCCCGTGTGCATGAAGGCGCCCCAGGTGCGCTTGGTGACGGTGAGGTCGCCTGCCTGTGGGCCGAGCTCGGGGACGAGCGGCGTGAATTCCGGCGGGAAGGTCGCCGGCTTCGATTGCTCGGTGCGGCCCGGGGCGGTGGCGGAAACGTTCACGAGCACGACGGGAAGCGCATGCGCCCGGAAGGCGTCGGCGAGCGCGCGGGCGTTGCGCACCACCTCGGCCGCCGGACGCGCGAGCTGCCGCGAGACGATACCCCTCTGCAGGTCGATGACGATGAGCGCGGTCCGCGGATCGAGCGTTGTGATGGGCATGGCGCGTGGGACTGGCACGTGGTGGCGGAGTTCAACCGGGAAGCGTCCCCTGCTCCGCCGTCCCAGCGATCTACTCCCACTCGATCGTCGCGGGAGGCTTGGAGGAGATGTCGTAGGTGACGCGATTGATGCCGCGCACCTCGTTGATGATGCGGCCCGAGACGCGCGCGAGGAGCTCGTACGGGAGATGGGCCCAGTGCGCGGTCATGAAATCCGTCGTCTGCACCGCGCGCAGCGCCACCGCGTAGTCGTAGGTTCGCCCGTCGCCCATCACGCCCACGGTGCGCACCGGAAGGAACACGGCGAACGCCTGCGCCACCTGGTCGTACCACGAGACGCCTTCGGGCGTGATCGCCGCGCGCAGCTCCTCGATGAAGATGGCGTCGGCGCGCCGCAGGAGCTCCGCGTACTCACGCTTCACCTCGCCGAGGATGCGCACGCCCAGCCCGGGTCCGGGGAAGGGATGGCGGAACACCATCTCGCGCGGAAGTCCCAGCTCGAGGCCGAGGTCGCGCACCTCGTCCTTGAAGAGCTCGCGCAGCGGCTCGAGGAGCTTGAGATGCAGCGTCTCGGGCAATCCGCCGACGTTGTGGTGCGACTTGATGCTCACCGCCTTCTTGGTCTTCGCCCCCGCCGATTCGATGACGTCCGGATAGATGGTGCCCTGCGCGAGCCACTTCGCATTCGGCATCTTCTTCGCCTCGCGCTGGAACACGTCGACGAAGAGCCGCCCGATGATCCGCCGCTTCTGCTCGGGATCGCCGACGCCCGCGAGCGCGCCGAGGAATTCATCGGCGGCATCCACGCGATCGACTTTCACGCCGAGGTGCTTCGCGAAGGTCTCCATCACCTGGTCGCCTTCGTCGAGGCGCAGGAGCCCGGTGTCCACGAAGATGCAGGTGAGCTGGTCGCCGATCGCCTTGTGGATGAGCGCCGCCGCGACCGCGGAATCGACGCCGCCCGAAAGCCCGAGGATCACTTCGTCCTTGCCGACCTCGCCGCGGATCCTCTCGACCGCGCGCGGCACGAAGCCCGGCATGTCCCAGCTCTGGCCGCAGGCGCAGATGTCGTGCACGAAGCGCGCGTAGATCTCCTTGCCCTTCTTCGTGTGCGTGACCTCGGGATGGAACTGCACCGCGTAGAAGCGGCGCGACTCGTCGGCCATGCCGGCGATCGGGCACACGGGATTCGACGCGATCCGCTTGAACCCCGGCGGCATGGCGGTCACCTTGTCACCGTGGCTCATCCACACGTCGAGGAACGCCTCGCCCTTCTCGTTCACGCGGTCCTCGATGCCCTCGAAGAGCCTCGAGTGGCCGCGCAGGCGCACTTCGGCGTACCCGAACTCGCGCACCTTGCCGGGCTCCACGGCGCCGCCGAGCTGCGCGGCCATCGTCTGCATCCCGTAGCAGATGCCGAGCACCGGGACGCCCAGCTCGAACACCACCTGCGGCGCGCGGTCCGTCGATTCTTCCGTGGCCGACGCGTGGCTGCCGGAGAGGATCACGCCGCGCGGGTTGAAGGCGCGGATGAAATCCGGATCGACGTCGCAGGAGTGCAGCTCGCAGTAGACGCCGGTCTCGCGCACGCGGCGCGCGATGAGCTGCGTCACCTGCGAGCCGAAATCGAGGATCAGGATGCGGTCGAGCGCGGGCATCGAAAGACCGAGCGGCGCCGCAGCGCCGCTCTTCGTGGGGGCCGCCATGGCGGTCTCATTCGACGTGGTAATTCGGCGCCTCCTTGGTGATCTGCACGTCGTGGACGTGGGACTCGCGCATGCCCGCGGAGGTGATCTCCACGAAGTCGGCCTTGGCGCGCATCTCGTCGACGGTGCGGCAGCCGGTGTAGCCCATGCTCGCGCGGAGTCCTCCCATGAGCTGCTGGATGATGGCGGTGACCGGTCCCTTGTACGGGATGCGGCCCTCGACGCCCTCGGGAACCAGCTTGTCAGCGTTCATCTCCGCGTCCTGGAAGTAGCGGTCGCTCGATCCCTTCTGCATGGCGCCGAGCGAGCCCATGCCGCGGTACGCCTTGTACGAGCGGCCCTGGAAGAGCTCGATCTCGCCGGGCGCCTCCTCGCTGCCGGCGAAGAGGCTGCCGAGCATCACGCACGAGGCGCCGGCCGCGATCGCCTTCGCGACGTCGCCCGAGTAGCGGATGCCGCCATCGGCGATGCACGGGATTCCGGTTCCCTCGAGCGCCGCGGCGACCTCCTGGACGGCGGTGACCTGCGGCACGCCCACTCCGGCGACGATTCGCGTGGTGCAGATCGAGCCGGGGCCGATGCCGACCTTCACCGCATCGGCGCCGTGATCGATCATCGCCTTCGCGGCGTCGCGCGTGGCGATGTTGCCGCCGATCACCTGCATCTGCGGATAGCGCTTCTTCACCCACTGCACCCGGTCGAGCACGCCTTGCGCGTGTCCGTGCGCGGTGTCGACGACGACGGCGTCCACGCCCGCCTCCACGAGCGCCTCGACGCGCTCCTCGGTGCCCTCGCCCACGCCCACCGCGGCTCCGACGCGCAGGCGCCCGAGCTGGTCCTTGCACGCGTACGGGTGCTCGGAGGACTTGAGGATGTCCTTCACCGTGATGAGGCCGCGCAGCTCCCAGTCGCCGTTGATCACCAGCACGCGCTCGAGGCGGTGGCGGTGCATCAGCGCCTTCGCGTCCTCGAGGAGCGCGCCCTCCTTCACCGTCACGAGCTTGTCGCGCGGCGTCATGATGTTCTTCACCGGCTGGTCGAGGTTGGTCTCGAAGCGCAGGTCGCGGTTGGTGACGATGCCGACCACGCGCTTGCCCTCGAGGACAGGCAGCCCCGAGATGTGATGCTTGCGCGTGATCTCGAGCACCTCGCGCACGGTCATGCCCGGCGTGACGGTGATCGGCTCCTTCACGACGCCGCTCTCGAAGCGCTTCACCTTCGCGACCTCGGCCGCCTGCTGCCGCGGCGTCATGTTCTTGTGGACGATGCCGATGCCGCCTTCCTGCGCGAGCGCGATCGCGAGGCGCGACTCGGTCACCGTGTCCATGGCGGCCGAGAGCAGCGGGATGTCGAGCTGGATGGTGCGGGTGAGGCGGGTGGTGAGGCTGACTTCGCGGGGGAGGACGGTCGAGTGGGCGGGAACGAGCAGGACGTCGTCGAAAGTGAGCGCCTTCTGGATGACGCGCATAAATCCCTCGTCGCAAAACGAAATTATACCGATCGCCCCGCACCCGAACAACCGCGCCTCCCCGCCGCCCGACCCGCGAAGCGCTTCATTGACGTTCGAGCGGATTCTCGATAAGGTTTCGTAAATGGTTGATCCGCCGAATGTTTGGTCGCGCGCTGGAAATGCGTTTCGGGCGCTCGCCGCAGTCGCGCTGATCGCGGCCGGCTGCGCGGCGAACGAGCCCTCGAGCGGGACCGAGCCGGGGCTCCAGTCCCCGCAGGTGTCGCCCGGGGAGGCCGCTGCGGCGCGCAAGGCGGAGCAGGAGCAACTCGGCGAGGAGGCGCGCGCGATGCTCGCGCAGGCGGAAACCGACGTGCAGCGCGCGCGCGCCAAGCGCGCGTTGTG
>DATIZV010000289.1:0-25975 GCA_035516915.1 Usitatibacter sp. | reverse complement strand
CGCGGTCGTGTACCCGCACATGAACTCGATCGGCGGCGATGCCTTCTGGCTGGTGCATGTTCCGGGAGAGCCTCCGAGGGCGATCGACGCGTGCGGCGCGGCGGCCGCGGCGGCGAGCGTGCAGTTCTATCGCGATCGCGGGCTCGCCACGATCCCGTTCCGCGGCGGCGTCGCTGCGAACACCGTCGCGGGCACGTTGTCCGGGTGGGAGCTCGCGCTGCAGCTCAGCGCTTCGAAGCTCGGCGGGCGCATGCCGCTCGAGCGGCTCCTCGCCGACGCCGTCCGCTACGCGCGGGAAGGCATCCCGGTCACGCGCAGCCAGACCGCAACCACGGCGGCGAAGCTCGACGGACTTCGCGGGCAACCCGGATTCGACGAGACGTTCCTCGCGGGCCAGGAGCCCCCCGCGACCGGCTCGCGATTTTGCAACCCGCGGCTCGCGGCCACGCTCGAGCGGCTCGGACATGCCGGCCTCTCGGACTTCTATCGCGGGGACTTGGCACGCTCCGTCGTTCGCGACCTCGCCGCGGTCGGCAGCCCCTTGTCGCTCGCGGACCTCGAGCGGCACCGCGCGCAGCTTCGCGCACCGCTCGCGCTCCGGCATTCGCTCGGCACGCTCTACAACACGCCGCCGCCCACCCAGGGCGTGGTTTCGCTGCTCATCCTGGGAATCCTCGACGCCATGGCGATCGGCAAGGTCGATCCCGAAGGCGCCGAGTACGTCCACCTCTGCGTCGAGGCCGCGAAGCAGGCCTTCGCGATCCGCGACCGGCACGTCACCGATCCGGCGTACATGAAGGTCGATGCACAGTCGTTCCTCACGCCGGAAACGGCGGCGGAGCTCGCGCGCCGCATCGAGCGCTCGCGCGCGGCCCCGTGGGGCGCCGGCCGCGGGCCATCGGATACCATCTGGATGGGGACCATGGACGGCGAGGGCCGCGCGGTGAGCTTCATCCAGAGCCTGTACCACGAGTACGGCAGCGGCGTGGTCCTCGCCGAGAGCGGCATCAACTGGCAGAACCGGGGCTGCAGCTTCTCGCTCGAAGAGGGCGCGCTCAACGGCCTGCGTCCCGGACGCAAGCCTTTTCACACGCTCAATCCGGCGCTCGCGCTCCTCTCCGACGGGCGCACGATGGCCTACGGCACCATGGGCGGCGACGGCCAGCCGCAGACGCAAAGTGCGGTCTTCACGCGCACGATGGTCTTCGGGATGAATCCCCAGGACGCGATCGCCGCTCCGCGCTGGCTCCTCGGCCGCACGTGGGGACAGACGAGCGACACGTTGAAGCTCGAATCACGCTTTCCGCCCCCGGTGATCGACGCGCTCTCGCGAATGGGCCACGAGGTGGAAGTCGTGGGCGCCTTCGACGAGGTCGTCGGCCACGCCGGCGCGATCGTCCGCAATGCCGACGGCCTCTTCGAGGGCGGGTCCGACCCGCGCTCCGACGGCGCGGTCGCGAGCTGCTAGGCCGGGCCGCATTCCTCGCCGTGGCCTCCCGCCTTCGACGCGCGCCAAGCGCGGAACGCCTCGCGCCTTCGAGTGAGCCCTAAAGCTGGTTCGCCGGCGGCGAGGACGGGTGAATATAAGCCCAGCCCTCGCCTTGCCGGATCACGATTTCGCCCATGCCCGAGGGCACGATGCGAACGAAGCTGTAGAGGTCGTTGCGGTCGACGTGCAGCTCTCGCAGCGTATTCGCGCACTGCGCGAGCTTCACGCCGTCGGCCTTGAGCTGTTTGAGCTTGCTTTCGAAGCCGTTGCCCTTGGCATAGACCTCGAAGCCCTTGCTGTTGGCGATGAGCTCGACCTGCAGCGTGCGACCCTTGAAGCGCGGGTCGTGAAGGATGTTTTCGATGTTGTTGAGGGTCTTCTTGATCGTCGCCTGGTCGCCGCGGTCGATCTGGAAGATCACGCCGTATTCGGACTTGCTCGGCTGCGCGCCCGCCGGGGCGCCGGCGGCATGCGCGCTGTGCGCGACGAAGCCGAGGCCCAGCGCAACCGCCGCGAGGGCCGTTGCTCCGGTTTGGGCGCGCCGTTTTGCAGTTTCCTGGTCGAAGTGCATGCGTCCTCCGTGCGGGTGCGTTGCGGGAAGGGCGCGCGGCTACGCGCCGATCGCCTGGCTGAGCTCGTCCCAGTCGCCGTTGTTGTCCACCCAGTGCACCTTGACCGTATCGCCGTTCTTCGCGCCCTTCACCTTCAGGGCGAGGAAGGGGTCGCTCGACGAGCCGATGCTGAGGTTGCCGGTGAATACCTGCTTGTCGTTGACCGACACGGTCACGGTCTTCACGAAGCTCTGCGGCTTCTCGACATCGAACTCCTTGGTCTTCTTGTCGCGCACGAGGCCGGTGACGATCTTGTAGTTGATCAAAGTGAGGATCTTGGTGACCCCGCCCTCTTCGCGCGCGCGCATCCGGATGGTGCCTTGCCTGCGTGCCATGTTCCCTCCTTATCCGCCGCAGCCGCCGATGGTGACCTTGATCAGCTTCTTGCCGCCGTAGAGCTTGCCGTCGGCGGTCTTCGCCACCGCGGTGACGTGCTGGCTCTCGGCGAGGCGAACTCGGGTCGAGACGTAGGGCACGACGCCCTCGCCGAGCTGGAACTCCGAGTTGAGCGGAAACGGGTTCTTCTCGGCGAAGAGCGTGATCGAGACCACGTTGGGCAGGTCGGACTCGACGCTCACCGGCACTACGGCACCGTTCTCCGCGATGTCCGGAGCGGTGATGCTGACGCGGCTCATCTCGAGGCGGGCTTCGCCTTCGGTGAGATCGATGGCCTGCCTCTCGTCGCGCAAGCCGAAGGCCTTCGCCGGCCAGTCGGCGAGCGCGGTCGCCGGCACGAGGCCCGCTCCCACTGTGATACCGAGCGTGCCGAGGGAGGCGGCCCCCTTGAGCAGATGTCTGCGGCGCGGATCCATGGTCGGCGACTCCTCCTTTGTCAATGCCTTCCCAATACTTTCGCAATATCCTTTCGTGATCCTTGCATGCTGCACGCTTGCCCGGGGCGCGGACGCCAACCGCGCGCCCTCCCAGCACTAATGACTCGGCGGGCCGCGACTTATTCCGTCGAGCGGGGCCTCGGCCGGGACTTGGCGGCGGCACCCGTGTACGAATTACCGCCGCAGCGGGGCACGGGCTGCGGTTGCGGGCGCGGGAATATGGCAGCGCCCTCGCCCGTCATAGCAGCACCGCCATTCGCGAATGGAGCGGGCCCCCAGCGTCGTCGACGATGCGGTGATCGTCATCACCTCGACCAGCGGCAAGGAGCTCGCGCAGCACCGATCTCGAAGTCGGCAAGGGACCGCTCGACGCTCATCGCCTGCATCACCGCCGGTGCGAGCCGCGATGGTCCGCGAACACGACCGCCACGCAGGAGCGCAACGTTGAATCGTCCGCGCCTGCGCGCCGACACACGAATCGACCACAAGGAGAGAAAGACATGCGAGCACCACCCTGGACCCGCCGCGCCGCCGCCGCAGCGCTCGCCGCGGGCCTCGCCCTCGCCGCACCGGCGCAGGCCGAGCACTGGGAGCTGCAGAAGAACTGGAATTACGACAAGCTCGCCTTCATCCACGACCTGCCCTTCGCGGAGAAGAACGTCGTGCTGCAGGTCTCGCAGGGCGACCCGGCACGCTGGGAGCTCGCGCTCAACAACGCGAGCAACCTCCTCGAGTACTGGGGCCAGGGCAAGGTGCGCATCGTCCTGGTCGCGTACGGGCCGGGCCTCAAGATGCTGCTCGCGGATTCCCCCGTGGCGAAGCGCATTCAGGGCCTCGACGCGGAGGACGTCGAGTTCGACGCCTGCCACCAGACGATGCTCGGCATGCAGCGCAAGACCGGCAAGCTGCCCGTCCTCGTGCCGCAGGCGGCGGTGGTTCCGGGCGGGCTCGTACGGCTGATGCAGCTGCAGGAAGCCCACTTCGACTACGTGAAGCCGTGACCCGGAACCGGCCGGTCGAGCCGCGATGAGCGCCCGGCTCCTGCGCATGCTGCTCGTGGCGTTCGCCCTGCCGAGCCCGTGGGCGATCGCGGACGGCCTGCCGACCTTCCCGAATCTCAAGACGATCCCGATCCCGAAGGACTACGGCTACGGTGGCTTTTTCGCGCGCCACGGTACGGTCAAGATCGTCTTCGGCGTGAGCGATCCGGGCGCCCAGCTCAAGGAAACGCTGACGAACGCGGCTTACGTCGTGCGCGATCTCGAGTCGCGGAACGTGGCGTATCGCATCGAGGTCGTGCTTTACTCGAATGCGGTGCTGGCGGCGGACGCGTTCGGTCAGCGCTACGCGGGCTATACGCCGCTCCTCGAGGCGCTCGCGAAGCAGGGAGTCCAGTTCCGCGTGTGCTACAACTCGCTCGTGAGCCTTCACCAGAACCCGGCGAACGTATACGACTACATGAAGGTGATCCCGGCGGGCATCCTGCAGATCGTGAAAAAGGAGATGCAGGGTTACGCCTACGTGTCGAATCGCTAGAATCGAGCCGGGAACGTTCGCGCCGCGGCGCGCGTGATCCCGGTGCGGGCCGCCGAAGCCGCGGCCTCGCCGCGCGTGCCGGTCCTCCGGGGGGCGCACGGCGTGAGAAACCGGAGAGGAGGAGGAAGAACGATGTCCGCAAGTCTGACCCGCAGTCGTCCCGCGCTCGTCGTGGCGCTCGCGGCTTTCGGCATGAGCGCGGCTGCGCACGCCGCGGACTCGGCGAGCGACATTGCCGCCGGCAAGGAGATCGCCTTCGGGCTCAAGGAAGGCAACTGCGTGGCCTGCCACAGCCTGCCGGGCGCGGCGATGGCGGGCAACGTCGGTCCGCGCCTCGGGCCGTGGGTGCACGGCGTGTTCCACAGCGAGAGCGAGCTGGTCAAGTACCTGTACGACCCGCAGGCCAAGTTCGCGCACACGGTCATGCCGGAGTTCGGCAAGAACAAGATGCTCACGGAAGAACAACTCGAGCAGGTTTCCGCTTACGTGTGGTCGCTGAGCGAGAAGGGGGAGCGTCCATGAGACGAGGACTGTTCTTCGCCGCCTGCGGCGCGGCCGTCATCGCCACCGGCGCGCATGCCAGCCATTCCGTGGAATGGTGGAAGACGAACGACCCGAGCGCCGCGCCCGCGCATACGCGCGCGGAGATCATGCACTACTACACGGGCCTGTTTCCGCAACTGACGCTGCAGGACTACGCCCTGGGCAGCGGCGCGCTCAATGCGGAGCTGCGCCGGCAGGACGAGCAGCTCGCGGACTTCAGCCCGGCCGGCTTCGTGCTCGCGAAGGGCAAGAAGCTCTGGGCGCAACCCCTGCTGGACGGCGACACCTACGCGAGCTGCTACCCCGACGGCGGCCGGAGCGCGGCGGCGCATTACCCGATGTACAGCGAGGAGCAGCACGAGGTGATCACCCTGCCGATGAGCCTCAACGCCTGCCGCGAGCGGCACGGCGCGAAGGCGCTCAGCTACGGCAAGGGCGACATGGTCGCGCTCGAGACCTACCTCGCGTCACTGTCGAACGGCGCGCCGATCGACGTCAAGGTCGATTCGCAGGGCGCGACCGCAGCGTTCCAGGCGGGCCAGAAATTCTTCTTCCAGCGCGCCGGCCAGCTCGACCTCGCCTGCGCGAGCTGCCACATGGGAGCGGTGGGCCGCTACCTGCGCGCGCAGTTGCTCTCGCCCGCGGTCGGCATGCCGGCGACCTTCCCCAAATACCGCATGAAGTGGGGCGCGGTCGGCACGCTGCAGCAGCGCTTCCGCGGCTGCCAGAAGAAGATCCGCGCCAAGCCGGAAGGCTTCGAAAGCGGCGATTACCGCGACCTGCAGTACTTCCTCACCTACCTGAGCAACGGCGTCAAGATCGACGTGCCGGGCAACGGGCCCTGAACGGGCGCCTCGACCCGACGGTGGGCTCGGTAAGGCGGGCGGGACGGCCGCCTTGCGCCCAACCTAACCGATCCCTCGATTGCCCTCGACGCCGACGAGCTTCGGCACGTTGAGCTTCGGCGCGGCGATCGACTTGTGGTGGCGCAGGTACTCGGCGATCACGTCCCAGATCGGGCCGCCGCGCGCCCCTTCCGCGACCGGCGCCCATCCGGCGACCTTGTACGTCTTCGACGCCTCGATGGGCCTGCCGTCGAGGCGCATGTCGGTGATGCGCTTGCCGATCGTCTCGCCGGGGACGCAGGTGTAGGTGAGGCCGCCCACGCGCACCATGTCCCCGCCCTGCTGGTAGTAGGGATCGGCGTTGAAGAGGTTGTCGCAAACGTCCTCGAGGATGGTCTTGATCATCTCCCCGGAGATGTCGGTGAGCGTCGAGTACGGATACGTGATGGCCGACCAGCTCATCACGTCCTCCATGGTGATGGTGTCACCGGGCAGGAGCGTGGTCCCCCAGCGGAATCCCGGCGAGAACGCGATCTCGGCGCCCTTCACCTCGAGCATGGCGTCGAGGATCAGCTGGTCCGCCGAGCCGTTGAAGTTGCCGCGCCGGTAGAGGAGCCCCTCCGTCACCGCGAGCTTTTCGCCGAGGCGCGCCGCATGGGGAGCACGGGTCTTCTCGATCAACGCCTGCATCGCCGGATCGGCAGGCAGCAGGTTCGAGAAGACCGGAAGCAGGCGGTAGCGCCAACCGCGGATGCGAGCATCGCCGTAGTCGAAGTCGAGCACCGCGAGGAATTTCCCGTTGCAACCCGCGTTCGTGACGAGCGTCACGCCGCCCGGGTTCTTCACCGCCACCGGGCGCGGCACGCCGTCGTGGGTGTGGCCGCCGAGGATCGCGTCGATGCCCGTCACGCGCGAGGCAAGCTTGAGGTCGACGTCCATCCCGTTGTGGGAGAGGAGCACCACGATCTTCGCTCCCTTCGAGCGCGCCGCCTCCACCTGCTTCTGCATCTCCCGCTCCTTGATGCCGAAGGTCCACTCGGCCACCATGTAGCGCGGGTTCGCGATCGGCGTGTACGGGAAGGCCTGGCCGATGATCGCCACGGGCACGCCCTTGATCTCGCGGATCGTGTAGGCCTTGAACACGGGGTCGCCGAAGTCGGCGGTCGCGATGTTCTGCGCCAGGAACTCGATGCGCCCCTCGAAATCGTGGTCGACGACCTCCTTCACTCGCGCCGCGCCGTAGGTGAATTCCCAGTGGCCGGTCATCACGTCGACGCCGAGCGCCTTCTGCGCCTCGATCATGTCTGCGCCGCGCGTCCAGAGCGATACCGCCGAGCCCTGCCACGTATCGCCGCCGTCGAGCAGCAGCGCGTCGGGCCGCGAGGCCCTGAGGCGCTTCACGAGCGTCGCGAGATGCGCGAAACCGCCGAGCTTTCCATAGGTCCTCGCGGCTTGCGCGAAGTCGAGGTAGGTGTAGGCGTAGGCTTCGCGGCTCCCGGGAGCCATTCCATACGCCTCGAGGAACGCCTCGCCTACGAGGTGCGGAGGCTTGTCCGCCGCGCTCGCGATGCCGATGTTCACGTTGGGCTCGCGGAAATACTCCGGGAGCATCTGCGCGTGGCAGTCCGTGAAGTGGATGAGGCTCACGTTGCCGTAGCGCGGAACGTCGTAGAACGAATCGCTCGCCGCGCCGAGCGAGGCGCACCCGGCGAGGGGCAGCCCCGAGGCGGCGCCGATCGCGAGCGCCTCGAGGAATTCTCTGCGGTTCATTCAGAACTCCAGGTCGTCGGCGATGGCCTCGAGCCCGGCCTTCGCGCAGCCCGCGTCGGCCTCGCCGCCGGGCGCGCCCGAGACGCCGATGCCGCCGAGCAGCGATCCGGCCGCCTCGATGGGAAGGCCGCCGGCGATCGCCGCGATGCGCGGCACCTGGCGCAGGCCCGAAAGCGGCGCGCCGGGTCGCGTGAGCTTCTCGATCTCCGCGGTCGGCGTGCGCGTGCTGGCCGCGGTCCATGCCTTGTTCATCGAGCCCTCGAGGGTGTGCGGCCCGGCGTAGCGGTCGCGAAGCAGCACGCGCACGAGCCCGTCCCGGTCGACGACCGCGACGGACACCTGGTAGCCGGAGGCCCTGCAGCTCGCGAGCGCCGCCTGCGCCGCCTTGAGGGCCGTCTCCGGCGTGAGCTCCTGCACCGGGTAGGTGGCGCTCTGCGTGGCGAGGGCGAGGAGGGGTGCGGCGGCCGCGATCAACGCGGCCGCGCGCGATGGGAGGCTCACTGGTTCACGGGCGAGTTCGGATCGAGCAACAGCGCCACGACGTCCTTGATCTGCTTCTCCGTCAGGATGCCATGGTAGCCGAAGCGCGGCATGCTGGAGCACGCGGCGAAGGCTTGCGAGTTGTAGATTTTGGCGTAGACGTACTTCTGCATATCGGGTCCGAAGCCGCGCGTCCTGCCGAAGCGATACAGGCTCGGGCCGATCGTGCCGTACGAAAGCTCCTGCTTCGAGAGCTGGTGGCACGCGTAGCAGTTGCCGCCGCCCGGGCTCGCCGGATCGTCGCTCCACTGCTTGCCGTTGCCTTTCTGCGCCACTTGTTCCCCGGCCTTCCAATCGCCGAGGTAGCGATCGTCCGCCGGGTAGCGGATGGTCTCCAGCTGTCCCCGCTCCATCGACCTCGCCTCGGCTTCCGGAACCTTGCCGCCCGCTTCTCCGTACCTCGTGCACGCCTTCTGCAACGGGTCCTGGTCGAGGCGGTCGAGCGTCGCCTGGCCGTGCGGCTTGAAGTCCTGCTTCATCAGGGCGACGGCTTCCTGCTCCGCGCGATCGCCGCTGCCTTCCGATTCCTGCATCGCGGCGCAGCCCGCCACGGCGAGGCCGATGGCGCATGCGGCGGCTCCGGCGGTCCGAATTTTCCTGTTCTTCACGTTCATTCATTCCCCCTCAGCGCTTGACCGACGGTGCGTTGTAGATGCCGCCGTTCGCATTCACCGCCAGGTACATGGTGAGCGCGGTGACGGCGTCCGAGGCATAGCCCGGCTCCGGGAAGCGCTGCTGGCGGTAGCAGTCGAAGATGCGGTGCTGCATCGTGCGGAGCTCGCCCTGCGAGACGCGATAGCCCGGCCACGTGGTGTAGGCGCGGCGCGCGTCGTTGGCGCTGGTGAGGTTCGGCAGGTCCTGCAAGCGGATGCGTAGCCCCTCGTGCGAGTGGCAAGTGGCGCAGGAGAAGTCGTGCGGGCCGGCACGGTAGTAGAACATCTTCTTGCCGATCTCGTACGCCTCCTTCTCCTCGGCGCGCGAAAGCGAGACATGCATCGGCATGCCGCGCGATTGGGAGGCGATCCAGGCGACCAGCGCCTCCATCACGGACTTCTTCTCCCCGTTGCCGAAGTGGTCCTTCTTCGCTTCCTCGGGCGAGATGCCTTGCAGCGTGCCCATGCAAGAGACGAGGCGGGACTCGAGGTCCTGCACCTTGCCGCTGTCGGCGAAGTACTTCGGCAGAACCGCATATGCGCCCTTCACGACGCCCGGCCCGAGGCCGATGTCGCACCGCTCGAGCGAGGCGTGCTTCGGCCCGCGCGCTTCCTTCCACAACGCCTCGCCGCGCATTTCCCACAGCTCGGCCGGATTGTCCTCGCCGACCGCCTCCCGGTATTTCTGGATCTCCTGCTCCGTGGTCTGCGCGTGCGCCGCGACGGCGACGAGCGCGGAAGAGACGCAAAGCAGGGTTACCGCCCGATGGATCGGGTTCACTAGGCTTTCCTCCTCGGTCTTGTAATGGTCCGTCGCCGCGGCTACGGCTTGAGGTAGACGTACCCCTGCGACTCGAGCTTCGCGATCTCGGCGACCCCCGACGGCACGATCTTCGCGTCCGGCACCACGCGGCTCTTGTCGATGTGGCGCGACTCGAGCGTGTTGTTGCAGACCCGGAACTCGACGCCGCGCATCCCGAGCGTCTCGATCTCCGGCGTGAAGGCGTTGCCCTTCGGGTCCTTCGCATCCTTCAGCAGGAAGTCGATCCCCATGCCGTGCGCCACCACGACGATCTTGGTGTTGGGCTCGGCATCGAGCTCGTTGGCGATGTTGCGCAGGACCGCGGGCGCCTTCTGCACGCCTTCGTTGATGTGATAGACCACGCGGATCGGCGGATCCCCGGCCATCGCGACGCCCGAAGCGGCGAACGCGAGCGCGGCTGCTGCCGCCATGCGGCGAACGATCGATTGCATGTCTCCTCCTCCCTTTTGCCCGGCCGGGTGTACCCGGCTCAGGAGATGGTCGCTTCGTCGGTGCGCGATTCCCCGTGGTTGTCCACCCAGCTGATCGTCACCTTGTCCCCCGGCTTGCCGCCCTGGAAACGGAACGACAGGAACGGGTTCTTGGAGACCGCCGGGCCCCATTCGGCCGCGAGGACGGTTCTGCCGTTGCAGGTCGCCTTCACGTTCTGGATGAACCACGCCGGGTGTCCCTTGCGCTGCCCGGTCTCCATCTCGTGCGCCATCAGCACCTTCACCTCGACCTTGTCGCCTTGCATCGTGGCGCGGATCTTCATCGGATCGGGCATGTCAGCCTCCGCATCCGCCAAGGGTGACCTTCACCTCCTTGGCGCTGTAGTAGTACTTGTCCCCGGCCTTCACGAGCGCGATGACGCGCGAGGTCTGGCCCATCTTCACGCGCGTATTGATCCACGGCTCGGTGCCCTCGGGGATCGTGAATTGCGCGGCGAGGATGTTCGGGTTCTTCTCGATCATGAGCGAGATCGACTGCGTGTTCGCGAGCTTGCTCGATACCGTGAACGGCACGACCGCGCCGTTCTCCGCGATGTCCGGCGAGTTGATCACGATCTCATTGCTCTCGACGGGCTCCGAGCCGCCCATCGCCTTCACCGCGTCGGCGAACGACTTGGTGGAGAAGGCCGCCTTGTTCCACTCCGCCCGCGCCGACGATGGCTTTAAGAGGCCCGCCGCCATGGCGAGCGCCACGACGCCGAGCCCGCCGGCATTCTGCAGGGCCTTCCTGCGACCGCTATGCATGCACATCCTCCTCGAAATCGGGTTCGATCGGCCATTGGTTGTTCGGGGCCGGGACCATTCTTGGGGTTTTTTTGCTGCCGGAAGGTCCGCAGATTATACGGACCCGGCCGGAGTTTAGGTGGGGGATTGATATCAGTCAATGCTTATATTCGCCCCGCCTGATACACAAGGGCCGCCCGATGGCGCGCCGCCGCCGCTTCCCGTACATTGACGCGCCATGGCCCATTCCCATTCCCGCAGGCGACCCGGCCCCCGGACGAGGCCCTCCGAGGACATCTTCGACCTCATCGGCCGGAGCGAGAACATCCGCGAGGCGAGCGACGCGATGCGCGCCATGGCGCACCCGCTGCGACTCAAGATCCTGTGCCTGGTGGGCAGCCAGGAGCTTTCCGTGCTCGAGATCGTGGAGGCGGTCGGGACCACCCAGAGCAACATCTCGCAGCACCTGGCGGTGATGCGCGACCACGGCCTCCTCGAGGCGCGCAAGGAGGCGAACAAGGTGTTCTACCGCATCGGCGATGCGCGGGTCCTCAAGATGATCTCCCTCACGCGGGAGATCTTCTGCAGCTTCTGAGCGCCATTTCTCCGCGCCGCCCGCCGAGGGGACATCGCCGCCCTCTTCCTCACCAGCGGCCGGCGGCCTCGTCGTCGCTCGAGCGCGCCTCGACCCAGCGCGAGCCGTGTGCGGTGTCCTCGCGCTTCCAGAACGGGGCGCGGGTCTTCAGGTAGTCCATGATGAACTCGCACGCCGCGAAGGCCTCGCCGCGGTGCGCGCTCGAGACCCCCACCAGCACGATGCGATCGCCGGGCGCGAGCGGGCCCACGCGATGGATCACGAGCGTGTCGAGGAGCTTCCAGCGCGCGTGCGCCTCTCGGCAGATCTCCTCGAGTGCCTTCTCGGTCATGCCGGGATAATGCTCGAGCGTCATGCCGCGGATCTCGCGGCCGTCGTTCGCGTCGCGCACGAGCCCCACGAAGCTCGCGACCGCGCCCACGTCCTTGCGGCCGCGCGTGAGCGATTCGAGCTCGCGGCCCACATCGAAATCGGCGGCCTGCACGCGCACGGTCGGCATGCTCAGCCCCCGGTGACCGGCGGAAAGAACGCGACCTCGTCGCCGGAGGCGAGCGCGGTTCCCGCATCGGCCATGCGCTGGTTCACGGCGACGCGCCAGTTCGCGCCCGTCGCGAACGCCTCGCCGTAGCGCTCGTCCCGGGAGCGAAGCTGCTGCACCAGCGAGGCGACGGTCGCCGTGCCGGCGGCGAGCGCCACCTCCTCGCGCGAGCGGC
Source organism: Usitatibacter sp. (assembly GCA_035516915.1). Lineage (GTDB taxonomy): Bacteria > Pseudomonadota > Gammaproteobacteria > Burkholderiales > Usitatibacteraceae > Usitatibacter. The sequence goes on along the minus strand of DATIZV010000289.1, from coordinate 13,810 downwards.
CGACCCGCTCGCGAAGGCCCGCGAAGTAGAGCAGCGTCACCGTCGTCATCGCTGTCCCACGAGGCGCGCCCGGGCGAGCCCGAAATGCTCCACGATGAATCGCGCGACGCCCGCCGCATCGTCCAGCGCGATCTGCGGCAGGCGCGTGTCGAGAGGCTCGTCGGTGGCGATGGCGACGACGTGCGGATCGCCGGGGTAGAGCAGCGGCGCCCCCGCATCGCGCCGGTGCACCTCGATCTTCTCGATAGGCTCCCTCTTGTAGCCTTCGACGAGGACCACGTCGCACGGCGAGAGGTGGCGCAGCTGCTCGGAAAGGGTCGGCTCGGGCGCGCCGCGCAGCTCGTGCATGAGCGCCCAGCGCCGCTCGGAGCCCACCAGCACCTCGGTGCAGCCGGCGTGCCGGTGCCGGTACGAGTCCTTGCCGGGCTGGTCGACGTCGAAGGCGTGGTGGGCGTGCTTCACGAGCGAGACGCGCAGGCCCTCGGCAACGAGCAGCGGAATCATCTTCTCGATGAGCGTCGTCTTGCCGCTGCCGCTGTAGCCGGCGATGCCGATCACCTTCATGGGGAAATGATACCGTTCCTGCCCGCGGGAAGGTGGCTTGGGAACCGGAGATCCCCGAGCTCGGGCGCCCCGGGGAATCGCGATCACGCGGATTCGCCGGCGCCCGTTTCCGGATTCGACGCGGCCGCGTCGGGCTTCTCGACCGACTGCAGCCTGCGCACGCCGCCTTCGATCGGCCGCAGCTCGACGATCTCCGCCTCCTGCGAGGTGGCGCCGAGCTCCTGGAACTTGCGCGCCGAGACGAGCACGCGCGACTCGAGCGAGCCGATCGCGGAGTTGTAGCTCTCGCTCGCCGATTCGAGGTTGCGCCCGAGCCTCGCGAGGTGCTCCGCCATCGAGCCGAGCCGCGAATGCAGCTCCCGTCCGAGCTGGCTGATGGCGCGCGCGTTCTCCTGGATGCTCTCCTGCCGCCATCCGTACGCCGCCGCCTTGAGGAGCGCCATGAGCGAGGCGGGAGACGCAATGATGACGTTCTGGCCGAACGCCGAATCGAGCAGCTCCGGGTCCGCTTCGAGCGCCGCGCTGCAGAACGCTTCGCCCGGGATGAACATCACGACGAACTCCGGCGTGGGCTCGAAGTGCTCCCAGTAGCTCTTGCGCGACAGCGCCTCGAGGTGCGAGCGCACGAGCTGCGCGTGCTCGCGGATCTTCGCCTTGCGCACCTCTTCGCTCTGCGCCTCGTGCGCATCCAGATACGCCGAGATCGGCGCCTTGGAATCCACCACGATCTGGCGGTTGCCGGGCAGGCGAACGATGAGGTCGGGCCGCAGGCGCTGCCCCTCGTCCGCCTGCGCGGTTTCCTGCTCGACGAAATCGACGTGCTCGAGCATGCCCGCCATCTCGACCACGCGGCGCAGCTGCACCTCGCCCCAGCGGCCGCGCACGTGCGGCTGGCGCAGCGCCTTCACGAGGCTCGACGTCTCCGCGCGAAGCTGCTCCTGCACGTGCGCCATCTGCGCGAACTGCTGGCGCATCTCGCCGTAGGCGTTCTCGCGCGCCTTCTCGAGGGCGTGGATCTTCTCGTCCACCTTCTCGAGGGAGGCCTTCACCGGCGCGACCAGCTGGTCGATCGCGACCTGGCGCTTCTCGAGGTCGCCCTTCGCCGCCTGCTGGAACTCGGCGAGCGAGGCCCGGGCAAGCTCTAGGAACGACTGGTTGTTGCTCCTCAGCGCGTCGGCGGAGAGCGACTTGAAGCTCGTCTCCAGCGCGGCCCTCGCCTCGTTCACCAGGCGCAGCTTCTCCTCCGACTGGCGGCGCTCCTCCTCGAGGCGCGCGTGGAGCTCCGCCCCGCGCTCGCGAAGCTGGGCCGCCTCGACATGCAGCCGCGCGATCGCCTCCTCGCGGCTCTGGAGCGCCTCGCGCAGCTCCTGGACCTGCCGCGCGCGCTCCTCGCGCGCGACCGCGAGCTGCGCCTGCAGCTCCGCGACGCGTTTCTCGTCGTGACCCGGCCGCGAGCGGTTCCACAGGTGCGCGAGGCCGAAGCCGCCCAGCGCGGCGATCACCGTCACCAGCAGCCAGATCGTGTTCGGTTCCATGCGCGCATTCTCGCACGCAGGTAGCTCACCAGGTGACCCTGCCGTGGGCTACGATTTCCCCCATGCCCGAGCTCCCGGACGTCACGGTCTACCTCGAGGCGCTCGCCGCCCGCATCGTCGGCCAGCCGCTCGAGTGCGTGCGCCTCGCGAGCCCCTTCGTGCTGCGCTCCTTCGATCCGCCGCTCGATTCGGTGAACGGGCGCGCGGTGCGCGGCGTGCGCCGCGTCGGCAAGCGCATCGTGCTCGACCTCGGCGACGGGCTTTTCGCCGTGATCCACCTCATGATCGCCGGACGCCTGCATTGGCGCGGGCCGGGCGAAAAGCGCCGCCCGCAGGGCATCCTCGCGAGCTTCGAGTTCGCGAACGGCACGCTGCATTTCACCGAGGCCGGCACGCGCAAGCGCGCTTCGCTCACCATCGTGCGCGGGGAAGATGCCCTCGCTTCGATCGATCCGGGAGGCGTCGAGCCGCTCGCCGCCACGTTCGAGGCGTTCGACGCGGCGCTGCGCCGCGAGAGCCACACGCTCAAGCGCGCGCTCACCGATCCGCGCCTCTTCAGCGGCATCGGCAACGCCTATTCGGACGAGATCCTGCACGCCGCGCGGCTCTCGCCGCTCAAGCTCACGCGCTCGCTCACGGAGGAGGAATCGCGCCGCCTGCACAAGGCCGTGCGCGAGACGCTCCTCAGCTGGACCGACATCCTGCGCGCGCAAGCCGGCGCGAGGTTTCCCGAGAAGGTGACCGCGTTCCGCGAAGGCATGGCGGTGCACGGCCGCTACCGGAAGCCCTGCCCGGTGTGCGGCTCGCCGGTGCAGCGCATCGTGTACGCGGAGAACGAGTGCAACTACTGCGCGACGTGCCAGACCGGCGGGAAGCTCCTCGCGGACCGCTCGCTCTCGCGCCTCCTCAAGGACGACTGGCCGAAGACCGTCGACGAGCTCTGATCGAAGCCGGCTTTCTCAGGCCTTCGGCAGCGTCGCCTGGAACGACGGACGCTTCTCGATGCCCTCGAACCACGCCGCGAGCTTCGGGCGCCCTTCGCGCCATTTCCGGTCGGCGTAGCGGAAGTCGAGATAGCCGAGCGCGCAGCCGACGGCGACGGTGCCGATGGTGATGCCCTCGAGGTCGGCGCGGTTCCTCTCCAGGAAATCGAGCGACTGGTCGACCTTCGCGAGCTGGCCGTCGGTCCAGGCCGTCCAGCGCAGCTGCGCGGGGCGCACGTTGTTCTCGTAGCGCGCGAGCACCGCCGCATCGAGGATGCCGTCGGCGAGCGCGTGCAGGCGCAGCGCGCGCCAGCGCGCGTCGCCTTGCGCCGGGAAAAGCCGCGGCCCCTTCGAGAGCGAATCGACGTACTCGCAGATGACGATCGAATCGAAGAGGACGAGGCCGTCGTCGCGCTCGAGCGCCGGCAGCTTCATGAGCGGCGTGACGCGCGCGTAGTCGCGGTTGGGCTCGCTCGGGACCACCTTGGTGGCGGCGAGCTCGATCCGGTCGGCGACGCCGCACTCGTGCGCGCAGACGAGGACTTTCCGGACGAACGGAGAGGCGGGGGAGTAGTAGAGCTTCATGGCGCGAGAGTGTCGGTCGCGCGGGCCGCGGCGTCAAGCGTGCAGCGCCTCCGGGCGCGGCGCATGCTTCGCGGGGCGCCTCGCGGCGGGCTTCGAAGCGATTCGCGCCGGAAGTGTGCCAATATCCCGCCGAAAGGCCGGGCGTTGCGTCGGCAGCCGGGCTCCGGCCGAGACCTCGGGAAAATCGACATGTCGGTCGCGACCCTCCTCCTGCTCGTGGTTTCCCTCGCGGTCGGCATCTCGATCGGCGCGGTCGGAATCGGCGGCATCCTGCTCATTCCCGCCCTCGGCGCGCTCGGCGGCCTCGGCGTGCACCGGGCGATGGCGACCGCGCTCTTCACGTTCTTCTTCACGGGGCTCGTCGGCGCGCTGATGTTCCAGCGGCGCGGCAGCATCCGCTGGAAGCTCGCGATGCCGCTGTCGCTCGGCGCGCTCTGCTGCGGCTCCATCGGCGCGTGGGCGAACTCGCGCATGGACGGGGCGGTGCTCACGCTGATCCTCGCGGCGATCATCGCGCTCGCCGGCCTCTACACGCTCCGGTCCCACCACGGCGAGCGCATCGCGCCGCTCGAGGGCCGGCCGGCCGAACAGGCGGCCCTGCTCGGCGCAATCGGGGCGTTCGTCGGCTTCGGCTCCGGGCTCACCGGCGTAGGCGGGCCTGCGATCGCGGTTCCGCTCATGGTGATGTCCGGCTTCGCTCCCCTCGCGACGATCGGCGCGAGCCAGGTCGTGCAGGTCGTCGCCTCGATTTCCGCCACGGCGGCGAACGTCGGCTACGGCAACATCGACTACGCGATTGCGTTGCCGGTCACCGTGGCGCAGCTCGCCGGCGTGCCGCTCGGGGTGCGCATCGTGCACTCGATCGACGCGAGGCTCCTGCACCGGGCGGTCGCATTGCTCTGCATCGCGGTGGGCGCCTGGCTCGCGATCCGCGTGCTCGCGTCCTGACCGGGGAATCGCCTCGGCGCTCAGCGCGCGACGGTGATCGCCGCCACGCCGAGCCCGAGGAGCACGATGCCCGCCAGCTCGACCGGGGAGAGCCGCTCGCGAAACAGCCGGCGCGACACCGCGTAGCTGAACACGAGCTCCACGAGGCCCAGGGTACGCACGTGCGCGACCGGCTCGATCGCGAACGCGGTGAACCAGCCCGCGGAGGCCGCGGCGCCCATGAAGCCGGCGACGAGCGACACGCGCCACGCGCGCAGCGCGCGCATGACGACCGAACGGTCGCGGACGAGGAGCCAGGCGCAGAGGATGAGCGTTTGCACCGCCTGCGCGACCAGCAGCGTGAACGCGGCGGTCACGACGAACGAGGACCCGGCGAGGGCGAGCTCCGCGCCGCGATATCCCACCGTCGAGATCGCGAAGAGCCCTCCGCAGGCGACGCCGAGACCCGCGCTGCGCGCGCTCCATCCGGCGCGCCAGCCGCCCGAAAGCAGGAACACGCCCGCCGTGCCGAGGACGACGGCGATCCCCGTGCCGGCGGTGATCGGGTCGCCGAGAAAGAGCAGCCCGAAGACCGCGACCTGGAGGACCTCGCTCTTGGAATACGCGACGCCGAGCGCGAAGTTGCGCTCCTCCATCACCTTGAGGAGCAACGCCATCGCGCCGATCTGCCCGACCGCGCCGACGAGCACCCACGCCGCGAACGCCGCATGGGCCGGCGCGAGCCGCGCGCCCGGATGGAAAGCGAGCGCCGCCGCGAGCCAGGCCGCGGCGAAGGGCACGCCGTAGAGGAAGCGCACCAGCGTCGCGCCGAGGGTCCCGAGGGCGCCGGTGAGATGGCGCTGCGCGGCGTTGCGAACGGTCTGCGCGGCCGCTGCGAAAACGGTGATCGGGATCCAGGCGGCCGGCATGCCGCTCGGAATTACGCCGCGCGCTCTTCGCGAAGCGCTCGCTTGCGATCGTGCTCGAGCAGGTGGCGCTTGCGAAGCCGGATCGACTTCGGGGTCACCTCGACCAGCTCGTCGTCCTCGATGAACTCGATGGCGCTTTCCAGCGTGAGCTGGATCGGCGGCGTGAGCGTGACGGCCTCGTCCTTGCCCGCCGCGCGGACGTTCGTGAGCTTCTTGCCCTTGATCGGGTTCACGATGAGGTCGTTGTCGCGCGAGTGGATGCCGATCACCATGCCTTCGTAGACGCGCTCGCCGGGCGAGACGAACATGCGGCCGCGCTCCTCCAGGTTCCAGAGCGCGAACGCCACCGCGTCGCCCTGCTCCGAGGAGACGAGGACGCCATTGCGCCGGCTGGGAAGCTCCCCCTTCACCGGGGCATACGTGTCGAACACGTGGCTCTTGATGCCGGTGCCGCGCGTGAGGGTCATGAACTCCATCTGGAAGCCGATCAGGCCGCGCGAGGGAATGTTGTAGTCGAGCCGCACGCGGCCCTTGCCGTCCGGCACCATGTCCTGCAGCTCGCCCCCGCGCCGGCCCAGCTCCTCCATGATCTTGCCCTGGCTGTCGGTCTCGACGTCGACGGTGAGCTGCTCCCACGGCTCCATGCGCACGCCGTCGACCTCCTTCACCACGACGCGGGGCTTGCCCACCGCGACCTCGTAGCCTTCGCGGCGCATGTTCTCGATGAGGATGGTGAGGTGCAGCTCGCCGCGGCCCGAGACGCGGAACACGTCGGCGTCTTCGGTCTCCTCGACGCGCAAGGCGACGTTGGCGAGGAGCTCCCGATCCAGCCGCTCGCGGATCTGGCGGCTGGTGACGTACTTGCCTTCCTGTCCGGCGAGCGGGGACTTGTTCACCATGAAGTTCATGGTGAGCGTCGGCTCGTCGACGCCGACCATCGGCAGCGCTTCGGGATTCTCGGGGTCGGCGAACGTCGTGCCGATCACGAAGTCCTCGATGCCGGTGACGGAGACGATCTCGCCCGCGGAGGCGGCGTCGGTCTCGACCTTGTCGAGCCCCTGGAACGTGTGGATGAGGCCGATCTTCGCGGTGCGCGCCGGCTTGCCGCTCGCGAGGATCGCCACCTGCTGCGCCTTGCGGATGGTGCCGCGGCGGATGCGCCCGATGGCGATGCGGCCGAGGAAGCTCGAGTAGTCGACCGCGGCGATCTGCAGCTGCAGCGGCGCATCGGGATCGCCCTTGGGCGCCGGCACGTGCTCGAGCACCGCGTCGAAGAGAGGGCGCATATCCGTGCCGATCTCGCCCGCCTTCGTGCTCGCCCAGCCGTTGATGGCCGACGCGTAGATCACCGGAAAATCGAGCTGGTCCTCGGTGGCGCCGAGCTTGTCCATGAGGTCGAAGGTCTGGTCGACGACCCAGTCGGGCCGCGCGGAATCGCGGTCCACCTTGTTCACGACCACGATCGGCTTCAATCCCTGCGCGAGCGCCTTGCGCGTGACGAAGCGCGTCTGCGGCATCGGACCTTCGACGGCATCTACCAGCAGCAGCACGCCGTCGACCATCGAGAGCACGCGCTCGACCTCGCCGCCGAAGTCCGCGTGGCCGGGCGTATCGACGATGTTGATGTGCACGCCGTGGTAATCAACGGCGGTGTTCTTGGCGAGGATCGTGATGCCGCGCTCGCGCTCGAGGTCGTTCGAATCCATCACGCGCTCGACCAAGTGCTGGTGGGCGGCGAAGGTGCCGGCCTGCTGCAGGAGCTTGTCGACGAGCGTCGTCTTGCCGTGGTCGACGTGCGCGATGATGGCGATGTTGCGGAGGGGACGGCGCATGAGTTTCAGAGAAAATTCAGCATTTTAGCATCTGCAGCCCGGAATTAGCCAGCCCGGTTGCGCATCCCGCCTGCGGCGGCGCTGCACGTGGAGCGCAGGCCCGCCCGTCGGCCAGCGCGCGCACGCCGGCATCGCCGCCGGCCAGCTCGCAAGGCGTGGGAGAATCGCGTTCCTGCGGAGCCAATTTCCCGTTTCTCCTGCATGAAGCTCGCGCTGAAGATCGACGTCGATACCTTCCGCGGTACGCGCGAAGGCGTCCCCAGGCTGGTCGAGATCCTCTCACGCCAGGGGGCCGGCGCGACGTTTCTTTTCTCGCTCGGGCCCGACCATACCGGGCGCGCCATCAAGCGGGCGCTGCGCCCCGGCTTCATGGAGAAGGTGGGGCGTACCTCGGTCGTTTCCCACTACGGCGTACGCACCCTGCTCTACGGGACCCTGCTGCCGGGGCCGGACATCGGCCGGCGCTGCGCCGAAGTCCTGCGCCAGGTCCGCGACCGCGGCTTCGAGGTCGGCATCCACACCTGGGACCACGTGAAATGGCAAGATGGGATCGCCCACGCCGATGCCCAGTGGACCGGCTGGCAGATGGCCCTCGCCTGCCAGCGCTTCCGCGAGGTGTTCGGCGAGGACGCCGGCGTGCACGGAGCGGCCGGCTGGCAGATGAACGTGCACGCGTACCGCCGCACGCAGTCGCTCGGATTCCGCTACGCCTCCGATACGCGCGGCACGCATCCCTTCATTCCCGTGATTCGCGCGGAGATCGTGGCGTGCCCGCAGTTCCCCACCACGCTGCCCACGCTCGACGAGCTCATCGGCCTCGGCGGCACCACGCAGGCGAACGTCGCGCAGAAGCTCCTCGAGCGTACGGCAACGGATCGCCGCGATCACGTCTTCACCCTGCACGCGGAGCTCGAGGGAATGAAGCTCTCGCCGGTATTCGAGACGCTCGTCGGGGGCTGGAAGGCACAAGGTTACGATCTCGTGACGATGCGCGACCTCGCCTCGGGCGTGGACGTGCGCAACCTCCCGCTGCACAACGCCGTGGAAGCCGCGATTCCCGGCCGCTCGGGCACCCTCGCCTGCCAGGGCCCGGTTTTTCTCGCCGAAGAATCATCCCCATAGCTTGCGTTTTTCAAGTTTTTTGTTCACCATGGGTTGTGGCCCTGAGATTGCCCCAGCCTCGACTCGGATGAACGCTCGCGCGGTCGTGCCGGAATTCGAGCTCCCCGCCACCGGCAACCAGCGCTTCCTGCTCTCGGCCTTCCGCGGCCACCCGCTGGTCCTCTACTTCTATCCGAAGGACGACACCCCCGGCTGCACCCAGGAAGGCGCGGATTTCCGCGACCTCCATCCCGGGTTCGTGAGGGCGAAGGTCGGCGTCTTCGGTGTCTCGCGCGACCCGATGAAGTCGCATGAGAAGTTCAAGGCGAAGATGGGCTTCCCGTTCGAGCTGCTTTCGGACACCGAGGAGAAGGCCTGCGCGATCTTCGGCGTCGTGAAGATGAAGAACATGTACGGCCGGCAGGTGCGCGGCATCGAGCGCAGCACCTTCGTGATCGACCGCGAGGGCCGCATCGCGCGGGAGTGGCGCGGCGTCAAGGTGCCGAACCACGCGCGCGAAGTGCTCGATTACGTGCGAGCAGCCGAGCTGTAGAAACTCCTTTCCCACCACTGCGTCCCATCCTGATGCCCAACGACACCTTCAGAGACTCTTCCGCGCGGCACGATGTGGAGGAGACGTCCGCTCACGCCTCTCACCGGGAGGCCCCCATGCAGCGCAGACGCGAACGCGAGACGCCGGCGCGGTCCCCGAAGACGGCCGCGGCGAAGCTCTTCGTCCTCGACACGAACGTGCTCATGCACGATCCGACGAGCCTCTTCCGCTTCGAGGAGCACGACGTGTTCCTGCCGATGGTGACGCTCGAGGAGCTCGACGACCACAAGAAGGGCATGAGCGAGGTCGCGAGGAACGCGCGCCAGGCGAGCCGCTTCCTGGACGAGATCGTGAACCAGGGCGGCGACATCGAGCAGGGCTATTCGCTCAAGGCCAAGAGCGGCGGGGAGGCCGCGGGGCGCCTCTTCCTCCAGACGCACTCCGTGGAAGTCGAGATCCCGAGCTCGGTCGCCTCGCAGAAGGCCGACAACGTGATCCTCGGCGTCGCGATGCACCTCAAGCAGAAGTACCCGAAGCGCGACGTCGTGCTGGTGTCCAAGGACATCAACATGCGCATCAAGGCGCACGCGCTCGGGATCGCGGCCGAGGACTACTACAACGACAAGGTCCTCGAGGATACCGACCTCCTCTACACCGGCATGATGCAGCTCCCGGACGACTTCTGGGACCGCCACGGCAAGGACGTCGAGAGCTGGCAGGAGCACGGGCGGACGCTCTACCGCGTGAAGGGCCCGCTGGTCCCGGCGATGCTCGTGAACCAGTTCGTCTTCCACGAAGGCGACCGCCCGTTCCTCGCGATCGTGCGGGAAGCGCGCGGGAAGACCGCCGTGCTCTCCACGCTCAAGGATTTCTCGCACCACAAGAACAACGTCTGGGGCATCACCGCGAGGAACCGCGAGCAGAACTTCGCGCTCAACCTGCTGATGGATCCGGAGGTCGACTTCGTGACGCTGCTGGGGCAGGCGGGCACGGGGAAGACCCTCCTCACCCTCGCCGCGGGCCTCATGCAGACGCTCGACTACAAGGTCTACACCGAGATCATCATGACGCGCGTCACGGTCCCCGTGGGCGAGGACATCGGCTTCCTTCCCGGCACCGAGGAGGAGAAGATGACGCCGTGGATGGGCGCGCTCGAGGACAACCTCGACGTCCTCATGCGCACCGACGAGGAAGCGGGCGACTGGGGGCGCGCGGCCACCGCCGACCTCATCAGGAACCGCATCAAGGTGAAGAGCCTCAACTTCATGCGCGGGCGCACCTTCATCAACAAGTACCTGATCATCGACGAGGCGCAGAACCTCACGCCCAAGCAGATGAAGACGCTCATCACGCGTGCCGGCCCCGGCACGAAGGTCGTGTGCCTGGGCAACATCGCGCAGATCGACACGCCCTACCTCACCGAGGGCTCCTCGGGCCTCACCTACGTCGTGGACCGCTTCAAGGGCTGGAGCCACTCGGGGCACATCACGCTGCTGCGCGGCGAGCGCTCGCGCCTCGCGGACCACGCCGGCGAGGTGCTGTAGGAAAAGGTCAGGCGGTCGCCTTCGCCCGCTGGAAGAACGCGGCGAACACCGACACCGCCCGATCGATCGCGGCGCGGTCGACGTCCAGGTGCGTGACGAGCCGCAGCCGCGGACCGCCCACGAGCGCCCTCACGCCGTTCGCCTCGAGGTGGGCCCGGAGTCCCGCGACCGATTCGCCGGGCACGGTGGCGAAAACCATGTTGGTCTGCACCGGCTCGACCTCGAGGCCCACCGCCGCGAGTCCCTTCGCGAGGCGCTCCGCGTTGGCATGGTCCTCGGCGAGGCGCTCGACGTTGTGCTCGAGCGCATAGATGCCGGCCGCGGCGAGGATCCCGACCTGCCGCATGGTGCCGCCGAGCATCTTGCGGATGCGCCGGGCACGGGCGACAACGTCCTTGCGTCCGACGAGCACCGTTCCCGCCGGCGTGCCGAGCCCTTTCGAAAGGCACACCGAGACGGTATCGAATCCCGCGCACAGCTCCTTCACCGGCATCCCGAGCTTCACCGAGGCGTTGAAGATGCGCGCGCCGTCGAGGTGGGTCGAGAGCTTGCGGCGCTTCGCGAGCGCGAGCGCATCCGCCATGTAGCCGCGTGAAAGCACCTTGCCGCCGATCGTGTTCTCGAGCGCGAGGAGCTTCGTGATCGCGAAGTGCGCGTCGTCGGGCTTGATGGCGGCCTCGACTTCGGCGAGGTCGAGCGTGCCGTCGGGCTTGTTGGCGAGCGGCTGCGGCTGGATCGATCCCAGCACCGCCATGCCGCCCGCCTCGTAGTGGTAGGTGTGCGCGTCTTGCCCGACGATGACTTCCTCGCCGCGCTGGCAGTGCGCCATCAGCGCCGCGCAGTTCGATTGCGTGCCCGAGGGAAAGAAGAGCCCGGCCTCCATGCCGAAGCGCTCGGCGCAGATCTCCTGCAGGCGATTGACCGTGGGATCGTCGCCGAAGACGTCGTCGCCCACCTCCGCGCGCGCCATGGCTTCGCGCATCGCCGGCGTGGGCTGGGTGACGGTGTCGCTGCGCAGGTCGATCGGTTTCATGCGGGCCTCCGGGAAGCTGCCAGTCTGACGCGCGAGGCTGCGATTCGCAACCCGCCGGCCCGCGAATCCTGAAAATTCCACGGCCCGTGCCCGGAAAATGCGCATTGCGCGGTCGATGCGCTCGCGCGAGATTGGCGCACGGCAATTCCGCCGACCGTCCCGGAGCCCCCATGAAACCCGCGATCCGCCTCCTCGCCGCGTGCTGTTGCGCCTTCGCGCTGGTCCCCGCCTTCGCCCAGGGGATCGGCGACTACATCGATGCCGCGAGCTTCCCGATCGACTACGCCGGGAGCACCCTCGGCATCGGCGGGAGCTCCGAGCAGAAGCTCGCGCAGACGCTCACTGTCGTCGCGGGCGGCACGCTCGAAGGCGTGTTCCTGCCGATCGGCTGCGGCACCAGCGCGGGAAAGGGCAAGCTCTCGATCGAGATCCATGACGTCGCCGGCGGCATTCCGGGGCCGAACGTCCTCGCGCAGCGCGCCGTCGCTCCGGCACAGTTCGACGCGCCGAACTTTCCGTTCACCTTCGTGCCGATTGCCGGCGGGCTGATTCTCGCGCCGGGCGAGGAGATCGCGATCGTCGTCGAGCGGACAAAAGGCGACGACTGCGCGATGCACGCGTCGCCGTCGGGGACCGATTATCCCGGCGGTCACGCGTTCTTCGACGCGCGGCCCAATCCGCCCGGCTGGGTCCCGTTCTCGCAGTTCCCCGGTCCCGACGACCTGCCCTTCCAGCTCGTGCTCTCGTAACCGGTACTAGCGCAGGCCCTCGTTGAACTTCGCGAGGGCCGCCGAGCCCGGGCAGAGCTCGCGCTCGCCGAGCTGGTTCAGCGGCTGCGCGACCGTCCCCAGGTGCCCGTGGAGGTCGAGCGCCTCCGGCTCCACGTAGAGGAGCCCCGTCACGATCTCGCCGTGCGCATAGCGCGACTGCACGTAGGCCATCGCGGCGATCCGGTCGGAGGTGTCGTAGCCCTCCTCGAGCTTGCGCAGGCGCAGCACCGAGCCGTCGTGCTGGCGGACTTCCCGCACCGAGCCGGGCGGGTAGTCGGCCGTGATCTCGGAATGGACCGTGATCACGTCGAGGCGGTTGAGCGCCTCGTTGTGGTCGCGCACGTAGTCGTAGCTCTTGGTCGAGCCCTCGTGGTTGTTGAACGCGACGCAGGGCGAGATCACGTCCAGGAACGCCGCGCCGCCGTGCGTGAGGGCGCCCTTGATGAGCGGCACGAGCTGCGCCTTGTCACCGGAGAAGCTCCTCGCCACGTAGGTGGCGCCGAGCTGCAGCGCGAGCGACACGAGGTCGATCCCCTCGTCCGTGTTCACGGCGCCGCGCTTGGACTTCGAGCCGCGGTCGGCGGTCGCGGAGAACTGCCCCTTGGTGAGGCCGTACACGCCGTTGTTCTCGACGATGTAGCACATGTTCACGCCGCGCCGCATGCTGTGCGCGAACTGGCCCAGCCCGATCGAGGCCGAGTCGCCGTCGCCGGAAACGCCGAGGTAGACGAGGTCGCGGTTCGCGAGGTTCGCCCCCGTGAGCACCGAAGGCATGCGCCCGTGCACGCTGTTGAAGCCGTGCGACTGGCCCAGGAAATACGTGGGCGTCTTCGAGGAGCAGCCGATGCCCGAGAGCTTCGCGACGCGGTGCGGCTGGATCGCGAGCTCCCAGCACGCCTGGATGATCGCGGCGCTGATCGAATCGTGCCCGCAGCCCGCGCAGAGGGTCGAGATCGCGCCCTCGTAGTCGCGCCTCGTGAGGCCCAGCTCGTTCTTCGGCAGCTCCGGGTGGTGCAGCTTCGGTTTCGCGAGATAGGTCATCGATTACCCCAAAAAGCGAGGGAACCACGGATGAACACGGATGAACACAGATGGTTCGAAACCATGAATTCCACTGGGACAAGGGCCATGGTTTGATTCTCTTCGTCACTCATCTGTGTTCATCCGTGTTCATCCGTGGTTTCAAATGCCTTTCGTCTCAATCGGCCGCAGCCGTCTTCTTCAACGGCGAAACGTTGAAGGCCGACAGGCGCGAGGCGATGGCGGAATGGATGAAGCGCGCGGTGATCGGCGTGCCGTCGTAGTGCAGCACCGGGGTGAGCTTCTCGGAAGGCAGCATCGCCTCGGCGAGGAGGAGCGTGCGCAGCTGCCCGTCGCGGTTCTGCTCGACCACGAACACGTGATCGTGGGATCCGACGAACTCCGAGACCTCGTCGTGGAACGGGAAGGCGCGA
>DATIZV010000288.1:0-2643 GCA_035516915.1 Usitatibacter sp. | reverse complement strand
CCGCGGTCACGAAGAAGACGAGGAAGGTCACCTGGCCGAAGGTCATCGGGCGCAGCTCGAAATCGAATTGCCGCGACACCTCGTAGAGCACCCAGGTCACCGCGAGCTCGAAAGCCGCGAGCAGCGCGATCGCTCCCACGTAGCCGATCGCGTGCAGCCACCGGCGCGCGAGGCAAAGCACCACGAGCGAGAGGATCAGCACCGGCTCGCCGAACGCGGCGAAGAGCAGGAACTCGAACCAGATCTCGCGAACGGAGGGGGCGCGGATCACGGCCGCGGCGGCGATGAGCACGTTCACGAGGACCAGCGAACGAAGCATCACGCCGACGTTGCAGAAGTTCGGAAGGCGGATGCCCGTACCGGTCTGATTTATACTCGCCACGGTTCCCCATTTTGGCCATTGCCGCCGCTTCCATGCAACAAGACGACAAGCCCGGCGCGAAATCCGCGGGCAAGGCATGGTCGGGGCGCTTCGCCGAGCCCCTCGACTCCCTCACGCAGCGGTTCAATGCGTCGGTGTCGTTCGACCAGCGCCTCGCGCAGTACGACATCGCCGGCTCCCTCGCCCATGCCCGCATGCTCGCCCGGGCGAAGCTCATTTCGGGCGACGACCTCGCCGCGATCGAGCGCGGCATGGCGCAGATCGCCGAGGAGGTCCGCTCGGGAAGCTTTTCCTGGTCCGTCGACCGCGAGGACGTGCACCTGAACATCGAGCACCGCCTCACCGAGCTGGTTGGCGATGCGGGAAAGCGCCTGCACACGGCCCGCTCGCGCAACGACCAGGTGGCGACGGACATGCGGCTGTGGCTGCGCGCGCAGATCGACGAGCTCGCGGGCCTTCTTCGGCGCTTGCGCGGGGGCCTAATCGACCTCGCGGAGAAGCACGCCGGGACCCTGATGCCGGGGTTCACGCACCTGCAGGTCGCCCAGCCCGTCACCTTCGGGCATCACCTCATGGCCTACTTCGAGATGTTCACGCGCGATGCCGAGCGCCTCGCCGACTGCCGCCGCCGCGTGAACCAGCTGCCCCTGGGCGCCTCGGCGCTCGCCGGCACGAGCTTCCCGATCGACCGCGAGTTCGTGGCGAAGGAGCTGGGCTTCGACGGCGTGTGCGAGAACTCGCTCGACGCCGTGTCCGATCGCGATTTCGCCGTGGAATTCCTCGCCGACGCCGCCCTCGTGATGGCGCACGTCTCGCGCCTTTCGGAGGAGCTCGTGATCTGGATGAGCCCCGCGTTCGGCTTCGTGAAGATCGCCGACCGTTTCTGCACCGGCTCCTCGATCATGCCGCAGAAGAAGAATCCCGACGTGCCCGAGCTCATGCGCGGCAAGGCCGGGCGCGTGTACGGCTCGCTCGTGGCGATGCTCACCGTGATGAAGGGCCAGCCGCTCGCGTACAACAAGGACAACCAGGAAGACAAGGAGCCGCTCTTCGATGCCGTGGACACGTTGCGCGACGTGCTCACGCTGCTCGCCGAGCTCCTGAAGGGCGTCGAGCCGCGGCCGGAGCGGATGAGGAAGGCGCTCGACGAAGGTTTCGCGACAGCCACGGACCTCGCCGACTACCTGGTGCGCCGGGGCATGCCCTTCCGCGACGCCCACGAAGTGGTGGCGCGCGCGGTTCGCGCGGCCGAGGAAGCCGGAAAGGACCTCGCCTCGCTTCCGCTCGCCACGCTCCGGGGCTTCTCGGCGTTGATCGGCGAGGACGTCCATGCCGCGCTCACGCCGGAAGGATCGGTTGCGTCGCGCAACCACATTGGCGGCACCGCGCCCGAGGCCGTGCGCGCGGCGATCGAGCGCGCCCGCAAGCGCCTCTAGACGCTCTCCTCGACCTTCGCCTGGTAGATCCGGCAGATCTTGCGCGTCTCGGGCCCCGAGAGGCGGTCGCCCATGCGGCCGCAGCGGTAGATGCGCTGCGAGAGCTTCTGCGACCAGCTGCACGACTGGCAGTCGCCGAACATCGTGCCCTCGTTGTCTTCCTGCAGAGTCTCGAGCGCCTCGCGAAGCGCCGACACCGCGTTGCGGATGCGGTTGGGGCTGATGTTGCGCGTCGCGTTCTGCCAGGCGAGCGCGGGCTGCGACTCGTAGAGCAGCCGCTCGCCCGACGCCGACAGGCGAAGGCGAACGACGCGCCGGTCGATGTCGTCCTCGAACCGCTCGATGAGGCCGCGCCGGTCGAGCAGCAGGAGCGTTTGCGACACCGTGCCCTTGGTAAGGCCCAGGTAGTCGGCGAGCGCCTGGGGCGTGTTCGAGTAGCGGTTGGCCTTGCTAAGATAGACGAGCGCCTGGAGGTGGACGGGTTGCAGGCTTTCGTCGCTTCCCGACTTGCGTAGCTCCGTCCTCATGAGGTTCCCGAGCCGCTCCACCAGCTCGAGAAGGACGAGCGGATTCTTGTCCAGGCGCCCTCCGTCGCGGAAACGTCCGCAGCCCCATTAGTATCGGATCGATACGAAAAAGTCAAGGCTTTGCGCCACCGACTTTTCGTATCGAATCGAAACTACCCCGGTTTCGAGGCCTTTTTGTGCGGTTTCGCACGTTCCGCGGCCGCTTTCCGCGTCATTTCCAGCGCGGCTGGACGCCCGATTGCGCGGCGATGATGCGGGCGAGCGAGGCGAAGAGCTCGTCGCCGCTGCGCGTGTCGCG
>DATIZV010000287.1:0-2017 GCA_035516915.1 Usitatibacter sp. | reverse complement strand
CGAGTGGAATACCCGGCCGTTCCTCGCACGCGCACGGGCCGACGGCAAGGCGATCGTCCTTCCGCGCGTCACTGCGCCGCCGCGGCACCTCGAGCTCCACGTCGTGCGCGACCTCGACCACGACCTGGTGCCCGGGGTGTGGGACATCCCGGAGCCCGATCCGCTGCGCTGCGACCGCGTCACGATCTCGGAAGTGGATTTCGCCGTCGTGCCCGCGCTCGCGGTGGACCTCGACGGCTACCGGCTGGGGTATGGCGCGGGCTACTTCGACAGGCTCCTCGCCGGGCGCGGCGCCTCCACGTATTGCGTGGCCTGCGTCGCGTCGGCCTTCGTCGTCGAATCGCTGCCGCACGAGGCGCACGACCAGCCGGTCGACCTCGTCGTGGACGAGCTGCGCGCGCGGCGGACGCGGGAGGCGCGATCGTGACCGCGCGCCTGATCGACGGCAAGGCGATCGCCGCGGAGCTCCGCGCGGAGACCGCGGTGCGCGTGGCGCGGCTGCGCGAGGCGGGCGTCGTCCCGGGGCTCGCGGTGGTCATCGTCGGCGAGGATCCGGCGAGCAAGGTCTACGTGCGCAACAAGACCCTCGCGTGCGAGGCGCTCGGCATGCGCTCCGAAGTGCATGCGCTGCCTGCCGACGCGTCGCAGGCGCGGGTGGTCTCGTTCATCGAGCGGCTCAACCAGGACGAGGCGGTGCACGGAATCCTGGTGCAGATGCCGCTGCCGAAGCCGCTCGACAAGCGCGCGGTGATCGAGGCGATCGCCCCGGAAAAGGACGTGGACGGCTTCCACTACCACAACGTGGGGGCGCTCGTCGCGGGCGATCCCAACTTCTATCCGTGCACCCCGTGGGGCATCATGAAGATGCTCGAGCACGAGGGCGTCGCGGTGCAAGGAATGCATGCCGTCGTGGTCGGGCGCTCGGACATCGTCGGCAAGCCCATGGCGATGCTGCTGGTGAACGCGGGCGCGACGGTGACCGTGTGCCATTCGAAGACGCGCGACCTCGGGGCGATGACGCGGCAGGGGGACCTCCTCGTGGTCGCCGCCGGGCGTGCGGGGCTCGTGACGGGCGACATGGTGAAGCCCGGGGCGGTGGTGATCGACGTCGGGGTGAACCGACTGCCGGGCGGGAAGCTCGCGGGCGACGTGGACTTCGCCTCGGTCTCGCAGGTCGCCTCCCGCCTCACCCCGGTGCCCGGCGGCGTCGGGCCGATGACCATCGCGATGCTCCTCGCGAACACGGTGAAATCGGCCGAGCGGTTCGCGGGGCTCGCCGCGCGCATCGAGACGCGCATCGCCTGAGGGCGGAAGGAGGGGAGACGATGGGCACGAACGCATTCGCGCAGGGCCTCGATCGCAACGCGGCGAACTACACCCCGCTCACGCCGGTGTCCTTCCTCGCGAAGGCCGCGGCCGTGTATCCGGAACGGGTCGCGGTGATCCATGGCGGCGTGCGCCGCACCTGGCGCGAGACCTACGAGCGCTCCCGGCGGCTCGCCTCCGCGCTCGCGAAGCGCGGCATCCGGCGCGGCGACACGGTCGCGGCGATCCTTCCCAACGTTCCCGCGATGGTCGAGCTGCACTTCGCGCCGGCGATGTTCGGCGCGGTGCTGAACACGCTCAACACGCGCCTCGATGCCGAGGCGATCGCCTTCATGCTCGACCACGGCGAAGCGAAGGTGCTCTTCACCGACCGCGAGTTCTCGCCGATCGTCGGCAAGGCCCTCACCCTCGCGAAAAGCCGGCCGCTGGTGGTCGACGTGGAGGACGCGCTCTTCACCGGCGGCGAGGCGCTCGGCGAGATCGAATACGAGTCCCTGATCGCGGAGGGCGACCCGCAGTTCGAGTGGCAATTCCCGCCCGACGAGTGGGACCCGATCACGCTCAACTACACCTCGGGGACGACGGGGAATCCCAAGGGCGTGGTCTACCACTACCGCGGCGCGTACCTGAACGCCGTGAACAACATCCTCGACTGGTCGATGCCGAAGCACGCGGTCTACCTCTGGACCCT
>DATIZV010000286.1:0-27674 GCA_035516915.1 Usitatibacter sp. | reverse complement strand
GAGGAAGCCCGCCGCGATCGCGGCGAGCCCGGCGATGCCGATGGCGTCGCCCGCGATGGCGCCGCCCTTCGAGTGGAAGAGCGCAGTGCCGGGATTCCAGAGCACGATCGCCGCGAACGCGACGAGCAGCACCGATTGCGTCGCCGCGTAGGCCCGGCTCGCGCGGAGCGAGGGTGGGTTCGCCATGTCGCCCATTGTGCTACCGCACGAGGCCCATGTCCTTCTACACGAGCGCCTGCTCGTTCCAGGCCGTTCCCTGGACGTGCTTGCCCTCGAACGTGCCGACGGCGCCGGCGACCCCTTCGTAGATCGGCGAGCCCGCGACGGGAAATTCCTGCGCGGCGACCAGCGACATGACTTCGAGCACCGCTTCGAACGCGGGAATCTCGACCTTCAGCCGCGTGAAATAGGTCTTGCCCGTGGCAGGGCTCTTCCACGGCGTGGACGGCGTGATCATCGAGGGCACGAGGTACGTGGTGCCGTCTGCGCGCTGCACCGTCGCATGGCTCTGCACCGGCTGGCCCGAGATCGGATTCGACGCGAGCGAGGTCGAGTTCGAGATGCAGACGCCGTTGTCGAGCTGCATGTCCTGGAGGATCCATTTCGGCGTGCTGGTCTTGCCGAACGCCCCGTACTCGTGGTCCATCCAGGTGACGCCCGTCACCGCGACGCTCTGGCCTCCGAACGTGACCGTTCCCGACGCCTGCAGGCGCGTGAGCGAGTAGTAGTAGTTGTTGGTCTGCAGGTGGCCGCCGCAGGTGTCCGGCACCGGCTGCACGCCCGTGCCCCACACGATGAACGCAGGTCCCTTCTGCGAGAGGGAGAGATCGAAGCTCACCTCCGTGCCGGTCGCCTCGTCGTTGAGCAGCGCCTTCACCGCCATGCCCTGCGACGGATCGGGCCATGCGCCGTCCATCGTGACGTAGGTGTGCAGCGCCTGCGCGGTCGCGCCGCTGCCGCCGCCGCCGCTGAGCGTCACGGTGGGCACGCTCGTGTACGCGATGCCGGGGCTGAGCAGCGCGACGGCGACGACCTGTCCCGCGGTCTCGCCGCTTCCGAGCACCGCCACCGCGACCGCACCCGAGCCGGCGCCGCCGCCCGTGATCTCCACCCTGGGGGCGGAGGCGTAGCCGGAGCCCGGCGAAGTCACCTGGATCGCGGAGAGGCAGTTGAGCGGGCTCCCCAGCCTCGCGTACCAGTCGCGCGTCGGGTCGAATTCGGCCCACGCGCTTCCATCGAACATGACCGGCGGTAGGTACGACGTCGTTCTCTGGTAGTGCCGGCTCCGGTTCACGTCGGTGAGCATGATCTGCGTGAAGCCGAAGCCGCGGCCCTCGAAGGACGCCGCGTTGATCTCGAAGCCGAACACGCGTCCGCCGGGACCCGTCAGCGTGCCGACGTGCCACCACCATTCCGTCGGCGCACCACGATGCAGGTAGTGGTCCGCGGGCAGCATGATCGCCGACTCGGACGGCGGTATCGGCGGCCACGGGACTTCCCTCTGCGCGCGCGGCGCCAGCGCAGGCGCGATGGCCGCGCTCGCACGTGCGATGTCCACGACCGGGGAGCGGGCGGCCAGGACGGCGGCGCCTGCCGGCAGGGTGTTCGCTTTGGCTTCGCCCACGGCATCCTCCTTCACGTGCGTTAACGGGCTTGCCACCCTACGCCCATGGCAGCGGGAAGGAAAGGGGCGCGGGCCTTACGCGATCAGCCCCTGTTGGCGGAGGAACTTGTCGAGCACCGCGAGGCGCAGCGTGGCATCGGTGAGCTCGAGGAGCTTCTGCTTCACGTCGATCCGCAGCGGCAGGATCTCCGCGAGCCGGAATCCCACCCAGGTGGCATCGTCGAAGCGCAGCGGCTCGACGAAGCGCTCCACGCCGATCGCCGCGATCGCCTTGCGCAGGAACCCGGCGCAGTCCGCGAGGCCTGGCGCATCGGAGACTTCCGGCTCCGCGGCGAGGGGCTCCACCTCCGCGACGATCAGTCCCGGCTTCGTCACCTCGCTCGAGACGATGCGCAAGCGCTCGAGCCCGATCGCGCGCACCTTGAGGACGCCCAGCTCCTCGGCATCGCAATCTCCGATGCGTGCGAGGCAGCCGATGCGTTCCGGCACGGCCGGCGCTCCCACCTCCTCGCCTTCCTTGATGAGGCACACGCCGAACGGGCTCGAGGTCCGGAGGCAGTCGCGCGCCATGTCCACGTAGCGCACCTCGAAGATCCTGAGCGGCAGCGCCGAGCCGGGGAAGAGCACCGTATTCAGCGGGAAGATCGGCACGCGGCGCGGACGGCTGCCCGCGCTGAAGAGGTTGAGGATGAGCAAGGGGGCGGCCTAGTCCTTGAGGTCGCGGTGCCGCAGCACGACGGGATAGTCCGACGCGAAGCGCTCGGCGAGCTGGTTCGCGATGTATACCGAGCGGTGGCGCCCGCCGGTGCAGCCGATCGCCACCGTGAGCGAGGCGCGCTGGTCGAGCACGAAGCGCGGCAACCACCGCTGCAGGAAGCGCTGGATGTCCTCCACGAGGATGCCCGCCTGCGTCTCGCGCTCGAGGAATTCGATCACCTCGGGATCGCTCCCGGTGAGCGGGCGCAGGCGCGGGTCGTAGTGCGGGTTGGGCAGCACGCAGCGCGCGTCGAAGACGAAATCGGCGTCCAGCGGCGCCCCGCCCTTGAAGCCGAACGATTCGAACGTGAGCGCGAGGCGCGTGCGGTCCGTGACGACCAGGTCCTGGATCCAGCCGCGCAGCTGCGAGGGCGTGAGGTTGCTCGTGTCGATGCGCTGGCCGATTTCCGCGAGCCACGCGAGCACGCCGCGCTCCTCGGAGATCGCGCCGGGGAGCGCCTGGCCCTCGCGCGCGAGCGGATGCGGGCGGCGCGTCTCGGAAAAGCGGCGCACCAGGCTCTCGTCGTTCGCGTCGAGGAAGATCACGCGCACGTCGTTGCCGCGCTCGCGCTCCTTCGCCACGATCTCCGGCAGCTTCCCCAGGCTCTCGCGGCTCCTCGCGTCGGCGCTGATCGCGACCTTGGGCTCGCCGCGCGACATCGCGTAGTCGGCGAGCGGGCCGATGAGGTCGGCCGGGAGGTTGTCGACACAGAAGAACCCCGCGTCCTCGAGCGCCTTGAGCGCCACGCTCTTGCCCGAGCCGGAGACGCCGGAAAGGAGCACCAGCTGCATCAGTCCGTGAGCTCCCCGGAGCCCGAGCCCTCCTGGCGGATCGCGGCCTCCTGGCGCGCGATGAACTCGCGCGTCGAATCGACCCCGCGCGTGAGGAGGATGTGGTTGCGCACCGCCGCCTCCACGAGTACCGCGAGGTTGCGCCCCGGCGCGACGGCGAGTGTGACGGTGGGAATCTCGACGCCCAGGATCTCCTGCGTCCCCGAGCGCGTGGCGAGCCGGTTCTTGGGCTCCTGCCCGTTCTCCGGCGCGTCGAGGTGCACGATGAGGCGCAGCGTCTTCCTCGGGCGCACGGCGGTCTCGCCGAAGATCGAGCGGATGTTGAGCACGCCCAGGCCCCTCACCTCGAGGAAATCGCGCAGCATCGGGGGACAGCGGCCCTGGATCGTCTCCGGGCCGATCTGCTGCAGCTCCACGACGTCGTCGGCGACGAGGCCGTGGCCGCGCGAGATGAGCTCGAGCGCGAGCTCGCTCTTGCCGATCGACGATTCGCCGGTGATGAGCACGCCGATCTCGAGCACGTCGAGCATCACGCCGTGCAGCGTCGTCACCTCGCCCAGCTCCTGCTGCATGTAGGGCCGCAGCACGTTGATCACGTGCTGGCTGGGCTCCGTCGAGGTGAGGAGCGCCACCCCGGAGAGCTCCGCGGCCTGCGCCAGCACCTCCGGGGCCGCGACCCCGTCGGTGACGATCACGCACAGCGTGTCGGCCGAGCAGATGCGCTCCGCGGTCGGGCGCTTGAGCTCCGGGCCCAGCCCCTCGACATAGTCGACCTCGCGCGGGCCCATCACCTGCGCGAGCAGCTGGTGGATGAGGTTCAGGTGCCCGATGAGCCCGACGCCGGGGCGGTGCAGCATGTCGTCGGTGAACTCGCGCACCGCGCCGGCGGTTCCGGCCGCCCACGCGAGGCCGAGCCGCTCGCGGCGCTCGTCAAAGAGCCGCTGTACGCTGAGCCGGGGCATAGGGCGACCACTCGGTGATGAGCCGGTGCGCCGCCTGGGCGTCCTGCGCGGCGGCGAGCGCTTCCCGCAAATGCGCGTCGCTGAACATCTGCGCGAGCTCGGAGAGGAGCTCGAGGTGCGTCTCGTTGGCGTGCTCGGGAACCAGCATCGCGAACACCAGCGAGACCGGCTCGCCGTCGGGCGACTCGAAGGGAATCGGCGCCGCCGTGCGCACGAACGCGCACACCGGCTCCTTGAGGCCCTTGATGCGCCCGTGCGGGATCGCGACGCCGTAGCCGAGCGCCGTGGAGCCGAGCTTCTCGCGATCGAACAGGCTGTCGAAGACGCGCGCGCGCGGGATCTGCCGCGAGTTCTCGAAGAGCAGGCCGATCTGCTCGAAGAGGCGCTTCTTGCTCGTCGCGTCGAGGGCGAGCACGACGTGCTCGCGCGGGAGCAGCCGGGAGACGAGGTTCATGGCGGTCGGGGCCGCGGCCCGGGCTCGCTCCGCCTGCATCAGGCCTGCGGGATGCGCTTGATGCCGGGCGCGTGGCGGTGGTCGGCCCGGAAGCGCTCCTTGTGGCGGATCACCTGGCGGTCGAGCTTGTCCATCAGCTGGTCGATCGCCGCGTACATGTCGCCGTCGTTGCAGCACACGTGGATGTCCTTCCCGGAGAGGTGGACGTTGGCCTCGATCTGCTGCTCGAGCTTCTGCACCGTCATGATCACGTTCACGTCGATCACGTGGTCGAAGTGCCGGTTGATGCGCTCGAGCTTCGCCACGACGTAGTCGCGGATGGCGGCGGTGATCTCGACGTGGTGGCCGGTGAGGTGCAGGTTCATCGAGCGCTCCTTTCGAAGTCAGATCGACTTGCGGAGGTTGGCGGGCTGGATGTGCATGGCCTCGCGGTACTTGGCCACGGTCCGGCGCGCCACCTGGATGCCTTGCTGCGCGAGGATGTCCGAGATGCGATGGTCGGAAAGGGGCTTGCGGCAATCCTCCGCGGCAACCAGCTGCTTGATCAAAGCACGAATCGCGGTGGCCGAACAGGCCCCGCCGGTGTCGGTTGAAACATGGCTGCCGAAGAAATATTTCAGCTCGAAGATGCCGCGCGGGGTGAGCATGTACTTCTGCGTGGTGACCCGCGAGATGGTCGACTCGTGCAGGCTCACCGCCTCGGCGATCTCGCGCAGCACGAGCGGGCGCATCGCGACCTCGCCGTGCTCGAAGAAGTTCTTCTGGCGGTCGACGATCGCCTGCGTGACGCGCAGGATGGTGTCGAAGCGCTGCTGCACGTTCTTGATGAGCCAGCGCGCCTCCTGCAGCTGTCCCGAGAGGTGCTTGCCGCCGTTCTCGCGCGAGGCCTGCAGGATGTCGGCGTACATCTTGTTGATGCGCAGGCGCGGCATCGCGTCGCGGTTGAGCGCGGCGTTCCACTTGCCCGAGATCTTGCGCACGACGACGTCGGGCACGACGTAGCGCACGTCGCCCTGGCCGAAGGCGCGGCCCGGCTTCGGGTCGAGCGTGAGGATCAGCGAGCGCACCTCGCGCAGCTCGTCCTCGCCCACGCCGAGGAGCCGCTTCAGGCGATTGAAGTCGCGCGCGGCGAGCACGTCGAGGTGCTGCGTGACGAGCCTCAACGCCATGTCGCGGTGCGGCGTGGATTCGGGAAGGGCCTTCAACTGCAGCTCGAGGCACTCGGCCGCGTCGCGCGCGCCGACGCCGGTGGGCTCGAGGTTCTGCACGTGGCGCAACGCGATCTGCAGCTCCTCGATCTCCACTTCCGACATGGCGGCGAGCGCGGACTCGCGCAGCTCTTCGAGCTCCTGCTTGAGGTAGCCGTCCTCGTCGAGGTGCCCGATCACGAATTCGGCGATCAGCTTGTCGCGCGGCGTGAGGCCCGTGAGCGAGAGCTGCTGCAGCAGGTGCTCCTGCAGCGTCGGCTCCGCCGCCGCGAACTGCGTGAAGTCGTCGCGCTCGTCGTCGTCGCGGCGCGCGCCGGCGCCCGCCGCCGGCTCGTCGCCGAAGCCGTGGTCCTCGGCGAGCGTCGCGCCTTCCTCGCGGCGCTCTTCGGGTTGCGCCGCGGGCTGCTGCGCCTCGGCGTCGTTCGCGGGAACCGCGGGAGATTCTTCCGGAGAGGCGAGGTCCGCGCGCTCGAGCAGCGGGTTCTCGGCGAGGTAGCGCTCGAGCTCCTGGTTGAGCTCGACGGTCGACAGCTGCAGCAGGCGGATCGATTGCTGCAGCTGCGGGGTGAGCGTCAGGTGCTGCGATAGCTTGAGCTGGAGGCTGTGCTTCATGTCGAGAAGGTTCCCGAGGGGACTGACTGTCCGCTAGAGGCGGAAGTTCTCCCCGAGGTACACCTTTCGGACCGCCTCATTATAGACGATCTCCTCCGGCTTCCCGAAGGCGAGGACCGAGCCCTGGTTGATGATGTAGGCGTGGTCGCAGATGCCGAGCGTCTCGCGCACGTTGTGGTCGGTGATGAGCACGCCGATGCCGCGTTCCTTGAGGAACCGGATGATCTGCTGGATGTCGAGCACCGCGATCGGGTCGACGCCCGCGAACGGCTCGTCGAGCAGAATGAAGCGCGGGCTCGTCGCGAGCGCGCGCGCGATCTCCACCCGCCGGCGCTCGCCCCCGGAGAGCGAGAGCGCGGGGCTCGCGCGCAGGTGCCCGATGTGCAGGTCGTCGAGGAGCTCCTCGAGGCGCGTCTCGATCTCCTCCGATTCGATCCCCTGCAGCTCGAGCACCGCCTGGATGTTCTGCGCGACGGTGAGCTTGCGGAAGATGGAAGCTTCCTGGGGCAGGTAGGAAAGGCCGAGGCGCGAGCGCCGGTAGATCGGCAGGTGCGTGAGGTCCTCGCCGTCGAGCGTGACCGAGCCCTGGTCGATGGGAACGAGCCCGAGGATCATGTAGAAGCACGTGGTCTTGCCCGCGCCGTTCGGCCCGAGCAGGCCCACCACCTCGCCGCTCTCGACCGTGAGCGAGACGTCGGAGACGACGGTGCGCTTGCGATAGCGCTTCATCAGGCCCTCGGCGCGCAGCACCGAGGAGCTCGGCTCGGGACGCACGAGGGTGAGGTGCTGGGCGGGAGCGGGGCGTGCGATCACTCGGTCTTCCCCGCGTCGGTCTTGAGCTCGGGCGCCGCTCCGGCGGGCGGCTTCGCGCCCTGCGCCGCGGCCTTCGGCGGAAGGATCACCGCCTTCACCCGCGAGCCCGGGGCGGAGGACCCGGGCGGAGCGCCGGTCACCTCGGCGAGCTCGCGGCGCATGTCGTAGGAGATGAAGTTCCCGGTGATCTCGTTGCGGTCGCGCTTCACGCGCGCGTCGTCGTAGAGGCGCAGCATGTCGTTGCGATCGTCGAACTCGGCGCGCTGCGCGTAGCCTTCCACCCACTCCTCCGAGTTGTCGAGCTTCTGGCGGAAGGTCACGGGATTGCCGCTCGCCACGTAGTACTTGTGGTGCTCGGCGTCCTCGTGGACGGTGACCTTCGCCGCGGTCATGCGCATGGTGCCCTGCGTGACCACGACGTTGCCGGAGAACGTGCTGGTCTTGGTCGCGTCGTCGGCCGTGAGCTTGTCGGCGTTCACCACGATCTCCTTCTCGCGGTCCGCCTTCTCCGCGGACGCGGGAAGGCCGGCCGCGAGGAGGGCGGCGAGGAGGCCGGCGGCGGTTGCTGTGCGCATCAACGTGTGGCGTTCGCGGACTTGTAGATGGCGTGCACGCGATCCAGGACCAGCGTGCGCGTCTTGTTGTCGAGCTCGAGCCCCTGGGCCACCACGTGGCTCGAGGGGCTCTCGAGCGTCACCTCGCTCGACGTCCGCGCGATCCCCGAGTCCGGAAGCACGAGCAGCCGGTCGGTGGTGACGCGCGCCGGCTCCATCTTCGCGTCGCCCTCGCGCACCAGCACGACGTGGCCCTCGATCCAGACGCGGTCGCCGGTGCGCTCGAGCCGTCCCTCGTCGGCGGTGACCGTCATCTTCGGCTGGCCGGGCTCGAACGCCTCGAGCTTCACGGCATCGAGGTGAGCGGTGTCGTCGTCGGGGTAATGTACCATCTTCCGCGCGGCGAGAGTGTAGAGGAGGCGCCCGTCGGTGCTGAACTTGCGCGCGTCGAACTTCTCGACGATCGCGTCGGGATCGTGGCGCGGCGGGCCGCTCTCGCGCGCCTGCGGCGCGCGCACCAGCTCGTTGAGCCAGAGCGTGAGCGCCACCAGGAGCGCCAGCACCGCGAGCGGAAGCCACGTGGTCGGCCGCACTGCGCCGCCTCAGGCGCGCCCATCCGGCCCGCGCGCCTGCCGCGCGAGCAGCACGAGCTCGCAAACCTCGCGCACGGCGCCCTTGCCGCCCGCAGCGCGCGTGACGTAGTGCGCCGCCGCCTTCACGCCATCCACCGCGTTCGCGACGGCGACCGCGAGGCCGCAGCGCTTCATCACCTCGAGGTCCGGAAGGTCGTCGCCCACGAAGGCGCACGATCCGGGATCGACGCCGATCGAGGCCGTGAGGCGCTCGAAGGCCGCGACCTTGTCCGCGACGCCCTGCAGCACGTGCCCGATGCCGAGCTCGCGCGCGCGCCACGCCACCGCCTCGGAGGAGCGCCCCGAGAGGATCGCCGCGGCCACGCCCGCCGCCTGCAGCATCTTCACGCCGTGCCCGTCGAGGATGTTGAAGGCCTTGAGCGCCTCGCCCGCGGGTCCGATGTAGAGGGTTCCGTCGGTGAGCACGCCGTCGACGTCGAAGATCGCGAGGCGCACCGCGCGCGCCCGCGCGAGCGCTTCGTCGAGGCTAGACGACACCGGCGGCGAGGAGGTCGTTGAAAGTGACGACGCCGAGGAGCCTGCCCTCGGGGGAGGCGACCACGATGCGCCCGCCGATGCGATGGTTCTGCATCACCTGCGCGGCCTCGGCGGCGAGCCTTTCCGGCGCGATGGTGCGCGGATTGGCGGTCATGACGTCGCCCACGCGGATGTTGCGGATCGCGTCGTGCTTCTCGAGCGTGCGCCTCAGGTCGCCGTCGGTGAAGATGCCGAGCAGCCGGTCGTCGTCGCCCACGATCGCCGTCATGCCGATGCCCTTCTTCGACATCTCGATGATCGCCTCCGGAAGCAGCGCGTCGGGGGAGTTGCGCGGCAGCTGCGCGCCCTTGCGCATGATGTCGCGCACGTGGACCAGCAGGCGCCGGCCGAGGCTCCCGCCGGGATGGTGCATCGCGAAGTCCTCGCTCGCGAAGCCGCGCGCGTCGAGGAGCGCCAGCGCGAGCGCGTCGCCGAGGGCGAGGGTCGCGGTGGTGCTCGCGGTCGGCGCGAGGTTGAGCGGGCACGCCTCCTTCTCGACCGCGGCGTCGAGGTGCACGTCCGCTTCCGCGGCGAGCGTCGAGCCCGCGCGACCGGTGATCGCGATCACCGGCGCGCCGCGGCGCTTGATGGCGGGCAGCACCTTGAGGATCTCCTCGGACTCGCCCGAGTAGGAGATCGCGACCACGACGTCGTGCGCGGTGATCATGCCGAGGTCGCCGTGGCTCGCCTCTCCGGGATGCATGAAGAACGCGGGCGTGCCGGTCGATGCGAGGGTCGAGGCGATCTTGCGCGCGATGTGCCCCGACTTTCCCATTCCCGTCACCACGACGCGCCCCCGCGTCTCGAGCATCAGCCGGTGCGCGCGCAGGAAGCTTTCGCCGAGGCGGTTCTTGAGCGCGCGCACGGCATCGGCCTCGATGTCGAGCACGCCTCGCGCGAGCTCCAGGTAGCGCTCCGCATCGGCGAGCGCGTGGGGTTGCAGCAGGTCGGTCATTGACCCCAAAGTATAAATCCAATACCCCACGCGCGCCGCGCGCCCCGCCATGCACGACGCCCTTTCCGTCGCGCTGATCCTGCTCGCATCCGCGGTGGCGGTCGTCGCGTTCTTCCGCCGCCTGAAGCTGCCGCCGATCCTGGGCTACCTGATGGTCGGCGCGCTCATCGGCCCGCACGCCCTGGGCTTCGTTCCCTCCACCGAGGCGCAGCGCTACCTCGCCGAGATGGGCGTGGTGTTCCTGATGTTCTCCGTCGGGCTCGAATTCAGCCTGCCGCAGCTCGTGGCGATGCGCAGCATCGTGTTCGGGCTGGGAAGCGCGCAGGTTGCGGCCTCCATGGCCCTCGGCGCGGCCGCGGCCCTCGTTGCCGGCGCGGACTGGCGTGCGGGCATCGTCGTAGGCGGCGTCGCGGCGATGTCCTCCACGGCGATCGTCTCCAAGACGCTCGCCGACCGCGGCCAGCTGCACAGCATGTTCGGCCGCCAGGTGATGGGCGTGCTCCTCTTCCAGGACCTCGCGGTGATCCCGCTCCTCGTCCTGATTCCCGCGCTCTCGTTGTCCACCGGGCAGATGGCGGAGGCGATCGGAGCCGCGCTCGTGAAGGCCGCGGTGGTGCTCGCGATCGTGCTCTACGCGGGGCAGCGCCTGATGCGCCCGCTCTTCGAGCTGGTGGCGCGCCAGAAGTCGGGCGAGCTCTTCGTGCTGTTCGTCCTGCTCGTCACGCTCGGGCTCGCGTGGGTCACCGAGCAGGCGGGCCTCTCGCTCGCCCTCGGCGCGTTCCTCGGCGGCATGCTGATCTCCGAGACCGAATATCGCTGGCAGGTGGAGGACTACATCCAGCCGTTCCGCGACGTGCTGCTCGGGCTCTTCTTCGTGACGATCGGCATGCTGATCGAGCCGCGCGTGCTCGCCGCGCACTTCGCCGCCGTGGCCGGCACCTTCGCGGCGCTCCTCGGCGCGAAGTTCGGGGCGGTGTACGCGCTCTCGCGGCTCTTCGGCAACGAGAAGCCCACGGCATTGCGCACGAGCCTCGCGCTCGCGCCCGCGGGCGAGTTCGGCTTCGTGCTGCTCGCGCTCGCGCTGCGCGAGGAAGCGCTCGGCGCGGCGGCGCTGCAGGTGGTCCTCGCCGCCGCGCTGCTCTCGATGCTCGCCGCGCCGCTCATCTTCGCGAACATGGAGCGCGTCGTCCTCTACTTCGCCGAGAGCGAATGGACGGCGCGCGCGGTGGCGCTGCACGAGCTCGCGGTGAAGGCGATGGCGACGCGCGGCCACGTGATCGTGTGCGGCTACGGCCGCAGCGGCCAGGCGCTCGCGAGGTTCCTGGAGCGCGAGAAGATCCCCCTCATCGCGCTCGACGCGGACCCGGACCGGGTGCGCGAGGCGGCCACCGCCGGCGATTCGGTGGTGTTCGGCGACGCTTCGCGCCGGGAGGTGCTGGTCGCCGCCGCGCTTTCGCGCGCGCTCGCCGTGGTGGTGAGCTTCGCCGATACGCGCAAGGCGCTCGCGATCCTCGCGCACGTGCACGAGCTGCGCCCCGCCCTGCCGGTGATCGTGCGCACGTTCGACGACAGCGACGTCGAGACGCTGCGCGCGGCCGGCGCGGCCGAGATCGTCGCCGAGGTCGTCGAGGGCTCGCTCATGCTCGGCACGCAGACCATGATCCAGCTCGGCCTCCCGCTCAACCGCGTGCTGCGGCTCCTGCGCGCGGTGCGCGAGGAGCGCTACCGGTATACGCCGGGCTTCTTCCATGGAATGACGGACGAGGAGGTGGAGGATCGCGACGAGCCGCGCCTGCGCACGCTGATGATCGGACCGGACGCGCCGAGCGTCGGCAGGACCCTCGGCGAGCTCGCCCTCGACAAGGTCGGCGTGCAGGTGACCGCGGTGCGGCGCAAGGGCTCGCGCGAGGTGAATCCCGACCCGTCGATCCCCGTGCAGTCCGGCGACGTGCTGGTGCTCCTCGGCACCCAGGAGAACCTCGCGCGCGCCGAGATGCGCGTGCTGCAGGGCTAGAAGCGAAACGGCCCGCACGAGGCGGGCCGTCCGGGAAGGTGCTTGCGAGGCGATCAGAACGTCATGCAGACGGTGTAGTTCGCGGCGTCGTCGATGCTCGCGGTCGCGGTCGCGGCGGTGTTGAGCGCCGAGCCGTCGGGAACCACGCGCAGCGAGCCGGTCGCGGTGTTGCCGTCGTCCATCTGCACGTCGAGCTGCTTGGCGAACTTGCCGAGGATCCCCGTGGAGCAGACCTGGTACGTGCCGGTCATGCCCTGGATCTCGACCTGCGAGGTGGTCGCGCTGTCGACGCCGAGCTTGCCGCCCACCGCGTTCGTCGGGATGTAGGTCGGATCCGTGACGTCGGTCGGGCCCGCGGCGAGGTTCGAGAGCCGCACCTGCTGCCAGAACAGGAACGACTCGTCGGTGCTGGTCGTCGAGTTCCAGTTCCCGTCGATCACGCCGTTGCCCTGTTTGCCGGCGGGCGTGGTCGCGGTGGTCGCCCCGTTCACGTGCGTGTTCGCCTGGGGGTCGTCACCGGGCAGCGACTTGAACTTGTCCTGGTAGGCGTAGATGTACGTGGGGATCACGCGGAAGTCGTTCGCGAGGTTCTTCACCTTCGCGCTGTTGATGAGCTCCTGGCCCTTGAGGATGCCGCCGAGGAGCAGGCCGATGATCACGAGCACGATCGCGATCTCGACGAGCGTGAAGCCGGATTGTTGCTTTCGCATGGTCGTCCCTTCCTGATGAGTCTCCTCGGCGCCGATCCGAGCACGAGGCATGCCAGTTTATTCAAGTCCTTGTCATATCACGGATTTATCTACGCGGGCGAGGAATGGCAGGGTCGCCTTCGCGGCCCGAATCGCCCGCATGCCGACATCGCCTGTCGAAACGCCGACACCGGAGCCGCGTGGCGCCGGGCCCGCCTTTTCATTATTCTCGGCCGCACCGTCCCGCGATCCCGCCTTGCCGCCGTCCGCCTCCAGCCTCGCGCAGCGCCTCTCCGCCAATGCCCGGTGGGTGGTGCTGCTCATGCTGCTCGCGCTCCACGCGGCGCTGTTCTCGGAACCCGGAGAACTTTTCCAGCGTATCTGGTTGCTCGTCCACTTCGGGCTGTTCCTGCTCTGGCAGCCGTTCTTCGCGACCGAGCACGAGCTCGAGCCGCTCTCGGTGGTGCTGCTGCTCGCCATCACCGCGGCGATCCTGTATTTCCTCGCCGGCTGGATGATCGTGATGTGGCTGCTGGTGCTGCTCGGCATCCTCGGCGGCCGCGTGTTCACGGTCCAGGCGGCGAGCCGCAACCGCTTCTACCTGATCGCGTTCGCCTACGTGCTGGTGGTGCTGCTGCTGCGCGCGGTGCCCGGGCTCGTCCTCGGCGGAGACCAGGAGATCCCCGCGCAGGTCGAGCGTTTCGCGAAGTTCCTGCTCCCCGCGATGCTGGTCCTGCTCGCGCTGTGGCCGCTCGGCCCCGCGATTCCCGCCGCCGCGCAGGTGTTCGATTTCTTCTACGCGGTGCTGGTGTTCCAGCTCGGCGTCGTGCTGGTGCTCGGCTCGATCGCGCTCACGCGCTTCACCGAGGGCAACTATCTCGCGTCGGTGATGCTCACCGTGCTCGCGTTCGGCGTCGCGCTCTTCGTGCTCGCGGTGCTGTGGAATCCGATGCGC
Source organism: Usitatibacter sp. (assembly GCA_035516915.1). Lineage (GTDB taxonomy): Bacteria > Pseudomonadota > Gammaproteobacteria > Burkholderiales > Usitatibacteraceae > Usitatibacter. The sequence continues at coordinate 14,117 of DATIZV010000286.1, read as the reverse complement.
GGCTTCGGCGGCCTGCGCACCTACTTCTCGCGCTACCTGCTTTCGGTGGGCATGCCGTTCGAGCTGTGGATGCGGCGCATCGCCGAGCTCGCCGAGACCGAGATGGATTCCAGCCGCTTCCTCGAGCAGTCGCTGCGCGAGGTCTCGGAGCTGCCGTGGGTGCGCGGCGGGGAATGGCGCTCGCCCGCCGGCGACGGACGCTTCGGCGAGGCGCGCGGGCACCCGGCGCGGTTCAACGTGCACGGCCTCGAGGTGGTGTTCTACACGCAGATCGAGCTCTCGCCCGCGCTCTTCCTGCACATGCGGCTCCTCTCGCAGGTCGTCGGCGAATTCTACGAGGGCAAGCGCCGCGAGACGGCGCTGCGGCGCAACGCCTACCTGCAGGCGGTGCACGAGACCGGCGCGCGCCTCACGCACGACGTGAAGAACCTGCTGCAGTCGCTCTACGCGCTCACCTCGATCGCGCCCAGGGATCCCGCGGACGGCTATTCGAACCTCCTGCAGCGCCAGCTCCCGCAGCTCACCCGGCGCCTCCAGGCGACGCTCGACAAGCTGCGCGCCCCCGAGATCGCGACCGCCGAGCTGCCGGTCACCGCGTGGGCATGGTGGTACGAGCTCGGTCGGCGCCTGGAGGGAAGCGGCATCGCGATGAAGGCGATCATCGAGACCGACACGCAGGTGCCCGCCGCCCTCTTCGACAACTTCGTCGACAACACCCTGGAGAACGCACGCGCCAAGGGAGCGCGCGAGCCCGGAGTCGGCATCGCCGTCGACTTCGAATGCACCGCGGAGGGCGTGTGGGTGCGGGTCTGCGACACCGGAACCGCGGTCCCGGAGCGCGTGGCCGAGCGGCTCTTCCGCGAGCCGACCGAGAACCCCAAGGGGCTCGGCATCGGCCTCTTCAACATCGCGCGGCTCGCCGAGAAGGCGGGCTACAGCGTCGAGCTCGGTCCCAACCGCGACGGCGCGGTCTGCTTCGGCCTCTCGCGCGCAACGAGCGCCTCAGCGGGCAAGGGCTGAGAGCACCTCGTCGAGGCCCTCGCGCCAGTCCGCGAGCCGCACGCCGAAGTCGCGCGCGAGCCGCTCGCACGAGAGCAACGAATTGGCCGGGCGGCGCGCCGGCGTCGGGTATTCGGAGGCGGAAATCGGAACCAGCCGCGGCACCCGGAACGAAGGCCCGGCCCGTGCGGCCCAACCGGCGAAGATCGCCCTCGCGAATCCGAACCAGGTCGTCTCGCCGCCGGCGGTCGCGTGGAACAGTCCGCCGCGCGAGCGCACCCGCTCGAGGTCCGTTTCCTCGACGGGGCGTCCCGCGCCGGGGGGGACGAAGAGGCCGAGCGTCGCGCGCGCGAGCTCCAGGCTCGCGGTGGGCGCGCCATGCTGGTCGTCCACCACGCGGATCTCGTCGCGGGTCCGCGCCAGCCCGAGCATCGTGAGGAGGAAATTGCGGCCGCGCGGCGCGTACACCCAGCTCGTGCGCAGGATCACGTGCGCGCAGCCGCTCGCGGCGATCGCGCGCTCGCCCTCGAGCTTGGTCGCTCCGTAGACGTTGACGGGCGACGGCGGATCGGATTCCACGTACGCGCCGCTCTTCGCGCCGTCGAAGACGTAATCGGTGGAGTAATGCACCAGGAGCGCGCCGCAACGCCGCGCCTCGTCGGCGAGGACGGCGGGCGCGCGCGCGTTCAACGCGCGCGCGGACTCGGCCTCCGACTCCGCCCGGTCCACCGCCGTGTACGCTGCGGCGTTCACGATGACGCGCGGGCACGCTTCGCGCACCCTCGCGACGATGGCGGCGGGATTCGAGAGGTCGAGCGCGGCGCGGTCGAGCGCGAGGACCTCCGCGCGTCCCTCGAGTGCGCGCGCGACGTCGGCTCCCACCTGGCCTGCCGCGCCCGTCACGAGAACGCGGATCACGGGTAGGTTTCCGCGTCGGCGAGGCGCGCGCCCGCGGCGTCCTTCGGCTTGAGCACCGGCTCGCCGTCGAGGGGCCAGGCGATGCCGAGCGCCGGGTCGTTCCAGAGCAGGGTTCGCTCGTGCTCCGGCGCCCAGTAATCGGTCGCCTTGTAGAGAAACTCCGCCCACTCGGAGAGCACCAGGAAGCCGTGCGCGAAGCCGGGCGGCACCCAGAGCATGCGATGGTTCGAGGCGGACAGCCGCTCCCCGACCCAACGGCCGAAGGTCGGCGAGCCGCGGCGCAGGTCGACCGCCACGTCGAACACCTCGCCCGACACCACGCGCACGAGCTTGCCCTGCGGCCGCCGCACCTGGTAATGCAGGCCGCGCAGCACGTTGCGCGCCGAGCCGGAATGATTGTCCTGCACGAACTCGACCGCGCGCCCCGCGATCGCCTCGAACGCGCGCCGGTTCCAGCTCTCGAAGAAGAAGCCGCGCGCGTCGCCGAAGACCTGCGGCTCGATCACGACGACGTCGGGAATCGCGGTCGGTATGGCCTTCACGCGAGCGTCCTAGAAGACGCGTTCGCGCAGCACCGCGAGCAGGTACTGGCCGTACGAGCTCTTGCGCATCGGCTGCGCGAGCCGCTCCATCTGCGGCGCGTCGATGTAGCCCATGCGGTACGCGATCTCCTCCGGGCACGCGATCTTCAATCCCTGCCGGCGCTCGATCGTCTCGATGAAGTGCGCGGCCTCGAGGAGGCTCTCGTGCGTTCCGGTGTCGAGCCACGCGGTGCCGCGCCCCATCACCTCCACGGAAAGACGGCCGCTCTCGAGGTAATGGCGGTTCACGTCGGTGATCTCGAGCTCGCCGCGCGCGGAGCGCTCGAGCCCGGCCGCGATCTCGACCACGCTCGCGTCGTAGAAGTAGAGGCCGGTCACGGCGTAGCGCGACTTGGGCCGCTCGGGCTTCTCCTCGATGCTCACCGCACGGCCGCCCGCGTCGAACTCCACCACGCCGTAGCGCTCCGGATCCTTCACCGGATAGGCGAACACCGTCGCCCCGGACTCGCCCGCCGCCGCGCGCTTGAGCGAGGCCGCGAGGTCGTGGCCGTGGAAGATGTTGTCGCCGAGGATGAGCGAGCTCGGGCCGCCGGCGAGGAACTCGCGCCCGATGAGGAATGCCTGCGCGAGCCCTTCGGGCCGCGGCTGCACGGCGTAGGAAAGCGACAGCCCCCAGTCCCGGCCGTCGCCGAGCAGCTCGCGGAAGCGCGGCGTGTCCTGCGGCGTGGAGATCACGAGGATCTCGCGGATGCCGGCGAGCATCAGCGTGGCGAGCGGGTAGTACACCATCGGCTTGTCGTACACCGGCAGCAGCTGCTTCGACACCACGCGCGTCGCGGGGTAGAGCCGCGTGCCCGACCCGCCGGCGAGGATGATTCCGCGGCGCGTCACGCCGTGCTCCGTGCCGCGTAGTTGACCTCGAGCCACTCGCGGTACTCGCCGCTCTTCACCTGCGCGACCCAGGCACCGTGGTCGAGGTACCAGCGCACGGTCTTCGCGAGCCCCGAGGCGAACGACTCGCGCGGCGACCAGCCGAGCTGCGCCCGCAGCTTCGACGCATCGATCGCATAGCGCCGGTCGTGCCCCGGGCGGTCCTTCACGAAGGTCACCAGGCAGCGGTACCCGCCTTCGCGCGGCCGCGCCTCCCCGAGCGCGTCGCAGATCGCATGCACCACCTCGAGGTTGCGCCGCTCGGAGTTGCCGCCGATGTTGTAGGTCTCGCCGGGCCGGCCCCGCTCGAGGATCGTGCGGATCGCCTCGCAGTGGTCGCCCACGTAGAGCCAGTCGCGCACCTGGCGCCCGTCGCCGTATAGCGGGATGGGCTTCGCCTCGAGGGCGTTCGAGATCGCGAGCGGGACGAGCTTCTCCGGGAACTGGTACGGGCCGTAGTTGTTGGAGCAGTTCGTGGTGAGGGTCGGCAGCCCGTACGTATGGTGGTATGCGCGCACCATGTGGTCGGAGGCCGCCTTGGACGCCGAGTACGGGCTGTTTGGCGCGTAGGGCGTCTCCTCGGTGAACGCGGGATCGCTCTCGCCGAGCGAGCCGTAGACCTCGTCGGTCGAGACGTGCACGAAGCGGAAGCCCGAGCGCGCATCGCCCTCGAGGCGCTGCCAGTATGCCCGGGCGGCTTCGAGGAGCTCGAAGGTTCCCACCACGTTGGTCTGCACGAAGGCCGCGGGCCCGTGGATCGAGCGGTCCACGTGGCTCTCCGCGGCGAAGTGCACGATCGCGCGCGGACGGTGCTCGGCGAGGAGGCGCTCCACCAGCGCGCGCTCGGCGATGTCGCCGCGCACGAAGAGGTGGCGCGCATTGCCGGCGAGCGCGGCGAGGCTGCCGAGGTTGCCCGCGTAGGTGAGCTTGTCGAGGTTCACGACCGGCTCGCCGGTGGCGGCGATCCAGTCGAGCACGAAGTTCGCGCCGATGAAGCCGGCGCCGCCGGTGACGACGATCATGCGTCCTTCCTCGCGGCCTGCTGCAGCTCGATCAGCTTCAGGTACTTGTGGAACGTGCTGTTGCACCCGATGACGATGTGCGCGAAGCCCGGGCCGCCGTCGAGGAAACCCAGGCGCAGCAGGTAGAACTTCACGAAGCGCGCGAGCGGGCTCGCGGCGAGGCGCCAGTAGCCCGCGCGCACGCCCTGCCTGTACAGCGCCTGTGCGTGCAGGCTCGAATAGCGGTTCTGCTTGCTCATGTAGGTCGCGATGTCCTCGGCGGAGTCGTGCAGCAGGTCCCCTTCGAGGCGCCCGATCTCCGCGGTGGTGAGCACCGCTTCGTGCACCTCGTCGTTCGACCAGCTCGCGTGGGCGCGATGGAAGAGGCGCACGCTCCAGTCCGGATAGCCCTCGCCGTGCGCGAGCCAGCGGCCGAGGAAGCGGTTGCGCCGCGCCATGCGCCACGCGCGGTAGCGGCGCGAGGCGAGCGCGAGGCGGATCGAGCGCTCGAGCCGCGGCGTGACGCGCTCGTCGGTGTCGAGGCACAGCACCCAGTCGTGGCGCGCGATCGATACCGCGTGCTGCTTCTGGCGGCCGAATCCCGGCCATTCGCGGCTCTCGACGCGAGCGCCGTGGCGGCGCGCGATGTCGACCGTGCCGTCGGTGCTTCCGGAATCGACGACCAGCAGCTCGTCGGCGAACGCGGCGCTTTCGAGGCAGGGACCGATCTGCGCTGCGGCGTTGAGCGAGATGATGGCAACGGTGACGGGAAGTTTGTCTTCGGCGTTGTGCGCCACGATGGCCGGGGACTGCGGCACGAGGCGGTCATTCTACCCTCCGGCGGCGGATTAGAATGCGCCATGCCCGCGCCGCGGATCCTGCTCGTGAAGCTCTCCTCGCTCGGCGACGTCGTGCACCTCTTCCCCGCCGTGAGCGACCTCGCCGACCGCCATCCCGGCGCGGAGATCGCCTGGGCCGTCGAGACTCCCTACGCCGAGCTGGTGCGGCTGCATCCGGCGGTGAGCCGCGCGATTCCGGTCGGGCTGCGCGCACTGCGCGACCGGCCCTGGTCGCTCGCCGCCTGGCGCGCGCTTCGCGCGTCGAAGGCGGCGCTGCGTTCGCAGCGTTGGGACTACGTGGTCGACGCGCAGGGGCTCATCAAGAGCGCGTGCGTCTCGCGCTGGTCGCGATCACCCGTGTTCGGACCCGATCGCGCGAGCGCGCGCGAGCGCTTCGCCGCGCGCTTCTACGACGTGAAGCTCGCGGTGCCGCGCGGCTTGCACGCGGTCGAGCGCAACCGGCGGCTCCTCGCGCAGGTGTTCGGGTTTCGCGCGACGGCGCCGGCGCGCTACGGGCTCGCGCCGCCGGGGGAGCGTCCGTCCTGGCTTCCCGAGGGACGCTACGCGGTGCTGCTCCACGCGGCGAGCCGCGCCGACAAGCGCTGGCCCGACGAGCGCTGGATCGCGCTCGGCAAGCGCATCGCCGCAGCCGGCTATCGGGTGGTGCTGCCCGGCGGGAGCGATTCCGAGCGCGCGCACGCCGCGCGGCTCGCGAATGCCATCGGCGAGAGCGCCGCGGCGGCGCCCTCCATGACGCTCGCCGAGGCCGCGGCAGCGCTCGCGCACGCGTCCGGCGTGGTGGGGGTCGACACCGGCCTTTCGCACCTCGCCGTCGCGCTCGGCGTTCCGACCGTGGGCATCTACTGCGCGACCTCGCCGAGCCTCACCGGCTTGCACGGCGGGGATCTCGCGGTGAACCTCGGCGGACCGAGCCTGCCGCCCGAGGTCGACGCGGTCGCCGCGGCGGCCGGCATCGGGCACGCCGGCGCATGATTCGCGCGGCGTACGCGGCCGCGTGGATCGTCGCCACGCCCTTCGCGCTCGCGCGCCTCGCGTGGCGCTCGCGCCGCCAGCGCGGCTATCTCGATCGCCTCGGCGAGCGCTTCGGCGCCTACGCGCCCGCGGCCGAGGCACCGCGCATCTGGGTCCACGCGGTGTCCGTGGGCGAGACGCGTGCGGCCGCGCCGATCGTCGAGGCGCTCGCGCGCCGCTTTCCCGGTCACCGCATCCTCCTCACGCACATGACGCCGACCGGCCGCGCGGCGGGAGAGTCGCTGTTCGGCGATCGCGTCGAGCGAGCCTGGCTGCCGTACGACCTGCGCTTCGCCGTGCGGCGCTTCCTCGCGCACTGGCGTCCGCGCTTCGGCGTGATCCTCGAGACCGAGCTCTGGCCGCGCCTGCTCGAGGAATGCGCGCGCGAAGGCATTCCCGTCGTGCTCGCCAACGGCCGCCTCTCGGAGCGATCGGCGCGGCGCTACGCGCGCTTCCCGTCCCTCGCGCGCTGGGCCTTCGCGAACCTCGCCGGCGTGGCCGCGCAGACCGAGGCCGACGCACGTCGCTTCCGCGCGCTCGGCGCGCGCGAGGTCGCGGTGACCGGCAACGTGAAGTTCGACGTCGAGATTCCACCCGCGATGCTCGAGCGGGGCCGCGAGTTTCGCGGCCGCTTCGGCGCAGAGCGCCCGGTGTGGGTGGCGGGAAGCACCCGCGAGGGCGAGGAGGCCCTGCTCCTCGATGCGCTCGCCTTGCTGCAAGGCGCAGGCGATGCGCTGCTCGTCATCGTGCCGCGGCACCCGCAGCGCTTCGACGAGGTGTCGCGCATCGCGGCCGCGCGCGGCTTCGCGATCGCGCGGCGCAGCGACGAGCGCGACGTGGACCCGGGCGTGCGCGTGCTGATCGGCGATTCCATGGGCGAGATGGCCGCCTACTACGCCGCCGCCGACGTGGTGATCATGGGCGGGAGCCTCCTCGCCTACGGAAGCCAGAACCTCATCGAGGCGTGCGCGCTGGGGCGGCCGGTGATCGTCGGGCCGCACACGTACAACTTCGAGGAGGCGAGCGAGGGCGCGATCGCCGCCGGGGCGGCGCTGCGCGTGCCCGACGCCGCGGCGGCCCTTCGCGCCGCCGCTTCGCTCGCGGCCGATGCCGCGCGCCGTCGCGCCATGGGGGAAAGGGCCCGGGAGTTCGTCGCGGCGCACCGCGGCGCGGTGCTGCGCCTGGTGGAGTGGCTCGCGCCGCGCGTCGCTCGCGGGCCGGGTGCCTAGCGCGCGAGGGCGCGGTTCACGTCCTCGACGTCGGTCTCGGTGAGCTGCCCGGCGGCCGCCTTGAGCCGCAGCCCGTTCAGCAGGTAGTTGTAGCGCGCCTGCTGCAGGTCGCGGCGCGTCTGGTACACCTGCTGCTGCGCGTTCAGCACGTCGACGCTCGTGCGCACGCCGACGTCGCGGCCGAGGATGGTGGAATCGAGCTGGCTCTGCGTGGAGGTGAGCGCGCGCTCGAGCGCCTGCACCTGCGCGATGCCGCTCGTCACGTTGAGGTAGTTCTGGCGCACGGACTGCGCGACGGTGCGCACGGTGTTCTCGAGATCCTGGTCCGCCTTGTCGCGGTTCGCGACCGCCTGGCGCACGCGCGAGCGGACGAGGCCGCCGGAATAGAACGGCACGGAGAGCGTGAGGCCGACCGCCGAGTTGTCGGTACGCGGGCCGACGATCGCCGCGTTGGCGATCGTCGGGTCGTAGCCCTTGCTGTAGCTCGCCGTGAGGTCGAGGGTCGGCAGGTGCCCCGCCTCCTGGCGCCGCACCTCCTCGCGCGCGATCTCGTCGGCGGCCTTCGCCGAGACCACCGTGAAGCTCGAGTCCTGCGCGGTGCGCACCCACGCCTCGATGTCGTTGGGCTTGGGCGGCGCGAGCAGCAGCGGGTCCTTCAGCGGCGAGAGGCGCTCGGGGATCTTGCCGAGCAGCTGCTGCAGCGCGCGGCGCGCCACCTCGAGGTTGTTCTTGTCGGAGATCTCCTGCGCGGCGGCCTGGTCGTAGCGCGCCTGCGCCTCGAGCGTGTCCACGATGGTCGCGGTGCCGACCTCGAAGTTGCGCTTCGCCTGCGCGAGCTGCTCGGAGATCGCCGCCATCTGCGACTCCGAGAGCGCGACGTTGTCCTGCGCGAGCAGCACGTCGAAGTAGCCCTGGGCGACGCGCAGGATGAGGTCCGAGCCCGCCGAGGCGAGCCCCGCCTCCGCCTGGACCACCTGCTGCTTCGCCTCGCCGATGGCGAGCCAGTTCTGCAGGCGGAAGACGGGCTGCGAGAGCGTCACCGCGTAGGTCGTGGTGTTGTAGGCGATGCTCGGCCCGGCCTCGAACCGCAGGTCGTTGTGGAATCCGGAAGCCTCGCCCGCGATGAGCGGCAGGTATCCCGCGCGCGCCTGGGGAAGCGCCTCGATGGCCGCCTGGTACTGCGCGCGTGCGGACTGGTACACCGGATCGCTGGTGAGCGAGTCGCGGTACACCTGCAGGAGGTCGTCGGCGCGGGCGGGGACGACCGCGGCGGCCACCGCGATGGCGAGGACTGCGCGAAGGGGCTTCATCAGAAGCGGAACCGCGCGGGCTGCGCGGCGTTCGCCAGCGGCTTCACCACCGTTTCGAAGAGCTCGTTGCGCTGGAACGACCGGGGCGCCGGCTGGCGCACCAGCGTCGCCTTCATCGCCGGCGCGTCGCCCACCACGGCGAAGAGCCTCCCGCCCACCTGGAGCCGGTCGAGGAAGGCGGGCGGAAGGATCGGCGTGGAGCCGGTGAGCACGATCACGTCGTAGGCGGAATCGGAGAGCGGCGCCCGGGCGCTGTCGCCCTCGAGGAGCGTGACGTTCGCCACGCCGGCGCGGCGGAGGCTCCCCGCGGCCCGCGCGCGAAGGTCGGGATGGATCTCGGCGCTCGTGACGTGCCGCGCGCGCCGCGCGAGGAGCGCGGTGAGGTATCCCGATCCGGTTCCGACCTCGTACACCTCCTCGTGCGGCTGCACGCCGAGCTCCTGGAGGATGCGCGCTTCGAGCTTCGGCGCCATCATCGACTCGCCGTGCCCCAGCGGGATCTCGAGGTCCGCGAACGCGACGCCGCGGAATTCCGGCGGCACGAACTCCTCGCGCTTCACTTCGAAGAGCAGGTCCAGCACGGTGGAATCGAGCACCTCCCAGGTGCGGATCTGCTGCTCGATCATGTTGAAGCGGGCTTGTTCGACGTTCATGGCGAGGCGAGGAGAAGGAGCGGCGGAAGGGGGCGAACCAGGCGAAATTGTAGCAAAGGCGCCTCGCCCCGATTTTGCGTCCGGTCAGCTTGGCGGGTTCGTTCGTAGAATATGCGCCATGGCGTCTCCCCTCGATCGGGATGCGGCACAAGCGGCCGCGCTGGATGCGGCGCGCGCCCTCGCGGCCGCGGGACGCGTCGACGAGGCGCGCCACGCTTACGAGAGCCTCGCGATGCTCCATGCGAAGGCGGGCCGAATGGACCGCGCGCGCGAGGCGCTGCAGCATGGCGTGGCGGCGCTGCCGCGGGACCCGGCGCTATGGTTGCGGCTCGCCCGCGCGCAAGCCGCGCTCGGCGACTCCGAGGCTGCGCTCGCGAGCGCCGCCCAGGCCGAAGCGCTCTCGCCCGCGGGCGCGCTCGCCTGGAGCGAGATCGGCCGGCTGCGCGCCGAGTACTGGCGCTGGGACGAGGCGGGCCGCGCGCTCGACGAGGCGTCGCGCCGCGATCCCGGCGCGCCCGGCGTCGAGACGCTGCGCGCGGTGGCGAAGCAGGAAACGGGCGACGTGGCGGGGGCGCTGGGCGCCTTGTCGCTCGCCGCCTCGCGCGATCCCGGCGATCTGCGCGTGGCCGTCGCGCAGAACCTGCTCCTGCCGCAGGTGTACGCCGACGAAGAGGACGCCGCGCGCTGGCGGCGACGCTATTCGGAGGGACTCGCGCACCTCACCCGGGGCATCGGCCGCTGGATGCCGCGCGCGCGGGAGGTCTTCCACCTCGACCACCAGAACTTCCTGCTCGCCTACCAGGGCGAGGACGACCGCGAGCTGCAGCGCGAGTACTCGTCGTTCCTCGCGCGCCTCGCGGGCGCGGCGCACCCCGAATGGCGCGTGCCGCGCCGCGCGACGTTCGACGGCGGACGGCGGCTGCGCATCGGGTTCGTCTCGAGCATCTTCCGCGACTGCACCGCGGGCCGCTACTTCGAGCGCTGGGTCACCGGCCTCGACGCGCGCCGCTTCGAGCGGTTCGTCTACCACATCGCCTCCGTCGACGACGATTTCACGCGGCGCATCGCCTCCGCCGTCGAGCACTTCGAGGCGCTGCGCATCGAGCTGGAGGATCTCGCCGCGCGCCTCGCCTCCGATGCGCTCGACGTGATCGTCTACCCCGAGGTCGGGATGATGTCCTCGACGTGCGTGCTCGCCGCGCTGCGCCTCGCGCCGCTGCAATGCGCCGGGTGGGGCCATCCCGTCAGCACCGGCAGCGACGCGATCGACCTGTACCTCACTTGCGGCGCCATGGAGCCGCCCGACGGCGCGCAGCACTACGTCGAGAGGCTCGCGCCGCTGCCCGGCATCGGCGTGGACTACTCGATGCCGGCGCCCTCCGCGCGCGCGGCTCGCGGCGACTTTCGCCTGCCGTCCTCGGGCCGCGTGTACATGTGCCCGCAGTCGCTCTTCAAGGTGCACCCCGGGATGGACGCGCTCTTCGCGCAGATCCTCGAAGCCGATCCCGGGGGCGTGCTCGTGTTCTTCCGGGCGACCGCGCGCGCGGTGACGCTGCAGTTCGCGGATCGGCTGCAGCGCGCGTTGCGCGCGCGCGGCATCGAGGCGCGCGGCCAGCTCAAGTTCCTGCCGCGCATGGGAGGCGGCGGGTTCCGCGCGGCGCTCTCGGTCGCGGACGTGGTCCTCGATACGGTGCGCTGGTCGGGCGGCAATACCAGCCTCGACGCCTTCGCCGCCGCCACGCCCGTGGTCACGATCCCCGGCCGCTTCATGCGCGGGCGCCAGACCGCCGCGATGCTGTCACTCATGGGGATCGACGCGCTCGTGGCGGAATCGCGCGAGGACTACGTGCGCATCGCCCTCGAGGTCACGCGCGACCGCGATCGCAACGCGGGCCTGCGCGAGGCGATCCGCGCGGGCCGCGGAGCGCTCTTCGATCGCCGCGAGCCGGTGCAGGCGCTCGCCGAGACCCTCCTCGCGGCCGCCGCGGCAGCCTGAACGGAGCGTTCCCCGCGGCGCCGCGTTGCTATACTCTGGGTTCGAACGCAGGGGTCTGCGGAAAGCTTCTCCGCAGTGAGAGAGTCCCTTGGAACCTGATCCGGGTCATGCCGGCGTAGGGAGCGTGCGAGATCCCCTCCCCGCTCCTTTCCCCGCCCGCCCGAAGGAGCCGCAATGAACGCCCATCCCAAATTCATCGCCGCGTCCGCCCACGTGGACGAGGCCGCCATCCAGCCGCTGCCGCGCTCGAGAAAGGTGTACGTCGGGGGAACGCGCGCCGACATCCGGGTGCCGATGCGCGAGATCTCGCAAGGCGACACTCCCGCGGCGTTCGGCGCGGAGGCGAACCCGCCGATCTTCGTCTACGACACGAGCGGCCCCTACACGGATCCGGCGATACGCATCGACATCCGCTCGGGGCTCGCGCCGCTTCGCGCGCGGTGGATCGAGGAGCGCGGCGATAGCGCGGTGCTCGAGGGTCCGACCTCCCGCTACGGGCGCGAGCGACTCGCCGACCCCGGGCTCGCCGAGCTGCGCTTCGACTTGAAGCGCCGGCCGCGCCGTGCGAAGGCCGGCGCGAACGTCACGCAGATGCACTATGCCCGGCGCGGGATCGTCACCCCGGAAATGCAGTTCATCGCGATCCGCGAGAACCTGCGCCGGCGCGAGTACCTGGAGGCGTTGCGCGCCGCGGGGCCGAAGGGCGCGAAGCTCGCCGAGCTCATGGGACGCCAGCACCGCGGCGAATCGTTCGGCGCCTCGATTCCGGCGGAGATCGGCCCGGAGTTCGTTCGCGACGAGGTCGCGCGCGGCCGCGCCATCATTCCCGCGAACGTGAACCACCCGGAGAGCGAGCCGATGGTGATCGGCCGCAATTTCCTGGTGAAGGTGAACGCGAACATCGGCAACTCCGCCCTCACCTCCTCGATCGGCGAGGAAGTCGACAAGATGACCTGGGCGATCCGCTGGGGCGCGGACACCGTGATGGACCTTTCCACCGGCAAGCACATCCACGAGACGCGCGAATGGATCGTGCGCAATTCCCCCGTGCCGATCGGCACCGTGCCGATCTACCAGGCGCTGGAGAAGGTGGACGGCAAGGCCGAGGAGCTCACCTGGGAGATCTTCCGCGACACGCTGATCGAGCAGGCGGAGCAGGGCGTGGACTACTTCACGATCCACGCGGGCGTGCGCCTGCCCTTCGTGCCGCTCACGGCGAGCCGCATGACCGGCATCGTCTCGCGCGGCGGCTCGATCATGGCGAAGTGGTGCCTCGCGCACCACAGGGAATCGTTCCTGTACGAGCGGTTCGAGGAGATCTGCGAGGTGATGAAGGCCTACGACGTCTCGTTCTCCTTGGGCGACGGCCTGCGCCCCGGCTCGATCTACGACGCCAACGACGAAGCGCAGATCGCGGAGCTGAAGACCCTGGGCGAGCTCACGAGGATCGCGTGGAAGCACGATTGCCAGGTGATGATCGAGGGCCCGGGCCACGTGCCGATGCAGTTGATCAAGGAGAACATGGACCTCGAGCTCGAGCACTGCCACGAGGCGCCGTTCTACACGCTGGGGCCCCTCACCACCGACATCGCGCCCGGCTACGACCACATCACGAGCGGCATCGGCGCGGCGCAGATCGGCTGGTACGGCACCGCGATGCTGTGCTACGTGACGCCCAAGGAGCACCTCGGCCTTCCCGACAAGGACGACGTGAAGGAAGGCATCGTCACGTACAAGATCGCCGCGCACGCCGCCGACCTCGCGAAGGGCCATCCCGGCGCGCAGGTCCGCGACAACGCGCTCTCCAAGGCGCGCTTCGAGTTCCGCTGGGACGACCAGTTCAACCTCGGCCTCGATCCCGACAAGGCGAAGCAGTTCCACGACGAGACGCTCCCGCAGGAAGGCGCCAAGCTCGCGCACTTCTGCTCGATGTGCGGCCCGCACTTCTGCTCGATGAAGATCACGCAGGACGTGCGCGATTTCGCGGCGAAGCACGGCGTCTCCGACGAGGAGGCCCTCAAGAAGGGCATGGAGGTGAAGGCGGTCGAGTTCGTGAAGCAGGGTGCGGAGATCTACTCCAAGGCGTAGCCTGCGAAGCCCCGCCACCCGGGGCGCGCACGCCTCCCGGTCAGGCGAGCACCTTGCGCATCATCTTTTCCAGCTCGCCACGGTCCATCGATTCGGCGCCCAGCACGGCGACCGTGACGTCGCCATGGCGTGCGAACAGGGCTCGCATTCCCGACCGCTCGAGGACCCGCTCGTCGGCTCCGCCGTGCGCGCCGGGCAGGATGACGTAGGAGACGATGCCGTCGGGACCTTCGATGACGAAATGCCGCGACTCGATGCCCGCGATCACGCAGTTGGCGAGGTGGCGGATGCGGTAGCCCGGAGGGTCGCGCACCTCGACGCCCAGCTTCGCGACGGAGGCGCGCAGCACCGCGGGGGCCACGCCGCGGTTGTCGGCCAGCTCGTCGGTGCCTTCCACCACGTGCTGCAGGATCGCCTGGTCGCGCGCGAGCTCGAGGCGGTTGTCGTGCAGGCGCAGGTAGGAAGGCACGCCCACGGCGATGGCGGCCACCGCGGCGGCGAGCGAAAGCCCCAGGCGGCGCGAGCGCATGCCGAAGCGCGCGTTCAGCACGATGCGGTCGGCGAGCCCCTCGGGCACGGC
>DATIZV010000285.1:0-2120 GCA_035516915.1 Usitatibacter sp. | reverse complement strand
GGTCGTATTCGAGGTCGATGCGCTTCACGCTTCCCACGGTGACGCCGCGGAAATCGATCGGCGCGCCGACGTTCAACCCGCGCACCGATTGCGGGAACTTCATCACGTAGTTCTCCACGACCGTTTCGCGCGGCCTGAGCGCCTCGCTCTTGCTGTCCCAGAGCGGGAAGGTGGCGTTCGCCTGCACCGGCTCGCTCCCTCCTTCGTCCGGCGGCGTCTCGAACGAGATGCCGCCCAGCAGGATCGTCACCAGCGACTCCGTCTCGAGCTGCACCCCGTTCGCGCTCACGTTGAAATCCACGCCGCTCGCGTTCCAGAAGCGCGTCTGCGTGTTCACGAAAGCGGCGTAGGGCGCGCGGATGAAGACGTCGATCCGCACCTGGCTGCCGTCGTCGGCCACCTTCGCCGAGACGACGCGGCCGGCGAGGATGCCGCGGTAGTAGACGGGGGAATTCAGGTCGAGGGAGCCGAGGTTCTGCGCGAGGAGCGTGAAGGTGCGCCCCGGAAGGTCCGAGGTCACCACCGGCGGCTCCTCGAGACCGAGGAAATGGCTCTGCGCCTTCTTCGAGGTCCCCGGCTCGGCCGCGATGTAGGAGCCCGCGAGGAGCGTGGAGAGGCCGGATACCTGGCCGCCCGCGATGCGCGGCCGCACCACCCAGAAGCGCGAGTCCTCCACCAAAAAGCCCTTCGCGTCGGGATCCATCTCCGCGCTCACGATCACGCTCTTGTGGTCGGGCGAGAGCTTCACCGTGCGCACCGTGCCGACGTCGACGTTGCGGTTCTTGATCTTCGTCTTGCCCGCCTCGATGCCCTGCGCGGTGCGGAACTGGATCGTGATCGACGGCCCGCGATCGAGGTACGCCTTCACCGCGATGCCGCTGCCCACGATCGCGGCGACGATCGGGATGATCCAGATGAGCTGCAGCGTGCGCGGGCCGGGCTTGCGTGCGACCGCGCGCGGCACCTCGCCGTCTTCGGGCACCGGGGGCAGGTCGCTCATGGTGACTGGAATCCCGCCTCCCGCGGGGACAGGTCGCCGCGGGCTTCGATCCTCGCATCATCCACCCCATCCCAGATCAGCCGCGGATCGAAGCTCTCCGAAGCGAGCATCGTGAGGATCACCACCGCGCCGAAGTAGATCGCGCCGGGCCCGGGCTCGATCGCGGCGAAGGGTTGCAGCTGCACCAGCGCGACCGACACCGCGCCGATGTAGATGTCCACCATCGACCAGCGCCCGACGTAGGTCGTGAGGCGGTACAGGCGCGTGCGCTCGGCCGGGCGCCAGCGCGAGCGCCGCTGCGAGGTGACGAGCAGCATCGCGAGCGCCGCGATCTTCGTCGCCGGCACCACGATGCTCGCCGCGAACACGATGATCGCGAGCGCCCACGAGCCGGTGCGCCAGAAGTAGAGCACGCCGCCGAGGATCGTGTTGCTGTTGGATCCGAAGAGCGATCCGCTGTGGATCACCGGAAGGAGGTTCGCGGGGACGTAGAGGATCGCCGCGGCGGCGAGGAACGCCCAGGTGCGCGCGATGCTGGCGGGCTTGCGCCAGTGGAGCGGCGACTCGCAGCGCGCGCAGTGCGCCTCCTCGACCGGGTCGCACGGCTGGTTGAGGAGCCCGCAGGTGCCGCAGGTGAGGAGGCCGCGCTTCGCGGCGGTCGCGGTCATGCCCCGAGCTCGTGTGCGCAGTGCCACACCGCACGCGGCTCGTACCAGGCGTCGGCGGCGGTGAGGAGGAACACGAAGACGACGAGCGAGTAGAGGCCCACGCCCGGATGCACGGGCGCGACGTCGTCGAGCTTCACGAACGAGATGAGCGTGCCGAGCAGGAACACCTCGGCCATCCCCCAGAACTGCACGACGTTCACGATGCGGAAGGCGATGCGCAGGCCCGGCGGGACATGTCCCATGCGAAGCGGCAGGAGCATGTAGAGCATCGCGGCGAGCTCCACGACCGGCAACGCGAGCGCGGTGAGGAGGACCAGCACCGCGACGCTCGGCATCCCGGCCTCCTCGAGCCCGCTCACCGTCCCGAAGATCGTGGTCGAGGAGCGCAACCCCCGCGCGTCCATCTCGAGGAGCGGGTAGACGTTGGCGAGCACGAGCACGATCGCCGCGGC
>DATIZV010000284.1:0-4088 GCA_035516915.1 Usitatibacter sp. | reverse complement strand
CTCCTCGCCGAGTGCCCGCCCGATCCGGTTCGAGCCTGAAGCGGCGGCCGCTCAGTTCTGCCGCTCGCGCTCCACGTCGTATTGCGTCCACATTCGCGCGAGGAGCTCGGCGATCACGAGGTGGCATCCGTTCGGGCACTGCGCGGGCGTGCCGATGTGCCAGTTCGCGGAGACCTCGTCGGGCGGCTCGCGCCAATAGGGAAGCGGCACACGGCAGCTGCGGCAGCCCGAAGGGCGAAGCCTGCGGAACTCGGCGTCGAGTAGCGCGTAGAGCTGGGCCGCGGTGACGGTCGTTCGAATCACGATCCAGTCTTCGAGCGCACCTGCGGCGTGGCGTTCCCTTGGCGGCCGCGGCCCTCTGGTAGCATCGGGATCGTGAAGCGCCTGCTCGTGTTCGCCTCGCTCCTTCTCGCATGTCTTGTCGCGCGCGCCGGGACCTCGGTGTTCCTCGAGGACCTCACCTCGCCCGAGATCCGCGCGGCGGTCCAGGCGGGCAAGACCACCATCCTGGTCCCCATCGGCGGCACCGAGCAGAACGGGCCGCACATGGCCGTGGGCAAGCACAACGTGCGTGCCCGGTGGTTCGCGCAGAGGATCGCCTCCAGCCTCGGCGACGCGCTCGTGGCTCCGGTGATCGCATACGTCCCCGAGGGCGGAGTGGATCCGCCCGTCGCGCACATGCGCTTTCCCGGCACCATCACGGTGCCCGAGGACGTGTTCGAGAAGACGTTGGAATCGGCCGCCGCGAGCTTCCGGCTGCACGGCTTCAGGGACATCGTCTTCCTCGGCGACCACGGCGGCTACCGCAGGAGTCTCGCGCGGGTCGCGGCGCGCCTCGATCGTGAATGGAAAGGCACGGCGGTGCGCGTGCACGCGCTGCCCGAGTACTACGAGGCGCAGACCTCGGGCTTCGCCCGGCTCCTGCGCAGCAAGGGATATACGGACGCGCAGATCGGCACGCATGCGGGCCTCGCGGACACGGCGCTCACGCTCGCGATCGATCCGTCCCTCGTCCGCCCCGACCAGTTGGGCGCCGCGGCGGCGAAGGGCGCGGCCGACGGCGTGCACGGCGATCCCCGCGCGGCCACCGCGGAGCTCGGCCGCCTCGGCGCGGACCTCGTGATCGAGCGCAGCGTCGCGGCGATCCGCAAGGCGACTGCCGGCCGCCGATAGGATGCCGCCTTTTGCCTGGAGCTCATCGAAGTGAAGGCAGCACGCACGATCATCGCCGCCCTCCCCGCCCTCGCAGTCCTCATCCTCTCGCTCGGAACCGCCGACGCGCTCGAACCGGTCCACGGCATGCCGCCGGTGCCCGATCCCGCGAACCTCTACGGCGAGACCACGGCGGGACCCCTCGCCTGGCTCCTCGGCGTGGGACACCGCCGACGCCGACCGGACCAGCCGCGCGCAGAGCGCGCACACGCGGCGATTCATCGGCGGCGGCGAGATTGGGCAGTATCGAGTACGTGTGCCTCACGGGGGCTGCGTGGCGAGCTCCTTCCCCAGGAATCCGCACCCGGCAGCGAGATCGCCGGCGGAGCCCCTTGGCCGGGGTCCCCTCGAGCCCATCGCCGCCAACGAAGAGCGCTTCCGCCACCTGGTGGAAGCGACGCCTGCGCTCGCCTGGTCGGCCGATGCGGATGGGAAGGTGACCTACGCCAACAAGCGCCTCTTCGACTACATCGGGCTCCCCGCCGACGGCAACGTGGAAGACTGGGCGCGCGCGGCGCTGCATCCCGAGGACTATCCGCGGCGCGAGGCGGCGTGGCACAAGGCGCGCGAGGATAGCGGTGCCTTCGAGCTCGAGGCGCGCATCCGGCGCCACGACGGCGCCTATCGCTGGTTCCTGCTTCGCGTCCTTCCCCTCAAGAACGCGTCGGAACAGGTGGTCGAGTGGTTCGGGAGCGGGACCGACATCGACCAGCGCAAGCGCTCGGAGGAGAACCTGCGGTTCCTCGCGCACGCGAGCGCAGCGCTCGCGCAGATCGCCGATCCCGCGGATACGCTGAAGCGCATCGCCCAGCTCGCCGTCCCGCACTTCGCCGATTGGTCGGAAGTGACGGTGATCGATCCCGACGGCGCGAGGCGGCGGCTGGTCGCGACCCATTGGGATCCGCGGCGCGCGAGGTTCCTCGACGAGATCGAGCGCCGCTTCCCGTCGGGGGAAGGCAGCGCCTCCACGCGCGTGATCCGCGGCGGCGAAGCCATCTTCGCGTCCGAGGTGAGCGACGAAATGCTGCGCCAGGCCGCGCGCAGCCCCGAGCACCTCGAGATGATCCGCAAGCTCGGCTTGCGCTCCTACATCTGCGTGCCGATGAGCGCCAGCGGACGGATCGCCGGCTCGATCTCGTTCGCGACCGCGGAATCCGGGCGCACCTACACGGAATTCGACCTGGAGACCGCCGCGGAGCTCGCGCGCCGCGCGGGGATCGCGCTCGAGAACGCCGAGCTCGTGCAGGCGCTCAAGGACGCGGACCGGCGCAAGGACGAGTTCCTCGCGGTGCTCGCCCACGAGCTGCGCAACCCGCTCGCGCCGGTGCGCAACGCCATCGAGATCCTGCGCGCCACGCCCGCGGCGACGGCGCAGCAGCAATGGACGCAGGACGTGATCGATCGGCAGGTGCGCCAGCTCTCGCGCCTCGTGGACGACCTCCTCGACGTGTCGCGCATCACGAGCGGCAAGATCGAGCTGCGCAAGGAGCGCGTCGAGCTGGGCGCGGCGGTGCGCATCGCGCTCGAATCGAGCCGCCCGCTGATCGAGCGCGGCGGCCACGAGCTCAGCGTGACGCTCCCGGCGGAGCCGATCCGCCTCGATGCGGACCTCGCGCGCCTCGCGCAGGTGCTCTCGAACCTGCTCAACAACGCCGCGAAGTACACGCGACCCGGCGGCCACATCTGGCTCACCGCCGAGCGCTCGGGCAGCCATGCCGTGGTCCGCGTGCGCGACAACGGGATCGGCATCCGGCCCGCGATGCTCACGCGCATTTTCGACATGTTCACGCAGGTGGCGGGCAGCGGGCCGCATTCGCAGGGCGGCCTCGGCATCGGCCTCACGCTGGTGCGCCGGCTGGTCGAGCTGCACGGCGGCTCGGTGGAGGCGCGGAGCGAAGGCATCGGCAAGGGGAGCGAATTCACCGTCACCCTGCCCCTCGCCGGATCGGAGACCGCGAACGGCGAGGAGGCCGCCGACTCCCACCCGGGCGACGATCCGCATCCGCGGCGCATCCTCGTGGTCGACGACAACCGGGACGCCGCCGACAGCCTGTGCATGCTCCTCAAGTCGCGCGGTCACGAGGTGCGCGTGGCCTACGACGGCCTGGAGGCCGTGGGCTCCGCGGTCGCGTTCCATCCGGACGTGGTGCTCCTCGACATCGGCCTGCCGAAGCTCTCCGGCTACGAGGCCGCGCGCCGCATCCGCGAGGCGGGCGGCGCACAGGCCCTGCTCATCGCAGTGACGGGCTGGGGACAGGAGGAAGACCGGCGGCGCGCCCGCGACGCGGGATTCGACCATCACCTCACGAAGCCGGTGGATCCAGCGGCCATCTCGTGGCTCATCGAGCGATCGGGCACGACACGGTGACGTGCAGCCGCCCGCGACGCGGCTACAATGCGCGAATGACTTCCTTGCGTTTCCTCCTGGCGGCCGCTCTCTTCACGGCCGCATTTCCGGTGCTCGCCGACGGCGATCCCGCCGTCGGCGAAAAGCTCGTCCAGGCGAAGGGCTGCGACCTCTGCCATGAACGCCAGAACCTGCACGGCGCGAAGGCGATCTACCTGCGGCCGAACCGGAAGGTGAAGTCGCTCGACGAGCTGCGCGCGCAGGTCTCATCGTGCAATCACGGGATGCACCTCGAGCTCTCGCCCCGCGACGAGCGCGACATCGTCGCGTACCTGAACCGCGACTACTACCATTTCCGCTAGGCGGCCGGTGAGCCAGCCGACCCGCGGCACGCGCGCGATGGCGGTCGCGCCCCATTCCCTCGCCGCGCAATCGGCGCTCGCGGTGCTGCGCGAGGGCGGCAATGCGATCGAGGCGATGGTCGCTGCGGCTGCGACCATCGCCGTCGTCTATCCACATATGAACAGCG
>DATIZV010000283.1:0-3042 GCA_035516915.1 Usitatibacter sp. | reverse complement strand
CGGCCGCGATGCTGGCCGATCATGCATGGTTCTTCGTGGGCCGGCGCCACGGGCGGCGGCTCCTCGAGACCCTGTGCCGCGTCTCGATTTCGCCCGACACCTGCGTGAGCCGCACCGATGCGATGCTCGGGCGCTACGGGCCTTCCTTGCTGCTCTTCGCGAAGTTCATCCCGGGAGTCTCCGCGGTCACGATTCCGACGCTCGCCGCGATGCGCATCCCGTGGCGCCGCTTCATCGCGTTCGACGCCGCGGGCTGCGCGATCTGGTGCGGCGCCTACCTCGGCGCGGGAGCGATCTTCAGCCGCGAGATCGACCGGCTGCTCGGAGCGATGAGCCGGATCGGGATCGGCGTGGCCGAAGCCGGGGCTGCGATCCTCGCGGTCTACCTCGCCGCGAAGTTCCTCGAGCGTCGCCGGTTGCAGCGCGTGTACGACCTCGTGCGCATCGCGCCGCCGGACCTCGCGCGGCTCCTGCGGCACGACCGTGAGGTGGTCATCCTCGACGCGCGGTCGCAGGTCGCGCGCGCCTCCGATCCGCGCGCCCTGCCGAATTCGCTCGTGCTCGACGACCCGCGTTCGATCGACGCATTGCCCGCGGAGCTGCGCACGAAGACGGTGGTCACGTTCTGCACCTGCCCGAACGAGGCGAGCGCCGCCCTGGTCGCCTCGCTGCTGCTCGAATCGGGCTATCCGAAGGTGCGCGTGCTGACCGGCGGGGAGCGCGCGCTCGACGTCCTCGCCGTCGATCAGGCGGTCGCGAGCGCGGGCCGGGAAGGGACAGCCGCCATCCAGGCGTGAATCTGCGCGACCACGTTCGCGCCCTCGCCGATCGCGCCTCCCACGCGCTTCACCGAGCCGGCCCGCACGTCGCCGATCGCGAACACGCCGGGCACCGAGGTCGCGAGCGGCGCGCGCGCGTCGGCCCCGGTCTTCACGAAGCCGTGCGTGTCGAGCTCGACGTCGCAGCCCGCGAGCCATCCGGTCGCCGGATCGGCGCCGAGGAAGAGGAACACGTTGCGGACGGGCCGCGTGGCTTCCTCGCGCGAGTCGCGATTCCTCCAGGTGACCGCTTCCACGCCGCGCTCCTGCGCGCCCTCGACGTGCACGATCTCGGTACGCGTGAGCACCTCGATGTTGGGCGTCGCCGCGATCCGGTCGATCAGGTAGCGCGACATCGAGGTCGCGAGCGCCTCGCCGCGCACCAGCATCCACACCTTCGCGGTGTGCGACGCGAGGAACACCGCCGCTTGCCCCGCGGAGTTGCCGCCGCCGACCAGCACCACCTCCTGGCCCGCGGCGATGCGCGCCTCGATCGGCGAGGCCCAGTACCACACGCCGTGGCCCTCCATCTCGCGCAGGTTGCGGCACTCGGGACGCCGATATCGCGCGCCGCTCGCGATCACCACGGTACGGGCGCCGACCGCGCGGCCATCGGAGAGCTCGAGCGCGAACGGCTCGCCCGGCCCCGGATCGCAAACCAGGCGCTTCGCCTCGATCGGGATCATCATGCGCACGCCGAATTTCTCGGCCTGCGTGTACGCGCGCGCGGTGAGGGCGAGGCCCGAGATGCCGGTCGGGAAGCCGAAGTAGTTCTCGATGCGCGCGCTCGCCGCCGCCTGCCCGCCGAAGGCGCGCGCGTCGAGCGTCACGACCGACAATCCCTCGCTGCCGGCGTAGACCGCGGCCGCGAGGCCCGCCGGTCCTGCGCCCACGATCGCCACGTCGTAGAGTCGCTCCGCCGCGTCGCCGTCGGCCATGCCGATGCAGCGCGCGAGATCTTCCTCCGTGGGATTGCGAAGGACCGTCCCGTCGGGGCAGATCGCGAGCGGCAGCTCGCTGGGCGAAGGCGCATAGCGCTCGACGAAGACGCCGGCATCGGCGTCGCTCGCGGGATCGAGGAGCAGGCTGGGAATTCCGCTGCGGCGCAGGAACCCCTGGAGCCGTGCCACTTCGGGGCTCGTCGAGGCGCCGACCAGAATCGGGCCCCCGAAGCCGGATTCGAGGAGCGCCACGCGCCGCAGGATCAGCGCGCGCATCACCTTCTCGCCCAGGGCCGCGTCGGCGATGAGAAGCGAGCGCAGGTGCGACGCATCGAGCAGCAGCGCCTCGACTTCGCCGACCGCGACGCCGTCGACCAGCGCGCGGCGACCCGAGAGCGCGGTAAGCTCGCCGGTGAAGGAGCCCGGCGTGTGCTCGCTCACGCCGACGTCCTGCCCGTGGGCATCGCGTCCCGTGATTCGCACCGCTCCGGAAAGCACGACGTAGACGCCGGGGCTCGGCTTGCCGGTCCCGTAGAGACTCTCGCCGTCGGCGAAGCGCCGCCTCACGCCGAAGCGGCCCATGCGCTCGATCTCGGCGTCGTCGAGCTTCGGAAACGCCTGCGCGAGGCGGTTGCGGAGGGCCTCGGACTCGTATGCGGCGTACATCGGCACAGCTTGACACAATCGCGCATGTACGGCGCGGCGCGTGCGGCTAGCCGGGCTTGACCTCGCTCACCTGGTTGATCGTGTAGCGCGGGATCTCGATCGCGAGCGGCTCGTCGGCCACAAGCGCCTGGCAGGACAGGCGCGAGGTCATCTCCAGGCCCCACGCCTTGTCGAGGAGGTCGTCCTCCTTCTCGCTGGGCGGCTCGAGCGAATCGAAGCCTTCGCGCACGATCACGTGGCAGGTAGTGCACGCGCAGCTCTTTTCGCACGCGTGCTCGATCTCGATGCCGTTCTCGAGAAGGGTGTCGCAGATCGAGCGCCCCGGCGTCGCCTCGATCACCTTGCCTTCCGGGCAGAGGGTCTCGTGCGGCAGCACCGTGAGCTTCGTCATTTCGAGACTTCGTCCACGTTCCGGCCCGAGAGCGCCGCGGCGATCGCGCGGTTCATGCGCCGCGCGGCGAACGCCCCCGACGCGTGGTTGAGCGCATCGATCGCCGACTTGATCGCGCGATGCTCGTCGCCGCGCCGCGCGGAGTCGAGCGCGGCGACGCTCGCCTCGAGCGCGCCTCGTTCCTCGGTCGCGAGGAGGTCGCCGTCCTGGGCGAGGGCGGCGCGCA
>DATIZV010000282.1:0-6326 GCA_035516915.1 Usitatibacter sp. | reverse complement strand
TCGTGGAGTCGCCGCACCCGGTCGCGGCGATCCTGGAGGCGAACCGGCCCGAGCGCGACGGAACGCTCGCGCGCGACGCGGGACCCGATCGGGTGCTCGTGCATCGCGCACGGGGCGCGGTTCGCGAGCGTTGCGTCGAGCCGGTCGAATGGGCGTTGCTCCGCGCGTTCGAGCGCGGCGCGACGCTCGAGCAGGCGCTGGCGTCGATGGGAGAAGCGCAGGAGCGCTTCGCTGCCTCGCTCGCGGCGCTCGCCGGGCAGGGCGTGCTCGCCGGGTTCACGCTCGCGCCGGACCGCGCGTGAGGCGCCGGCGCTTCGCCGCGTGGCTCGCGGCCGTCGCCCTCGCTCGCCTCGCGGGGGGCCGCGCTTTCGCGGCGCCCGCCGCGCGCGCCCCTTCGGCGATCGATGCGCTGCGCGTCGCCTCGCTCGCCGAGCGCATCCTCAAGCTGCACGGGCAGGTGGGCCAGGGCATCCTCGCGCCGCGCGGGCGGCGCGCGCTCGGCACGGCGATCCGCGACCTCGACCGCGCGGTGCACGCGCTCGGCGTGCCGCCTCCGCCCTCGGAGCTGCACGAGCGCATCGCCATCCTCGTGCTCCTCGTCGGGCAGTACCGGAGCTGGGCGCTGCGCAACCCGAGCCGCGACGTCGCCCGCGCGCTCGCCGAGCGTGCCGAGGAGATCGAATGGGAAGCGCAGCGCATCGCCGCTCTCGTGCCGCCGCGGCTCGGTTCCGAGGAGGCGCTCGCGGCGAAAGCGGTGGCGGGCGGCGGCGAGGCGGAGCGCATCGCGCGCCTGCTGCTCTGGCAGCACTGGGGAGTCGCGCGCCCCGCGGCGGCGGCGGACCTCGCGCAGGCGAAGGCGGCGCTCCAATCGCGCCTGGAGGCGCTGCGCGAAGCGCCGCAGGCCGATGCGGCGACCCGCGCCGAGCTGCAGGTCGCGGAGAACCAGGCGTCGTTCCTGTTTGCCGCTTCCTGGGGCGGCGAGGGTGGGCGCCGCTCGCTGGAGTACGCCGTCAAGGCGAGCGACAACGCGCGCGAATCGCTCGAGCGGCTCGCCGACCTCTACCTGAGCGAGGCCGCGCGCTGAGCGGCCACGGCGCGCAGCGCGTGGGTCCCGGGCGAAGCCAACGGCGCGCCGCTACAGCACGTAGCGCGCGAGGTCCTCGCTGCCCGCGAGCGTCGCGAGCCGCGCATCGACGTAGGCCGCATCGATCACGACGCGCTTCGTGTTGCGCCCGGAGTCGAACGAGACCTCCTCGAGGAGCTTCTCCATGACGGTGTAGAGCCGGCGCGCGCCGATGTTCTCGGTGCGCTCGTTCACGGAGAACGCGATCTCGGCGAGCCGCCGCACGCCCTCGGCCGTGTACTCGAGCTCCACGCCTTCGGTGGAAAGGAGCGCCTGGTACTGCCGCGTGAGGCAGGCGTCGGTGGCCGTGAGGATCCGCTCGAAGTCGTCCACCGAGAGGCTCGCGAGCTCGACGCGGATCGGCAGCCTTCCCTGCAGCTCCGGCACGAGGTCGGAGGGCTTCGCGAGGTGGAAGGCGCCGCTCGCGATGAAGAGGATGTGGTCGGTGCGCAGCATGCCGTACTTCGTGGTGACCGACGTGCCCTCGACGAGCGGCAGGAGGTCGCGCTGCACGCCCTGGCGGGAGACGTCGGCGCCCTGCATCTCGCCGCGGCTCGCGATCTTGTCGATCTCGTCGATGAAGACGATGCCGTCCTGCTCCACCGAGCGCACCGCCTTGAAGCGGATCTCCTCCTCGTTCACGAGCTTCAGCGCCTCTTCGTCGGTGAGAAGCCGCAGCGCCTCGCGGATCGCGAGCGTGCGCCGTTTGCGCCGCGCCCCGCCCATGTTCGCGAACATGCCCTGGATCTGCTGCGTGAGCTCCTCCATTCCCGGCGGGGCGAGGATCTCCATGCTGGCGGCGGACTGGGCGACGTCGACCTCGATCTCCTTGTCGTCGAGCTTGCCCTCGCGCAGCATCTTGCGGAAGCGCTGCCGGGTCGAGTTGGGATCGCCCGCTTCGGGCGCCACCCCCGGCAGCAGGGCGTCGAGCACGCGCTCCTCCGCGACGTCCTCGGCGCGCGTGCGCACCTTGTTCATCTCCTGCTCGCGCGTCGACTTCACCGCGATCTCGGCGAGGTCGCGGATGATGGAGTCGACGTCGCGGCCCACGTAGCCCACCTCCGTGAACTTGGTCGCCTCGACCTTGATGAACGGCGCGTTGGCGAGGCGCGCGAGGCGCCGCGCGATCTCGGTCTTGCCCACGCCGGTGGGCCCGATCATGAGGATGTTCTTGGGCGTGATCTCGGCGCGCAGCGGCTCGGGAACCTGCGCGCGCCGCCAGCGGTTGCGCAGCGCGATCGCGACGGCGTGCTTCGCCTCGGTTTGCCCGACGATGTACTTGTCGAGCTCGTGGACGATCTCCTGCGGCGTCATCACCGGGGAGGGCGCCGGCGCGCCGGTCTCGGGGCGTGGCGTGGCGCTCACAGCGTCTCGATCACGTGGTTCTGGTTGGTGTAGATGCACAGGTCGCCGGCGATCGAGAGCGCGCGCTGCACGATCTCGGCCGGCTCGAGCTGCGTATTGTCGAGGAGCGCGAGGGCCGCCGCCTGCGCGTAGCCGCCGCCGCTCCCGATGGCGAGCAGGCCGTGCTCGGGCTCCAGCACGTCGCCGTTGCCGCTGATCACGAGCGAGGTCTGGCGGTCGGCGATCGCGAGCATCGCCTCCAGGCGGCGGAGCATCCGGTCGGTGCGCCAGTCCTTCGCGAGCTCGACCGCCGAGCGCAGCAGGTTGCCCTGGTACTTCTCGAGCTTCGCCTCGAAGCGCTCGAAGAGCGTGAACGCGTCCGCGGTCGCGCCGGCGAAGCCGGCGAGGATGCGGTCCTGGTAGAGGCGGCGAACCTTGCGCGCGGTGGCCTTCACCACGACGTTGCCGAGCGTCACCTGCCCGTCGCCGCCCATGGCGATGCGCTCGCCGCGCCGCACGGAAAGGATGGTCGTCCCGTGGAAAGGAGCAGGATCGGAGCTCATGAAGGGATTGGCGCTTCTCTCGGAGTCTCGCCCTCGGGCCATGATACCGGCCCTCAGGCCATGATCAACGAAATCGCGCTTTCTTTTTGCGCGATTTCACGTTGACTTGCGGCGCACCAATATGGCGTAGCGATTGACGCCCAGCGCTTCGAGAAGTGCCGCGTTGAGCTCGTTCAGTCCGGCGAGGATCACGCGCTTGCCGGCGAGCTGGATCGCCTTCACCGTGTCGAAGAACGCCGCGGTGTACGTGAAGTCGACGCGCAGCACCTTCGACATGTCGATAGGGACCTCGGTGCGGGCCGCGGCGAAGGCGTTGAGCTCGGCGATCTGGTTCGAGCTCGCCGCCGAAAGCACGCCCTTGAGCGGGAAGCCGTCCTCGCCGTGCGCCGCGGCGGACTCGGGCGCGCCCTTCTCGGCGGGCGAAGACTTCGCGGCGGCCGCGACCGGGTTCACGTACGTCTCCCAGTTGGGCGGCGACATCTCGAAGGCCACCGCGTACTCGAGCCCGAGGTCCTCGAATTCCTGGCCCTTGCCCTGCAGGATCAGCAGCTCGAAGAGGAGCGCCCAGTACGGCTTCTGCTCGTCGGGCGAGCGCTCGTTGAACGCCGCGCGCAGCATCTTCTCGAGCGTGTCGAGGTGGTTGAACCACATCGGGAAGCGCTGCTTGCGCAGCTTCGCGAGCGCGGTCGCGAGGAGGGTCGCCTCCTCTCCGGCCATCGAGGTCACCTTGGCGACGTCGAGCCGCACCGTGCCCTGCGATTCGGCGAAGGAGACGAAGCGGTCGATCTCGGCGGCGAGCTCGCCCTGCGCGTTGGGCTTGAGCGCGAAGAAGTCCTTGCGCTCGCGGCTCTGCGCGCTGCGCCGCGGGTCGCTCGCCGAATCCGCGCTGTCCGCCCAGGCCGGCGGCGACTGCTCGAACTTCACGCTGAAGAGCATCGAGAGCGAGTCGAACTCGGCCCGGTTCTGCGCGGCGTGGTAGAGGTCGAAGAGCATCAGCCACGCCTGCTTGTTGTTGCGCCCCGCCGCGTCCTTGATCTCGGCGCGCAGCAGGTG
The DNA here is from genome assembly GCA_035516915.1 of Usitatibacter sp. GTDB lineage: Bacteria > Pseudomonadota > Gammaproteobacteria > Burkholderiales > Usitatibacteraceae > Usitatibacter. Next base: position 2,243 of record DATIZV010000282.1, on the reverse strand, counting down.
CGTCGCGGCCTGGGCGTGGTTCGCGGAATACAGCACCGCCGCCTCCTGGGGGGCGGGCAGCGGCGCGGAATGGAAATCCTCGGAGCCGAGCCTTCCCGCGGCCCGCGTGGGCGGGGGCCGGATGTTGCTCGCCTGCGAAGTGCCAGGTACGGAAGTGGCCATGTGCGCCGTCGATCTCCGGATTCCGGCGGGCGTGTTGGGCCGCCTTCACCGGGTCGCAGGAAAGTATACCCCCCGGTCCCGCGGCGTCGCCAACCGGCTCAGGCGATGCAGTAGGCGAGGCCTTCCTCGAACAGGCGCCGCGGGAGCTTGCGGCCGATGAACACCATCACGCTCTCGCGCGGCTCCCCGGAGGCCCAGGGCTTGCCGGGCGTGCCGCCCATCAGCATGTGCACGCCCTGGAAGATCATGCGGCGCGGCTCGCCCTGGACGTTGAGCACGCCCTTGTAGCGCAGCAGGTCCTCGCCGTAGTTCTGCACCATGAGCGAGAGGAAGGTCTCGATCTTCTCCATGTGCAGCGGGCGCGCATCCTTCCACACGAACGAGGCCACCTCGTCGTTGTGCTCGTGATGGTCGCTTTCGAGGAACTCCGGATCGACTTCCAGCGCCGCGTTGAGGTTGAAGCCGCGGATGTCGAGGAGCTCCTTGATGTCCGCCTCGCCCATGTGCACCCTCTTCTGCGGCGCGCGCGGGTTCATCGCGCGCAGGCGCTTCATGAGCTCGTCCACCTTCGCATCGTCCACGAGGTCGGTCTTCGAGAGCAGGATCCGGTCGGCGAAGCCGACCTGGCGGCGCGCCTCGTCGTGCTCGTCGAGCTGCTTTCCCGCGTGCTTCGCGTCCACCACCGTCACCACCGCATCGAGCAGGTACTGGTCGTGGATCTTCTCGTCCATGAAGAACGTCTGCGCGACCGGGCCGGGGTTCGCGAGCCCGGTGGTCTCGATGATCACGCGGTCGAACTCGAGCTCGCCGCGCTTCCTCTTCGCGCCGAGGTCGCCGAGGATGCGCACGAGGTCGCCGCGCACCGTGCAGCAGAGGCACCCGTTGTTCATCTCCACGATCTGCTCGTCCTTGTCCTCGACCAGGATCTCGTTGTCGACCCCTTCCTCGCCGAACTCGTTCTCGATCACGGCGATCTTCTCGCCGTGCTGCTCGGTGAGGATGCGGTTGAGGAGGGTGGTCTTCCCCGCGCCGAGGAAGCCGGTGAGGATGGTGACGGGGATGAGGTCCTGGTTCTCGACGGCGGGCATGGCTTACCTCGGTTGCGGATCGCGGAAGGATTGCAAGATGGAGTCGACGGCGGATTCTTCAAGGTCGCGGCCGATGAAGACGAGCCGCGTGCGCCGGTCCTCGTCGGGCCAGGTCGACAGCCGGGTGGGAGGATACAGCGTGTGCTGCACCGCGTGCACCGCCGTGGGGCCCGCCTCGCCGCGCACGTTCACCAGTCCCTTCATGCGCAGGATCCGGTCGCCGAGGAGGTCCGTGAGCGTCTCCAGTGCCGATTCGAGGTCGTGGCGGGCGAAGGGTTCCTCGCGCGTCCAGGCGAACGACGCGATGCGCGGATCGTGCCGGGGAGCCTCGGGCGCGCCGGCGCGCCGGTAGGCGCCCGCATTGAGCCAGCCGCGCGGGTCCGCGATGCGTCCCTCGCCGCGATAGAGCCCGGTCTCGAGGAGGCGCGCGGGATCGGGGGCCTCGCGGCCCCGGGTGAGGATCGCGGCGCCGGGATTGAGCTCGCGCAGCCGCGCCTCCAGCGCCTCGACCGTCGCGGCCTCGGCACGGTCGACCTTGGTGATCACGAGGCGATCGGCCATCGCCACCTGCTTCACGGCTTCGGGATGCTCGTCGAGCGTGGCCATGCCATGCTCGGCGTCCACGGTGGCCACCACGCCGGCGAGGGAGTAGCGCGCGGCGACCGCCGGCATCTCGATCAGCGTCGCGAGGAGCGGCGCCGGGTCCGCGAGCCCGGTGGTCTCGATCACGACGCGGCGGAACGGGGGCACCGCGCCCGCGGCGCGCTGGAAGTGCAGCTCGCGCAGCGTCCCGAGGAGCTCGCCCGCCACCCGGCAGCAGATGCATCCGCTCGGGAGCGTCACCACGTTCTCGCTCGAGGAGCGCACCAGCGCATGGTCGATCGCGACCTCGCCCCACTCGTTCACGAGCACCGCGGTGTCGGCGAAGCGGGCATCGCGCAGCAGCGCGTTGAGCAGCGTCGTCTTCCCGCTGCCGAGGAAGCCCGTGAGCAC
>DATIZV010000281.1:0-20623 GCA_035516915.1 Usitatibacter sp. | reverse complement strand
GCGGTTGCCCGCGCTCGCGATGTACTCCGCGGCGAGCAGCGACTCGTGCAGCGTGATGCCGAAGCCGCGCTTCAGCAGGATCGGGAAGTCGCGCTGGCTGCCGACCGTCTTCAGCAGCTCGAAGTTCTGCGTGTTGCGCGTCCCGATCTGCAGCATCACGCCGCAGGGATCGCCGGTGTCGCGCAGCGCGGCGCGGATCTCGTCCACGTGCTCGTCGCGCGTCACCTCCATCGAGATCACGCGGACGCCGTACTTCCCCGCGAGCTCGAACACGTACGGCAGGCATTGCTTGCCGTAGCCCTGGAAGGAATAGGGGCTGGTGCGCGGCTTGTAGGCGCCCATCCGCGCGCACACCTGGCCCGCTTCCTTCAGCGCGCGCAGCGTCCGTTCGGCGAATTCGCGCGTATCCACGGCGTTGAGGCCCGCCACCACGTGGAAGCAATCCTGGTCGAAGGCGACGCCCCGGTAGGTGAAGCGGATCGACTCTTCGTTCCCGGCGCGGCGGCCGAGGATGCGGAACTCGTTCTTCGCCGTCATTCGCTGTGCGCGAGGCGCCGTGCGCGCACCGCCTCCGCGAGCGTGGCGAGGAGCTTCTCGGTGTCTTCCCACCCCAGGCACGGGTCGGTGATCGAGACCCCGTAGGCGAGCGGTTTCCCGGGAACCAGGTCCTGGCGGCCCTCGTGGAGGTGGCTCTCGATCATCACGCCGACGATGCGCTCGTCGCCGCGCGCGAGCTGCGCGGCGACGTCCGCGCCGACGTCGAGCTGGCGCTGGTACTGCTTCGAGGCGTTGGCGTGCGAGAAGTCGATCATGAGGTGCGCGGCGAGGCCCGCCGCCCCGAGCTCCTTCGCCGCGGCCGCGACGCTTGCCGCATCGTAGTTGGGCGATTTCCCGCCGCGCAGGATCACGTGGCAGTCCTCGTTGCCGACGGTCTCGAAGATCGCGGCCTGGCCGGTCTTCGTCATTCCCATGAACGCGTGCGGCGCAGCGGCCGCGCGCAGCGCATCGACCGCGACCTTGATCGAACCGTCCGTGCCGTTCTTGAATCCGACGGGGCACGAAAGGCCCGAGGCGAGCTGGCGATGGGTCTGCGACTCGGTGGTGCGCGCACCGATCGCGCCCCAGGCGATGAGGTCCGAGATGTACTGCGGCGAAAGGAGGTCGAGGAACTCGGTGCCGCACGGGACGCCGAGCTCGTTGATCTCAAGGAGCAGCTTCCTCGCGAGGCGCAGCCCCTCGTTGATGGCGAAGCTGCCGTCGAGGCGCGGGTCGTTGATGAATCCCTTCCAGCCGACGGTGGTGCGCGGCTTCTCGAAGTAGACGCGCATCACGATCGCGAGGTCGGGCTCGTGGCGCGCGGCCGCCGCGCGCAGCCGCTTCGCGTAATCGAGCGCCGCGTTCGAGTCGTGGATCGAGCACGGACCGACCACCGCGAGCAGCCGGTCGTCGGCGCCGTGCAGCACGCGATGCACCGCCTGGCGCGCGTTGGTGACGGTAGCGAGCGCCGCCGCGTCCACCGGAAGCTCCTCGAGCAGGAGCTGCGGCGGGATGAGCGCCCGGACCGCGGAGATCCGCAGGTCGTCGGTGCGCGTCACGGTCTTCACGCTCGCTCTTGCGAGCTTCGCTTCGTTGGCCACGTTCATTCCTCCACCGCGTCGAGCGCGACGCGCCGCCTGCGAACGCCCTCGGCGAGGGTGTCGAGCAGCGCGACGCTATCTTCCCACCCGAGGCAGGCGTCGGTGATCGAGACGCCGTATTGCAGGGGCTTGCCGGGCAGGTGGTCCTGGCGCCCCGGGTTGATGTGGCTCTCGACCATGACGCCCACGATGCGCCGTTCGCCCGCCGCGAGCTGGCGCGCCACGTCCTCGCCCACCGCGAGCTGGCGCTGGTACTGCTTGGACGAGTTCGCGTGGGAAAGGTCGACCATCACGTGCTGCGCGAGGCCGGCGGCGGCGAGCTCCGCGCAGGCGCTCCCGATGCTCTGCGCATCGTAGTTCGGCGTCCTGCCGCCGCGCAGGATCACGTGGCAGTCCTCGTTGCCCGCCGTCTTGAACACGGCGACGTGCCCCGACTTGGTGACCGAGATGAAATGGTGGCGCGAGCTGGCCGCCTTGATCGCGTCCACGGCGATGCGCACGTTGCCGTCGGTGCCGTTCTTGAATCCCACCGGGCACGAGAGCCCCGAGGCGAGCTGCCGGTGCGACTGCGACTCGGTGGTGCGCGCGCCGATCGCGCCCCAGGCGATGAGGTCGGCGATGTACTGCGGCGAGATGAGGTCGAGGAATTCCGTGCCGCAGGGAAGGCCCAGCTCGTTGATCTCGAGGAGGAGCTTCCGCGCGAGGCGCAAGCCCTCGTTCATGTCGAAGGTCTCGTCGAGGTGCGGGTCGTTGATGAAGCCCTTCCAGCCGACGGTGGTGCGCGGCTTCTCGAAGTAGACGCGCATCACGATCGCGAGGTCGTGCCGCAGGCGCTCGCGCTCGCCTGCCAGGCGCCGCGCGTAATCCAGGGCCGCCGCGTAGTCGTGGATCGAGCACGGCCCCACCACGGCGATCAGGCGATCGTCGGCGCCGCGCAGGATGTCGTGCACGGCCTTGCGTCCCTCGAACGTGGTGCGCTCGGTGCGGTCGTCGGGCGGAAGCTCGCGCATCAGCTGCATCGGCGCGAGGAGCTCGTCGCCCTGCTCGATCCTTACGTCGTCGGTCCGGTAGTGCGTCATGTCCAGCGTCCCCGCGGCCGCGGGCCATAAACAAAAAACCGCCAGTCTGGGCTGGCGGTCTCTCGGGTTTCGTTCGGCTTCAATCCGGCTCAAACGCTCTCGACCGCCTCCGGCGTGAGATGGAAGAACCAGAAAAAATACGCGCGAACCCCGCTCATGGAGGCTAATCCTAGCACACCCCGCGACCCGGCGCCCGGCTTCAGGCCGGGATGAACCTGAGCGCCACGCCGTTGTTGCAGTAGCGCTTGCCGGTGGGCGGCGGCCCGTCGTCGAAGACGTGGCCCTGGTGGCCGCCGCAGCGGGCGCAGTGATACTCGGTGCGCGGGTAGATCAGCTTGAAGTCGGTCTTCGTCTCGACGTGTCCCTTCAGGCAGTCGTAGAAGCTCGGCCAGCCGGTGCCGCTGTCGAACTTGGTGCTCGAGTCGAAGAGCGGCAGGTCGCAGCCGGCGCAGGCGAACGTCCCCTTGCGCTTCTCCTCGTTGAGCGGGCTCGTCCACGCGCGCTCCGTGGCTTCCTCGCGCAGCACCGCGAACTGCTGCGGCGTGAGCCGCTTCTTCCACTCTTCCGTGGACAGCACGAGCTTGGGGATCTCCCCGCCCGAAGACTGGGTCGCTGCGGAAGCTCCGCGCGATGCGAGGAACCCGGCGAGGAGCGCTACGAAATTGCGGCGTTTCATGGTGGCCTCGAATGCGGAGCGAAGGGACGCGCGTCCCGATGGCGATGAGTCGGGAAGAGCGCGCCGAGCTTACGCGGTCCCGCCGACGGTGAGCCCTTCGATGCGAATCGTCGGCTGCCCGACGCCGACCGGCACGCTCTGGCCGTCCTTGCCGCACATGCCGATGCCCGGGTCCAGGCGCATGTCGTCGCCGATCATCGTCACGTGCGTGAGCGCGTCGGGACCGTTGCCGATCAGCGTCGCGCCCTTCACCGGGTACTGGATGCGGCCGTCCTCGATCCAGTACGCCTCGGAGGCGGAGAACACGAACTTCCCGTTCGTGATGTCGACCTCGCCGCCGCCGAAGTTCACCGCATAGAGGCCGCGCTTCACCGAGGCGACGATCTCCTGCGGATCCGCGTCGCCGCCCAGCATGAAGGTGTTGGTCATGCGCGGCATCGGGATGCTCGCGTAGGACTCGCGCCGGCCGTTGCCGGTCGGGGCGACGCCCATGAGGCGCGCGTTGAGGCGGTCCTGCAGGTAGCCGCGCAGGATGCCGTCCTCGATGAGCACGCTCCTCGTGGTCGGATGGCCCTCGTCGTCGATCGAGAGCGAGCCGCGGCGGTCCGGCAGCGTGCCGTCGTCGATCACCGTCACGCCGGGCGCGGCGACACGCTGGCCCACGCGGCCGCTGAATGCCGACGTGCCCTTGCGATTGAAGTCGCCCTCCAGCCCGTGCCCGATCGCCTCGTGCAGCAGGATGCCGGGCCAACCGGGCCCGAGCACCACGCTCATCACGCCGGCCGGCGCGGGTCGCGACTCGAGGTTCACGAGCGCCTGGCGCACGGCGTCCCGCGCGAGGCGCTCGAGCAGCTCGTCGGTGAAGAAAGCGTAGCCGGTTCGTCCGCCGGCGCCCTGGTGCCCCTGCTCGCGACGCCCGTCCTGCTCGACGATCACGGTGACCGAAAGGTGCACCAGCGGACGCACGTCGGCGGCGAGGCCGCCGTCGGCACGGGCGACCAGCACGACGTCGTATTCCCCGGAAAGCCGGCCGATCACCTGCTTCACGCGCGGATCGGCGGCGCGCGCATGGCGCTCGAGCACCTCGAGGATGCGCACCTTCGCGGCATCGTCGAATTCCGCGACCGGATCCAGCGGAGCGTAGAGCGAATGGCCTGGACGGAGCACGGCGCGGCCGGGAACCCCGTCGCCGCCCTGTGCGGCGATCGCACGCGTCACGCCCGCGGCCGCCTGCAGCGCGTCGGGCGTGATGTCGTCGGCATACGCGAACGCGGTCTTCTCGCCCGCGACCACGCGCACGCCCACGCCCTGGTCGATGGAGAAGCTGCCCGACTTGACCTCGCCCTCCTCGAGGGTCCAGCCCTCGGACCGGTTGTATTGGAAGAAGAGGTCCGCATCGTCGGCGCGGTGCGCGAGGATCGTGCCGAAGACGCGGTGCGTCACGGCCTCGTCCAGGCCGAACGGCGCGAGCAGGGTCGCCTTGGCGATCTCGAGCGTGGAAGGTCCGGGTTTCGTCACGGGTCTTGGCCTCAGGTTTGGCTGAACTGCCGCGATCGGGCGCTTTTGGCGCCGAACCGCCTCGAAATTACCACTGCCGAACGGTCTTGTGGGTCAGCGCGGGAAGGCTGCGGCGGACCTTCGCCTGATAGGTGGGGTTCACCCCCGCGACCACAACCCCCGACCCGCGGGGCAGGCGGTCCAGCACCACGCCCCACGGATCCACGATCATTGTATGGCCGTGGGTCTCCCGGCCGTTCACATGGTAGCCGCCCTGCGCCGGGGCGACGACGTAGGCGAGATTCTCGATCGCCCGGGCGCGCACCAGCGTGTCCCAGTGGGCTTTCCCGGTCGTCTCCGTGAACGCCGAGGGCACGAAGATCAGGTCCACATCGCCCATCGCCCGGTAGAGCTCCGGGAAGCGCAGGTCGTAGCAGATGGAGATGCCGAGGCGCCCGTAGGGGGAGTCGACGGTCACGACGCGCTCGCCCGCCTCGATGGTGCGCTCCTCGCTGTAGCGCTCGTTGCCGAGCTCGAATCCGAACAGGTGGATCTTGTCGTAGCGCGCGACGCGCTCGCCTTCCTGGTTGTAGACGAGGCAGGCGTTGCGCACCTTGTCGGGCACGCTCGACTCGAGCGGCACCGAGCCGCCCACGATCCAGACGCGATGCTTGCGCGCCTGCTCCGAGAGGAAGGCCTGGATCGGGCCGTCGCCATCCTTCTCTCGCGCGGCGACCTTGTCCGTGTCCTTCATGCCCATGATCGCGAAGTACTCGGGGAGCCCGATGATGCGCGCGCCGGTGGCGGCGGCGAGCTCGAGGAGCCGGCCCGCTTCCTGGAGGTTCCCCGCGACGTGCGGGCCGGAGGCCATCTGGACGGCCGCCACGCGGAACATCGACTGCGTGGTGCTCATCGTCTCCCGCAGCGCCTGCGGCGTGGTCGAGTTGCGGGTGATGATCATGGCGTGGCCGCGGTGGCGGCCTCCTTCGGGGGCGGTCCGGAGATGCGCGTGACCTGCGGATTATCCCACGACCCCGTCACGCGGTACTCGTAGGCGACGACCTTGCCGAACGGGTTCTTGAGGAGCTTCGAGACCAGCAGCGTGGAAAGCCCGAGCACCGGCGTGCCGATGAGCGTCGCGGCGAGCGCGAGGCCCTCGCTCACCTCGGGCACCACGCGCATGATGAGCTCCTGCGTCTCGGCCGGTAGCGACACCTCGCCGCCGAGCGCCACGAAGGCCGACGGGCCGCTGATCTCGAAGTCGTCGGTGAGGAGCACGCCACGCGACACCTTCACGTCGCCGTGGATGCGGTCGAACGCGAAGCCTTCGCTGAAGACGTCGCGGAAGTCGAGCATCGCGCGGCGCGGCAGCGACTGCAGCGAGAGGAGCCCGAGGAGCTTGCCGGCGCCCGGCTCGATCTTCGCGAACTGGCCGCGATGCGCGTCGACCTTGAAATGCCCCGCGAGGCTCGCGAGCGCGAAGTCGTACGGATACCCCGGCCACACGAGCGTGCCGTGGAGGCTGCCGTCGCCCCGCTTGAGGTAGTCGCCGTAGCCGAACTGGCCGAGGAGCGCGTTGAGGTTGCCGGCGTCGAGCTTGAGCGAAAGGCTGGTGACGGGTCCTTCGGCCGACCGGCGCCACCCGCCGCTCGAGGTGAACGTCGCGTGGCTGTTCGAGATGTCGAGGTGGTCGATGTGCCATTCGTCGCCGGCGGGCTGCGCCTTGAGCTCGAGGCGCCCCAGCCAATGCCCGTGGAACTCGAAGCGCTCGGCGGAGACGTCGAGGGCGGGAAGCTCCGAGGTGGAGTGCTGCGGCGGCTCTTCATGCCCCGGATGGGCCGCTTCCGCGATGGAGAGGCGCGCGAAATGCGCGACGAGGCTGCCCTTGCCCGCCGGATCCCACACGACGTCGCCCGCCACCTCCGGGCTCTCGAGCTGCCCGCTCCATCGCCCCGCGGACCGGTCGAGCGTCGCGTGCATCGAGGAGAACTGGCGATCCAGGTAGCGCACCCTGCCGAGCGTGAGGTCCATGCCGCGCAGCTCGAAGCCGCGCCGCGCGTTCTCGTCGCTCGCGAGCGCGGGCGCCGGCGCCGGCGCAGGCGTTGGAGCCGTCGACCCCGCGGCTGCCCCGGACGGTACGGAAGCTGCGGCCGCCGTGGATTGCGTCGTCGGCGCGGACGCCGGGTGGGCTGCGGACGATGCGGAGGCTGCGGAGGCTGCGGACGATGCACTCGCCTCGAGCACCGACTGCCACGCGTCCACGTCGAGCGCGGGAAGCTTCCCGTACAGCCACACGCCGGGGCGGTTCGGCGTGTCCGACACCGGCGTGCCGAACGCGAGCGCGACGCTCCAGCGCTCGGCGCCTTCCACCGCCTGCCGGGTGAGCCGCCCTTCGATGCCGCCGTCGAGGGCGACGCGAGTCACTTCGCCCGGCGCTCCGAGCTGCTGGATCGAGACCACGATCGGGCGCGAATCCGCGGCCGCCTTGGCGAGCGGCTCGGGAAGATCCACGCCCATGCCCACCAGGTCCGAAGCGACGCTCAGCGAAGTGCCGTTGCGATCCGAGAGGATGCGCGCGTTCCAGTCGGCCGCGCCGCTCAGGCGCTTCGCGATCGACTCGGGCACGAAGCGCGCGACCGCGGCCGCGTCGATGCGCGATGCGAGCGTCGTGAGCACGCGCCCGTCGGGCTGGCTCGACATCGTGAGGCGCGCGGGGGAGCCGAAGATCGTTCCCGTGATGCCCGGCGCGAGCACTCCTTTCTGCGTGAACGAAAGGTGCCCCGACATGTCGGCGAGCGCGAGGCCGCTCCCGACGCTCGCGGTCGCGCCGCTGAAGAGGTAGTCGCCCGCCACCTGGACGCCGCCCGTGCCCGCGAGCGGCAGGGCGAGGTGCAGCTTCAGTCGACCGGGTCCCTCGATCGCGATGGCGCGCGTGAAGGAGCCGGGACCGTTCACGAGCGGCGATTCGCGCAGGAAGCGCACGCCGTCGGCGCCCGTCGTGTCGACGTTGCCGTCGATCGTGAGGAGCGGAGTCACGCCGAGATCGGTGACCACCGCGCTCACCTCGGTCGCCTTGCTGCTGAAGATGCGCGCTTCCCTGGCGTCGATCTCCATGCGCCGGTTCTCGAAGCGGAAGGTTCCCTGGATCGCGTCCACGGACGGCCAGTCGGGGCGGTACTTGAGGCGGGCGTCGTGGATGTCGCCCTGCACGAGGAAGCGGCCCGGGCGGCCCGCCCCGAAGGGGAATTGCGAGAGGTCGCCGAGCACCTCGAAGCTCACGTTGTCGCTGGTCCCCGCCTGCACGGAGCGTTCCAGCCAGTCGCGCGCCGTCGCCACCTGGTTCGGCAGATAGCTCGCGACTCGATTCGCCGCGGCGCGCGTGAGGCGGCCCTTGAGCTCGACGTATCCCGGCGAATGCACCGGCGAATCCGGCAGCGAGCGCCAGGTTCCGGAAAGGTCGCCTTCGGCGTCGGCGTTGGCGAAGTGCATCCCGGAGAGCGCGACCTCGATCGCGTCGCCGTCGTGCTTCCAGCGCGCCTTCGCCTGGAGCGCGTCGAGCGGGATGGGCGCGCGGAAGATGCGCGCGAGCGAGAAGCTCGCATGGGACGCATCGACGAGGACCGTGCCGCCTTTCTCGCTTCCCTCGACGCTGCCCGACATCCCGGTCACTCCCGGCCACGCGTCCACCGGATTCACGCCGAGGTCCTCGAAGCGGCCCTTCACGCTATAGCTCGTCGCCTTCGCCACGTCCGCGCCGTTCCAGGCGAGCGAAGCCTGCATGATGCGTCCGCGCGGGGCGAAGCGATCGATCTGCGACTTGATGTCGCGCGGCACCGGGAAGTAGTCGATGAGGGCGGCGGCGATCTTGAGGTCGATGCCGTCCGCGCGCACCTCGACGTGGGGTGGCCCGCCGGCGGGCGCCGTGCGCGCGAGCGAGAAGTCGCCGGGCCGCGCCTCGTCGCCGTTCGGGAGGCGGAAGCGCAGGCCCCGGGTCTGGAGCGAGAACCCGTCCGGCTTCGCGCGGTAGGTGGCGCGCCCGGAGATCGAGGCGAGCGTGAGCGGCAGGGAATCGGCCGCGAGCTGCGCGGTCGCATCGCGCGCGTTCACGTCGGCGACCACTTCGGTCACCCGGTCGTCGGCGAGCGTCGCCCAGACGCGCAGGCTTCCCACGCCGGCGCGCAGCGCTTCCGGCACCGGAAGGTGGGCGCGCAATCCGCCGAGGTCGGTGTCGATGCCCTCGCCGAAGATCTCGCCCGAGGCGCTCCAGTGGGCATCCACGCGCTTGAGCCGCAGGTCGGCGCGCAGGTCGACGCGCCCGGAGAGGGAAGCGGGCGGCATCGCGGTGAGCGCCAGGTGGTGGCGTCCCAGCCGGCGATGCACGGCGATCTCCACTTGCGTGAGCGTGACCTCCGATGCGCCGGTGAGCTCGTCGCGCCAGGTGAGCGTCGCGTGGTGGATCGCGAGCCGCGGCTGCGCGAGGAGCCATCCGGCGAACGCGCCTTCGTCCTCGGCGTTCGGGAGGTTGAGGGGCCGGTCGGCGAGATACACCAGGCCGTCGGTGCCGCGGCGCAGCACCAGCTGCGGGCGGTAGAAGTCCACGTCGTGGAAGCGCAGCCGGCCGCGGAAGAGGGCCCACCACGAGAGCGTCACGTCGGCGCGCTCGAGCGCGAGCGCGACGCGCCCCTGCCGGTCCGCCAGCTCGAAGCCTTCGAGGGAGACGCTGGGACGCAGGCCCTCCCAGCCGCCGTGGATCGCGCTCGCCTTGACCGACATGCCCGAGGCGCGCTCGATGGAGGAGACGATGTAGTCGCGGTAGCGGTCGACGTGGGGCAGCGCGTCGTAGCGCAGCCACAGCACCAGGGCGGCGAAGGCGATGAAGAGGAAGGCCCCGATGCCCGCCGCGACGCGGAGAAGGATGCCCGGAATGGCCTTGATGCTGCGTTCCTCGGCGTGCGGAGTTTGTGCGCTATTGTAGCGTCAATGATGGACTCGCCCGCCCCGTCTTTCCGAGCGGCCTTCGATCGCACCCTCCGCCTTTCCCGTTACGTCGCCCGCGTGACGGCCGCGCGCCCCGCGCTCGCCGAAGAGCTCGAGGCGCGCTCGGCGCGCGCATGGCCCCGGATCGAGATGCGCGAGGCGCTCGCGGGCGAGTCGAGCGGGCTCGCGCGGGGGCTGCGCAAGCTGCGGGAGCGCGTGATGGTATGCCTCGCCCACCGCGACCTGAACGGCCTCGCCTCGCTCGATGAAGTCCTCGAGACCATGAGCGCGCTCGCGGAGGAATGCATCGGTGCGGCCGCGGCCGAGGCCCACCGCGCCGTCGCGGAGGCGCACGGCGAGCCCGCCGCCGGCGCGCGCCTCGTCGTGGCGGCGCTCGGCAAGCTCGGCGGGGGCGAGCTCAACGTCTCTTCCGACGTCGACCTGGTGTTCCTTTACACCGGCGAGGGCGAGACGTCGGGCCCGCGTCCCCTCGCGCACTCGGCGTTCTTCGCCGCCGTGGGCCGCGCGCTCATCGCGCTGCTCGCCGACGTGACCGAGGATGGGCAGGCGTTCCGCGTCGACATGCGCCTGCGCCCGTTCGGCGACAGCGGCCCGCTCTCGACCTCGCTCGCGGCGCTCGAGGACTACTTCATCGCCCACGCGCGCCCCTGGGAGCGCTACGCGTGGCTCAAGGCGCGCGTGGTGGCGGGGCCGGCGCAGGGCGTGCGCGAGCGCGTGGAGCCCTTCGTGTACCGCCGTTACCTGGACTACGGGATGCTCGACTCGATGCGCGAGCTGCACGCGCGCATCTTCGAGGCCGCGATCCGGCGCCGGAAGTCGGACGACATCAAGGTCGGCACGGGCGGCATCCGCGAGGTCGAGTTCGCCGCGCAGCTCTTCCAGATGGTGCGCGGCGGCCGCGACGCGGGGCTGCGCACGACCTCGACGCGCGCCGCGCTCGCCGCGATCGGCGAGCGCGGCCTGGTCCCGCCCGAGCGCGCGCAGGCGCTCCTCGAGGCGTACGCGTTCCTGCGGCGCCTCGAGCATCGCCTGCAGTACTACGACGACCAGCAGACCCAGGCGCTGCCGAGGACGCCGGAGCATCGCGCCGTCATCGCCGAGGCGATGGACTGCGCCGGGTGGGAGGCGCTCGCCGCGCGCCTCGACGCCCATCGCGCGAAGGTGCAGGACGCGTTCAACGCGCTCTTCGAGGCGCCGCCCGAGCACGCGAGGGCCGCGAGCCTCGCCGCGTGGCTCTACGATCCGCAGGCGAGCGCCGATCCGGAAGGGCTTGCGGGGGAGCTCGCCGAGGCGGGGATCACGGACGCGAAGCCGATCGCCGCGCGCCTGGTGGAATTCACGCGCTCGCGCCGCTATCGCGCGCTCTCCGCGGCGATCCGCGCGCGCGTCGAGCAGCTCCTGCCGCTCCTCGTCGCGGCGCTCGCGCACGAGGGCGGCGACGAGACCACGGCCGCGCGCCTCCTCGACCTTCTCGAGGCGATCGGCGGGCGCGAGGCCTACTACTCGCTCCTCGTGGAGCAGCCCCAGGTGCTGGCGCGCGCCGCGCGCCTGGTGTCGAAGAGCGCCTGGGCGGCGCGCCTCCTCGCGCGCCATCCGATCCTCCTCGACGAGCTCACGCGCACCGCGGCGAGCTTCGCCGCCACCGACTGGGCGGCGGAGCGCGAGGCCCTCGGCGCGGAGTGCGCGGCGCTCTCCGGCGACGTCGAGCGGCTCCTGGACCACCTGCGCCACTACAAGCAGCGCCAGGTGCTGCGCTTCACGATCGCCGACCTGGAAGGCGAGCTCCCGGTGATGGCCCTTTCCGACGAGCTCACGGCGCTCGCCGACACGATCCTCGACGTGACGCTCGTGGAAGCCGCGCGAAGCGTCGGGATGCTCGTCGTTCCCGAGGGCGCGAGCGCGGGTCCCCGACGTCCCGAAGACGACGCTACGCCCGCGGTACCGGGCTTCTGCGTCGTCGCCTATGGCAAGCTCGGGGCGAAGGAGCTGGGCTACGGCTCCGATCTCGACGTGATCTTCCTTCACGACGAGGCGGCGTCCGCGCCGCAGGAGAAGCTCGCGCGGGCCGCGCAGCGCGTGAACACCTGGCTCACGAGCCTCACCGCGGCCGGCGTGCTCTACGAGACCGACCTGAGGCTGCGCCCCGACGGAGCGTCCGGGCTGCTGGTGAGCTCGCTCTCCGCCTTCCGCGACTACCAGCTGGAGCGCGCGTGGACCTGGGAGCACCAGGCGCTCACCCGTGCGCGCGCCTGCGCCGGCGATCGCGCGCTCGGGCGGCGCTTCGAGGCCGTGCGCGACGAGATCCTCGCGCGGCCGCGCGACCGCGCGAAGCTCTTCGAGGAGATCGTCGCGATGCGGCGCAAGATGCGCGCGGACCAGAAGTCGCTGGCGCACGACCTCAAGCACATCGAGGGCGGCGTGATCGACCTGGAGTTCTGCGTGCAGGCGCTGGTGCTCGCCTACGGGCCGCGGCATGCGCAGCTGCGCGAGAACAAGGGCAACCACACGCTGCTCCATCGTTGCGCGGAGCTGGGGCTCGTAGACGCCGGGATCGCCTCGCCCGCCGCGGACGCCTACCTCGCGATGCGCCGGCGCATCCACCAGGCGGCGCTCAACGACGAGGAAACGGTCCGCGTCGCCGAGGGCGAGCTCGCACGGGAGCGAGCGGCGGTGACGCGGCTCTGGACGGCGCTCTTCGGCTAGGCCTCGGCGCGGCGCGCGGAGCCCTGCACCGGGCCCTCGAGGCGGTAGACCTGCATGCGCCCCTTGCCCTTGATGTCCACTTCCTGCGCCTGCGCGAACCGGAAGCGCTGCTGCAGCCGGCGGTAGGTCGTCGAGTCCATCTGGATCGCGCCCGCCGGCGCGTCGGCCGCCATGCGGAACGCGACGTTCACGGTGTCGCCCCACATGTCGTAGATGAACTTCTTCTTGCCGATCACGCCCGCGACGACGGGGCCGGTGCCGATGCCGATGCGGATCTCGATGTTCGCCGCCGTGCGGCGCCGGTACTCCTCGATCTTCGCCTGCATCTCGAGCGCCATGCTCGCGATCGCGTCGGCGTAGTGGATGTGCGCCCCGGTCTCGAGTCCCGCGGCGGCCATGTACGCGTCGCCGATCGTCTTGATCTTGTCGACGTGGTAGCGGTCGGCGAGGTCGTCGAAGTGCGAGAACACGTCGTTCAGGATCTTCACCGTCTCCACCGGCGAGAGCTCCTCGGTCATGCGCGTGAACCCCACGATGTCGGCCACCAGCACCGTCACGTCGGCGTGCCCCTGCGCGATGTTCACCTCGTTCCTCTTCAGGCGCTCGGCGATCGCGGGCGGCAGGACGTTGAGGAGCAGCTTCTCGCTGCGGTCGCGCTCCAGCCGGATCTCCTCGTGCGAGGCGTCGACCTGCGCGCGCAGCTTCTGCTTCTCGTTGGCGAAGTACCAGAGCAGCGAATAGATCATCACCGAGATGGCGGCGAAGTTGAGCACGAAGAACACCGCGACCGTCTGCAGGTCGAAGCGCTGCACCGTGCCCGAGAGCATGTAGTCGAACACGCCCGCCATCACCGTCATGAAGAGCCAGGCGAAGAACCAGGGCATCGACTGGCGCGTGCCGAGCACGGTCACCGCGCCCACCGGCGCCATGAGCCCCCAGAGGCTCACGCCCGAGGAGTTCACGAAGTTGCCGATCGCCCACTGCATCGCGAAGGGCGTGAAGAGGATCAGCGCGAGCTGGATCACGGCGAAGGCGTAGACGCGCCGCAGCTTCCAGTACAGCGTGATGGTGACGAACGAGAGGCCCTGGAAGATGAGCGGGATCGCGGTCGAGTACTGGTAGCCCATGCTCCAGTAGACGGCGAGCCAGAGCGCCGCCGCGCACATCATGAAGCCCGTCGTGAGCATCAGCATGTCGCCGGAGAGCTTCTCCTCCGGCGTGAGCGGTCTCGGCGGCGCACGCAGCCCCGCTGGGGGCACGGGCGGTCTGGTCGACGGATCGACGTCCATCCTGGCGCGACTCTCCCTCTTCTTGTTTGGTAGCGACGCTCGCCGATTATGGCACACGGCCGCGGCGCCGGAGAGTAACTTACGGCACGCGGCCGGCCGGGGGAGGACGCGGTTTTGGGCTAGAATTCCACCCTTCCCCGGACGAATTGCGGAGCCCCCTCCAATGTCGATGGCAGACCGCGACGGCTTCATCTGGTACGACGGCAAGCTCGTGCCCTGGCGCGAAGCCACCACGCACGTGCTCACGCACTCGCTGCACTACGGCCTCGCGGTATTCGAGGGCGTGCGCGCGTACAAGACGGAGTCGCTCGGGACCGCCATCTTCCGGCTGAAGGAGCACACCGACCGGCTCTTCAACTCCGCGAAGATCTACCTCATGGAGATCCCGTACGGCAAGGAAGAGCTCATCGCGGCGCAGAAGGAGGTGGTTCGCGCCAACAAGCTGGAGAGCTGCTACCTCAGACCGATCGCCTTCTACGGCTCGGAGAAGATGGGCGTCTCCCCGCTGGGCGCCAAGGTGCACGTCGCGGTCGCCGCATGGCCCTGGGGCGCCTACCTGGGCGAGGAGGGCTTGAAGCGCGGCATCCGCGTGAAGACCTCCTCCTTCGCGCGCCACCACGTGAACGTCACCATGGCGCGCGCGAAGCTCGCGAGCACCTACGCCAATTCGATCCTCGCGAACCTCGAGGCGACGCAGGAAGGCTACGACGAGGGCCTGCTCCTCGACACCGACGGGTTCGTCGCGGAAGGTCCGGGCGAGAACCTCTTCATCGTGAAGGACGGGCGCGTCTACACGCCGCAGCTCACCACGGCGCTCGACGGCATCACGTGGAGGAGCGTGCAGTCGATCTGCGCCGACCTCGGCATCGCGGTCGAGAAGACGCGCATCACGCGCGACGACGTGTACATCGCCGACGAGGCGTTCTTCACGGGCACGGCGGCGGAGGTGACGCCGATCCGCGAGCTCGACCGGCGCACGATCGGCTCCGGCTCGCGGGGCCCGGTCACCGAACGCATCCAGACCGCCTTCTTCGACATCGTGAACGGCCGCAATCCCAAGTACCGCCAGTGGCTCACGCCGGTGCAGACCGAAAATGTCGCTGCCGTCCGAGCTTGACCAGAAGTACGTCGAGGTGACCGCGGCGGACCTGCCGCTGCACTGCCCGCTGCCTTCGCAGAAGCTGTGGAACACGCACCCGCGCGTGTTCCTGCCGATCGAGGCGACGAAGCAGGCGCGCTGCCCCTACTGCGGCACGCTCTACAGGCTCACCGGCGAGGCCCCGGCGGGTCACTGAGCCCGTCGTTCCCCCGACGAAGGCGCTCGGGGGCAGGCCCGGTCGGGAACCTACCGCATGCGCACCCTCATCGTCGGCCCGTCCTGGATCGGGGACGCGGTCCTCTCGCATTCGCTCGTCGCGCGCCTGAAGGAGTCCGATCCGCAGGGTCGCGTCGACGTGCTCGCTCCACCGTGGGCGCTCGCGGTCTACCGCCGCATGCCGGGCGTGGAGGAGGCCTTCGCGCTGCCCTTCGGGCACGGCGACCTCGAGCTCGGCGCGCGGCGCGCCTTCGCGCGCGGGCTCGCCTCGTACGACCACGCGATCGTGCTGCCCAACACCTGGAAGTCGGCGCTGATCCCGTGGCACGCGGGGATCCCGCGACGTACGGGCTATCGCGGCGAGATGCGCTACGGCCTGCTGAACGATCTTCGCCCGCTCGACGAGCGCGCGCTGCCGCGCCTGGTCGATCGCTACGCCGCGCTCGCCCAACCGGCCGGCGAAGCCTTGCGCCGTCCTGTCCCCGAGCCCCGGCTGCGCGCGGACGACGCGACGCGGCTCGCCACCCTCGGCAGGCTCGGGCTCTCCGCGCAACGACCCGCGGCGGCGTTCGCGCCCGGAGCCGAATACGGCCCGGCGAAACGCTGGCCGCCGCGCCATTTCGCCGCGCTCGCGCGCACGCTTTCCGCGCGCGGCTGGCAGGTGTGGCTGCTCGGCAGCGCGAAGGATGCCGCCGCGACGCGCGAGATCGCCGCGCTGGCCGCGGGCGCATGCGTGGACCTCGCGGGGCGCACGACGCTCGACGAGGCGATCGACCTCCTCGCCTCGGCGGCGCGCGTGGTCACCAACGACTCCGGCCTCATGCACGTCGCCGCCGCTCTCGACCGGCCCATGGCCGCGATCTTCGGCTCCTCGAGCCCGGGCTACACGCCGCCGCTTTCGGCGCGCGCGCGCGTCGTCTCGCTGCACCTCGACTGCAGTCCCTGCTTCCGGCGCACCTGCCCGCTGGGCCACACCGATTGCCTGGAGAAGCTCGACCCCGCGAAGGTGCTGGAGGCGATCGGCGAAGGCGCAAGCTAGAATCCGAACTGCCCAGTCTCCCCGGAGTCGAATCCCCATGAAGGCCGCCTGCCTCCTCGCGCTTTGCACCGCCCTCGCGCTTCCCGTCCTCGGCGCCGCCGATCCCGCGTACGTGAAGGACGTCGAGGCCTGGCGCGCGCGCGCCGACGCGAGCCTGCGCAAGGACAACGGCTGGCTCACGCTCGCCGGGCGCTACGTGATGAAGGAGGGCGCGAACAGCTTCGGCACCGGCGCGGACAACGACATCGTCTTCCCGAAGGGGCTCGGGCCGGCGCGCATGGGCACGATCAGCGTCGCGCCCGGCCGCGTCGAGGTGAAGCTCGCGCCGGGGCTCACCATGGAAAAGGACGGCATCCCGATGAACGACAAGGTGATGGACACCGAGGCCGGCACGCCCGACTGGGTCTCGATGGGCCGCGCCGCCTTCCACGTGATCGAGCACCAGGGGCGCTACGTGCTGCGCCTCGCGGACAACCGCAGCGAGAACCGCGCGCGCTTCGGCGGCCGCACGTGGTATCCCGTGAAGGAGGCCTACCGCGTGCGCGCGAAGTTCGTCGCCTACGAGCCGCGGCGCCACATCCCGATCGTGAACGTGATCGACGAGGTCTCGGACGAGCCCTCGCCCGGCTACGTGCAGTTCGAGCTCGGCGGGAAGACCTACCGACTCGACGCCGTGGGCGACGACGGCGGGCTCTTCTTCGTCTTCCGCGATGCGACCGCCGGCAAGACGACGTACGGAGCGGGCCGTTTCCTGTACGTCGCGAAGAAGCCCGCGTCGGGGCAGAGCGTGCTGCTCGACTTCAACCGCGCGTACAACCCGCCGTGCGCGTTCAACAAGTACACCACCTGCCCGCTGCCGCCGAAGCAGAACGTGCTGCCGGTGCGCGTGGAGGCGGGCGAGAAGTATCCGCCGCGCAGGACCGGGTAGCGATCGTGCGCGCCCTGCTGCTCGTCGCGGCCGCGGCCCTCGCACCGGCGAGCGCGCTCGGCGTGGACGGCCCGCAGTGGCCGCCGCCCAAGGCGACGCTCGAGCGGATGAACGCGCTCGAGGCGGTGATCCGCGATCCGCGCTCCACCACGGCGCAGCGCCGGGAAGCGCGCGACGAGCTCGCGGGATTGCTGCAGAGCCCGGCGGGACGCGCGATGGGTCCGCCGCCCGAGCCGAAGCTTCCGCAGCGCGCGGCGATCGAGCCCTACCCGAGCGTCGTGCGCCCGCTGCCGCCGGTCGAAACAGCGGTTCCGCCGCCGGCGGGCGTCGCGCACCTCGATATCGTCGAGCCGCCCAGGACGCCCGTCGCGAATCCGCAGACCGGCTCCGTCGCGCAGCCGGCGGGAAAGTTCGCGATCGATCCCGCGACCGGCAACGTGCTGCACCAGGTGCCGGGCGGCTACGTCGATCCGCGCACCGGCCGGTACATCCCCAACCCGGGTCGCTAGAAGAGCACCACCTGGCGCACCGCCTTGCCCTCGCGCAGGCGCTCGAATCCTTCGTTGATGTCGTCGAGCTTCATGCGGTGCGTGAGGAGCTTGTCCACCGGGAGCCGTCCCTCGCGATAGAGCGCGACGTAGCGCGGCAGGTCGCGTGCCGGAACGCAGGTGCCGATGTAGCTGCCCTTCACCGTGCGCTCCTCCGCGACGAGGTGGGTCTGCGGCAGCGCGAAGGTCGCGGTCGGGTGCGGCAGTCCGGCCGTGACCGTGGTCCCGCCGCGGCGCGTGATGCGGTAGGCGAGGTCCATCGCCTTCACCGAGCCCGCGAACTCGAGCGCGTAGTCGAGGCCTCCGCCGGTCGCGTCGCGAATCGCCTCGATCGCGCCCGGCGCCGCGGCGTCGAACGCGTCCGTCGCGCCGAGCGCCAGGGCGAGGTCGCGCTTGTCGCGCGCGAGGTCCACGGCGACGATGCGGCTCGCGCCCGCCGCGACGGCGCCGAGCAGCGCGGCGAGGCCGACGCCGCCCAGCCCCACCACCGCGACCGTCGCGCCCATCGGCACCTTCGCGGTGTTCACGACCGCGCCCACGCCCGTGAGCACCGCGCAGCCGAAGAGCGCCGCCTCGTCGAGGGGAAGCCCGGGGTCGACCTTCACCAGCGAGTTGCGCGAGACGACGGCGTGGTCGGCGAACGCGGAGCAGCCCATGTGATGGTGGACGGCCTCGCCACGGCGCGAGAGGCGGCGAGGCCCGCCGAGGAGCGTTCCCGCGGTGTTGGAAGCGGCGCCCGGCGAGCACAGCGCGGGCCGTCCTTCCGCGCACGGCATGCAGTGGCCGCAGCTCGGCACGAAGACGAGCACGACGTGGTCGCCCTTCGCGAGGTCCTCGACGCCCTCGCCGAGCGCCTCCACGACGCCCGCGGCCTCGTGGCCGAGGAGCATCGGCGTGGGGCGCGGACGGTCGCCGTTGATCACGGAGAGATCGGAATGGCACAGGCCCGCGGCGCCGATCGCCACCAGCACCTCGCCGCGCCCGGGCGGCGCGAGCTCCATCTCGTCGATGGCGAGCGGGCGCGTGCGGTCGTACGGCGGCTCGACGCCCATCGCGTTCAGCACGGCACCGCGGATTCGCATGACCTCTCCCTCGCCGGAACGGAACGCGAATGATCGCACGCTAGGAGCGGCGCCGAGCGGCCTCGGCGAGCTCGCCCGGCGTGTCCAGGTCCACGAGGATTCCGGGATCGTCCGTGGGCAGGACGCGCAGGGCGTCGCGATGGCGGTCGAGCACGCCGCGCGCGCCGAGGTCGCCGCAGAGCGCGAGGAGCTCGGCGCGCAGCGCCGAGGAAAATCCCACGGGATGGCCGCGCACGCCGCCGCGCGCCGAGACCGGGGCCGCCAGGAGCGCGCCGGCGCAGAGCGCGTCGCGAACGGCGCGGATCGTGGCGGGCGCGACGAGCGGCATGTCGCCGAGCGCGACGATCCACCCGTCGGCGCGATCGGTCGCGGCGACCGCCGCGGCGAGGCTCGCGCCCATCCCGAGCGCGGTGCGATCCGACTCGAGCACCTCGCAGCCTGCGCCCTCGAGCGCGGCACGCAGTCGCGTTGCACCGGGCGGGATCACGGCGA
Source organism: Usitatibacter sp. (assembly GCA_035516915.1). Taxonomy (GTDB): domain Bacteria; phylum Pseudomonadota; class Gammaproteobacteria; order Burkholderiales; family Usitatibacteraceae; genus Usitatibacter. Next base: position 1,340 of record DATIZV010000281.1, on the reverse strand, counting down.
GCGCGTTGCCGGCGCCCTCGAGGAGGTTCAATGCCGCCCGCGCACCGATCGGCCCACCGGCTTCCTCGCCGGGAATCACCGCGAGGAGCTTGTCCGAGCCGAAACGCTTCGAGGAGCCGCCGCACAAGAGCAAGCCGCGGATCTCCACGATGGCGGGCGGGTTCGCTTCGGCGACGAAGCTAGGCGCGCTTCTGGCCGGCGTCCTGCGACTTCTCGAGCATCACGCCGTTGCGCGTCGCGATGAGGTCGGCGAGGATCGCGACGGCGATCTCGGGCGGCGTGCGCGATCCGATCGAGAGGCCGACCGGTCCGTGCAGCCGCGCGATCTGCTGCGCGCCGAGGTCGAACTGCGCGAGTCGACGGCGCCGCTCGGCGTTGGTGCGCGCCGATCCCACCGCGCCGACGTACGACGCGTCGCTCTTCAGCGCCTCGAGCAGCGCCATGTCGTCGAGCTTCGGGTCGTGCGACACGGTGAGGATCACGGTGTGCGGGTCGGGACGGAAGGCGAGCACGGCATCGTCGGGCATGCCCTCGACCCACCTCGCATTCCCCGAGCGCCACGCGCTGCGGTACTCCTCGCGCGGATCGCACACGAAGACCTGGTAGTCGACGGTGGCGGCGATCTCGGCGAGGTAGTGCGCGATCTCGGAGGCGCCGATCACGAGCATGCGCCAGCGCGGCCCGTGCACGCTCGTGAAGCGCGCATCGCTGCGCTCGCATGCGTCGCTCGAGCCCGCCGGCGCGAGCGTCCATGCGCCGCTCGCGAGATCGACATGGCGCGCGACGATGCGCCCTTCGGCGATGCGCTCGAGGAGCGCCTCGATCTGGGCGGGCGGCGCCTCCGGCTCGACGATGATTTCCAGCTCGCCGCCGCACGGCAGCCCGAAGCGGCGCGCCTCGTCGGCGGTGACGCCATACGAGACGAAATGCGGCTTGCGGCCGGCGTACTCCTCGCGCCGCCGCACGAGGTCGTCCTCGATGCAGCCGCCGGAAACCGAGCCGACGAGGATGCCGTCGTCGCGGATCGCGGTGAGCGACCCCGGCGGCCGGGGGCTCGCGCCGAAGGTCCTCGCGACGGTGGCGAGCCACACGCGGCGTCCCGCGCGGCGCCATTCGAGGGCGCGTTCGAGGACGTCGAGGTCGAGGCTTTGCATGGGACCGATCTTACACCGGCCCGCGCAGGGCTACTTGTCGTGCCGGAAGAGCAGCGGGAAGAGCGGCGCGTGCCGCTCGGCTTCGGTCTGGATCACCACCCAGGCCGCGAGCAGCACGAGGAGGATCGCGGCCACGACTTCGAGGGTCGGGCTGCGCAGGAGCTTGCGCAGCGCCTTTTGCCAGTC
>DATIZV010000280.1:0-5580 GCA_035516915.1 Usitatibacter sp. | reverse complement strand
GGCGGTGAACACCGCCGGCCGGTCGACGGTCTTCAGCCGGTGCAGCTCGGTGCGCAGCATCTCCGCGCCGCGCAGGGTGATGGGGATCTTGCTCATGGCAGGGTGGCGTGCAGGGACTGGATGTCGTAGGCGCGCATCTCCTCGAGATGGCGCATGCCGAGGCACGCCGCGCGCGCCCCGGCGAGGGTCGTGTAGTAGGTGATGCGGTTGTGGAGCGCCGTGTTGCGGATCGACCACGAGTCCTGGATCGAGCGCCGGTCCTCCTCGACGGTGTTCACGATGAAGGCGATCTCGCGGTTCTTCAGCATGTCCACGATGTGCGGCCGTCCCTCCTGGACCTTGTTCACCGGCTGCACCTTGAGCCCGGCTTGCGAGAGCGCGGCCGCGGTGCCCTTCGTGGCGACGAGCGAGAACCCGAGCTCGGCGAGCGCGCGGGCGATCTCGATGAGGCGCGCCTTGTCGGCGTTGCGCACCGAGAGGAACGCCTTGCCGCCCTTCGGAAGCCGCACCCCCGCGGCGAGCTGGCTCTTCACGAACGCCTCGGCGAAGCTCTGCCCCACGCCCATCACCTCCCCGGTGGACTTCATCTCGGGACCGAGGATCGTGTCCACCCCGGGGAACTTGATGAACGGGAACACCGCCTCCTTCACCGAATAGTACGGCGGGATCACCTCGCGCGTGACGCCCTGCTCGGCGAGCGTCCTGCCCACCATGCAGCGCGCGGCGACCTTCGCGAACGGGACGCCCGTCGCCTTGGAGACGTAGGGAATGGTGCGCGAGGCGCGCGGGTTCACCTCCAGCACGTAGACCTTCCCGTCCTGGATCGCGAACTGCACGTTCATGAGGCCGACGACGTTCAGCGCCTTCGCCATCGCGACCGTCTGGCGCCTGAGCTCGTTCTGCAGCTCCGGCGAGAGGCTGAACGGCGGCAGCGAGCACGCCGAGTCGCCCGAGTGCACGCCCGCCTGCTCGATGTGCTCCATGATGCCGCCGATGATCACGCGCTCGCCGTCGGAAACGGCGTCGACGTCCACCTCGGTCGCATCGTTGAGGAAGCGGTCGATCAGCACCGGCGAGTCGTTCGAGACCTTCACCGCCTCGTTCATGTAGCGCACCAGGTCCGCCTCGGCGTGCACGATCTCCATCGCGCGCCCGCCCAGCACGTACGAGGGACGCACGACCACGGGATACCCGATCGCCTTGGCGCCCGCGAGCGCCTCTTCCGCCGTGCGCGCGGTGCGGTTGGGCGGCTGCGCGAGGGCGAGCTCGTTCAGCATCTGCTGGAAGCGCTCGCGGTCCTCGGCGCGGTCGATCGCGTCGGGGGTGGTGCCGATGATCGGCACGCCCGCCTTCTCCAGGTCGCGGGCGAGCTTGAGCGGCGTCTGCCCGCCGAACTGGACGATGACGCCCTCGGGCTTCTCGCGGTCCACGATCTCGAGCACGTCCTCGAGCGTGAGCGGCTCGAAGTACAGGCGGTCCGAGGTGTCGTAGTCGGTCGAGACGGTCTCGGGGTTGCAGTTGACCATGATGGTCTCGTAGCCGTCCTCGCGCAGGGCGAGCGCCGCGTGCACGCAGCAGTAGTCGAACTCGATGCCCTGCCCGATGCGGTTGGGGCCGCCGCCCAGCACCATGATCTTGCGGCGATTCGTCGGCTCCGACTCGTCCTCCTCGTCGTAGCTCGAGTACATGTACGCGGTCTTGGTCGCGAATTCCGCGGCGCAGGTGTCGACGCGCTTGAAGACCGGGCGGATCGCCTCGGCGTGGCGGCGCTTCCTCACCTCGTGCTCGGTGGTGCGCCACAGGTGGGCGAGGCGGCGGTCGGAGAAGCCCATGCGCTTGAGCTCGTGGAGCTCCTCGCGGGAAAAATCGGCGAGCGCCTTCTTCTCGATCTCGAGCTCGGTATCGACGAGGTCCTTGATCTGCGCGAGGAACCAGCGGTCGATCTTCGTGAAGGCGTGGATCTCCTCGAGCGACATGCCGACGCCGAAGGCGTCCGCGACGTACCAGATGCGCTCGGCGCGCGGGTACGCGAGCTCGTCGCCGATCTTCTCCGGATCGACGCTCTTCAGGTTGAAGCCGTCGACGCCCACCTCCAGGCCGCGCAGCGCCTTCTGCAGCGACTCCTGGAAGTTGCGACCGATCGCCATCACCTCGCCCACGCTCTTCATCTGCGTGGTGAGGCGGTCGTCGGCCTGCTTGAACTTCTCGAACGCGAAGCGCGGCACCTTCGTCACGACGTAATCGATCGTAGGCTCGAAGGAGGCGGGCGTGGCGCCGCCCGTGATGTCGTTCCTGAGCTCGTCGAGCGTGTAGCCCACGGCGAGCTTCGCCGCGATCTTCGCGATCGGGAAGCCGGTCGCCTTCGAGGCGAGCGCCGAGGAGCGCGACACGCGCGGGTTCATCTCGATGATGACCATGCGCCCGTTCTCGGGGTTCACCGCGAACTGCACGTTCGATCCGCCGGTCTCGACGCCGATCTCGCGCAGGCACGCGATCGATGCGTCGCGCATCACCTGGTATTCCTTGTCGGTGAGCGTCTGCGCGGGCGCCACCGTGATCGAGTCGCCGGTGTGCACGCCCATCGGATCCAGGTTCTCGATGGAGCAGATGATGATGCAGTTGTCGTGCTTGTCGCGCACGACCTCCATCTCGAACTCCTTCCAGCCGATCACCGATTCCTCGATGAGGAGCTCGCGGGTGGGGGAGGCGTCGAGGCCGCGTTCGCAGATGGTCTCGAACTCCTCCATGTTGTAGGCGATGCCCCCGCCGGTGCCGCCGAGCGTGAAGGAGGGACGGATGATGGTGGGGAAGCCGACCATCGCCTGCACCTGGCGCGCTTCCTCGAGGGAGTGCGCGAGGGCGCTCCGCGGCGACTCGAGGCCGATCTTCGCCATCGCGAGCTTGAACTTCTCGCGGTCCTCGGCCTTGTCGATCGCCTCCTTGCGCGCGCCGATCATCTCGACGGCGAATTTCTCGAGCACGCCTTCGCGCGCGAGGTCGAGCGCGCAGTTGAGCGCCGTCTGCCCGCCCATCGTCGGCAGCAGCGCGTCGGGGCGCTCCTTCTCGATGATGCGCGCGACCATCGGCCAGGTGATCGGCTCGATGTACGTGACGTCGGCCATCTCGGGGTCGGTCATGATCGTCGCCGGGTTCGAGTTCACGAGGATCACGCGGTAGCCCTCGTCGCGCAGCGCCTTGCACGCCTGCGCGCCCGAATAGTCGAACTCGCACCCCTGGCCGATCACGATCGGGCCGGCGCCGATGATGAGGATGCTCCTGATGTCGGTGCGCTTCGGCATTCTTTGCTAAGGCGTAGGAACCACAGATGAGCACAGATGAACACAGATGAGTCGGGCAAATCGAGCGGCATCGCAGGAGCCGATGCGTACCTCACCGCCGCAGCTCATACCTGGGGAAAACCATCCGTGTTCATCTGTGTTCATCCGTGGTTTCAACGCTTCTTGCTCGCCTCCATGAGCTGCACGAACTTGTCGAAGAGCACCGCCATCTCGTGCGGGCCGGGGCTCGCCTCCGGGTGGCCCTGGAAGCTGTAGGCCGGCTTGTCGAGGTAGCGGATGCCCTGCAGCGAGCCGTCGAAGAGCGAGCGGTGCGTGGGCTTCACGTTCGCGGGCAGCGTCTTCTCGTCCACGGTGAAGCCGTGGTTCTGGCTGGTGATGAATACCTTGCCCGTCTCGAGGTCCTGCACCGGATGGTTCGCGCCGTGGTGGCCGAACTTCATCTTGGTGGTCTTCGCGCCCGCGGCGAGCCCGAGGAGCTGGTGGCCGAGGCAGATGCCGAACACCGGCGTTCCGGTCCCGACGATCTCCCGGATCGCCCCGATCGCGTAGTCGCAAGGCTCCGGGTCGCCCGGTCCGTTCGAGAGGAAGACACCGTCCGGCTTCAGGGCGAGCGCCTGCCGCGCGGTGGCGGTCGCCGGAAGCACCGTGACCTTGCAGCCGCGCTCGGCGAGGTTCCTCAGGATGTTGTGCTTCACGCCGTAGTCGAACGCGACCACGTGGTATTTCACCGGCGCGCCCGGCTTGTAGCCGGTGCCGAGCGCCCACAGGCTCCCGTTCCAGTCGTAAGGCGCGCCGACGCTCACCACCTTCGCGAGGTCCTGGCCCGCCATCGACGGCGCCGACTTCGCCGCGGCGAGCGCGGCCTTCTCGTCGAGATCGGAGGCGTGCTCCCCGGGCCTGCCGGTGACGATGCACCCGTTCTGCGCGCCCTTGTTGCGCAGCAGGCGCGTGAGGCGGCGCGTGTCGAGGTCGCCGATCGCGACCAGCTTGTTGCGCTTCAGGTACGAGGGCAGGTCCTCCTGCTCGCGCCAGTTCGAGGCGGCGAGCGGAAGGTCGCGGATCACGAGCCCGGCGGCGAACACCTTGCGCGATTCGGCGTCCTCGGCGTTCGCGCCGACGTTGCCGATGTGGGGATAGGTGAGCGTCACGATCTGCCCGGCGTACGAGGGATCGGTGAGGATCTCCTGGTAGCCGGTCATGGCCGTGTTGAACACGACCTCGCCGACGCTGCGCGCGCCCTCTGCGTCGTAGCCGATGCTGCAGCCGCGGAAAACGCTCCCGTCGGCGAGGACCAGGACGGCGGGGGTCTTCTGCTGCACGAACGGCTCCGGGGGACGAGGATCACGAAATGCCCGCGCGAAACGCGGGCGCAAAAAAACGGGAGAGCTTGGACTGGACCTGGCTCATCCCGCTTTCATCGACCGAAAATTATAGCAGAAGCGCACTTCCCGGTCATCCCCGCGAAGGGGAAGATCCGCCGGTTCGCGCCTGCGCCGCGACGACATCGGGGATAATCCGCCGGCCATGGAGATCCTCCACGCGCCCCTCGGCCTCACGGCCCTCGTCGCGCTCTCGTGGGCCCTTTCCGAGCGCCGCTCCGAGGTGCGCTGGCGGCTGGTCGTCGCGGGCCTCGTGCTGCAGGCCGTGCTCGCCGCGCTGCTCCTCCTGGTGCCGTGGCTGCGCGCCGCGCTCTTCTCGCTCGACGGCGCGCTGCAGGCGCTCGATCGGGCGACCGGCGCGGGCACGGCGTTCGTCTTCGGCTACCTCGGCGGGGGCGCCGCGCCCTTCGAAGTGCGCCATCCCGAGGCGAGCTTCATCCTCGCGTTCCGCGCGCTGCCGCTGGTGCTGGTCGTGAGCGCGCTCTCCGCGCTCCTCTTCCACTGGCGCATCCTGCCCGCGATCGTGCGCGCCTTTTCGTGGCTCCTCGAGAAGTCGATGGGCCTGGGCGGAGCGGTGGGCCTTTCCGCCGCGGCGAACGTCTTCGTCGGCATGGTGGAGGCGCCGCTCGTCATCAAGCCGTACCTCGCGCGGCTCACGCGTTCCGAGCTCTTCATCGTCATGGTGTGCGGGATGGCGACCATCGCCGGGACGGTGATGGCGCTCTACGCATCGATCCTCGGGCCGGTGGTGCCGGACGCGATCGGCCACATCCTCATCGCCTCGATCGTGGCCACCCCGGCCGCGATCACGGTCTCGGCCCTCATGGTGCCGGGCGCGATGACGCGCGACGAGGCGGCCGGGATCGGCCGCCAGGACGCGAGCGCGATGGACGCGATCACGC
>DATIZV010000279.1:0-3841 GCA_035516915.1 Usitatibacter sp. | reverse complement strand
CGTGGACAAGCCCACCGACACGGCGGTGCTGAAGATCGACGCGCAGAATCTGCCCACCGTCAGCGTTGGCGACCCGGCGCAAACCCGCGTCGGCGACTGGGTGCTGGCCATCGGCTCGCCGTTCGGCTTCGAGAACAGCGTCACCGCCGGCATCATCTCGGGCAAGTCGCGCACCCTGCCGGACGAGGGCTTCGTGCCGTTCATCCAGACCGACGTGCCGGTGAACCCGGGCAACTCCGGCGGCCCGCTCTTCAACCTCGCGGGCGAGGTGATCGGCATCAACTCGCAGATCTACACGCGCACCGGCGGCTTCCAGGGGCTGTCCTTCGCGATCCCGATCGAGGTCGCGATGAACGTGAAGGACCAGCTGATGAAGACCGGCCACGTGACGCGCGGCCACCTCGGCGTGGTGGTGCAGGACGTGAACGCGAGCCTCGCCGATTCCTTCGGCCTCGACCGGCCGCGCGGCGCGCTCGTCGCCTCGGTCGACCCGTCGAGCCCGGCGGCCAAGGGCGGCGTGAAGACCGGCGACATCATCCTCGCCTACAACGGCAACCCGATCGAGCGCGAATCCGACCTCCCGCTGCTGGTGGGCAACACGCCGCCGGGACAGAAGGCGAAGCTCGAGGTGTGGCGCGATCACACGACGCAGACCCTCACGGTCTCGACCGGCAAGGCGACCGACGAGACGGTGGCGAGCAACGACGAAGGCGGCGCCGACAACGCCGGGAAGCTCGGCCTCGCGGTGCGTCCCCTCACGCCCGAGGAGCGCCAGCAGAACGACGGCAAGGGCGGGCTTCTCGTCGAGCAGGTGAGCGGCGCGGCGGCGCACGCGGGCGTGCTGCCGGGCGACATCGTGCTCTCGCTCAACGGCAGGCCGGTGCATTCGGCGAGCGATCTTCGCTCGCAAGTCGAGAAGAGCGGCAAGCACGTGGCGCTGCTCATCGAGCGCAACGACCGGCAGCTCTTCGTGCCGATCGACCTGGGCTGAAGCGCGAAACGGGCGGGCCGCGCGAGCGGCCCGCTTCCCGTCCGCAGCCCCGCAAGCAGCCACGGGCATCAACGGAAAGGAGGACGTCATGATGCAGCAGGCCATCGCATGCGCCGTGGCGGCGAGCGCCGCGCTCACGGCCTCGGCGGCGATCCCCCCCGCCTATCTCGACCACCTTCCGCCGGCGCAGATCTCGGCCGGCGGCGTCGAGTACCTCACCGGCGGGAAGACCCCGCAGGAGGCCGACGCGGTGAAGCGCGCCGCGCAGGAGTTCCCGCTCGAGCTGGTGTTCGTCGAGCACGACGGCAAGTCCACGCGCGACCTGTACGACAACCCGGTCGTGATCCGCGACGCGAAGGGCAAGGTGGTCTTCGCCGGGCGCACCGACGGGCCGTACTTCCTCGCGCGCCTTCCCGACGGTCATTACACGGTGACGACGCACTGGGATTCGTGGTCGTTCACGAAGCCGGTGACCATCGGCCCCGAGCGCAGCCGCGTCGTGTTCGAGTGGAAGAAGCTTCCGCACACCAACCTCGTCGCCGAAGTGGAGAACGGCTAGAACCGGAGCGGCTTACGGAAACAAAAGGCCAGCCGCAGCCCCGATGCCTCACCTCGCGGCGAGGATCGCCTCGGCGAGCTCGGCGAAGCCGGCGGAGCCGCGCGAGGGCGTGACCCAGGCGGGCAGGACCGTCATGAGGTCCTCCATGTCGCGCACGTTCGCCACCCCGACCGCGTTCGGGAAGAAGCCGAACATCGGCTGGTCGTTGGGCGAGTCGCCGACGAAGACCAGGACCTCGCGCGCGGTCGCGGCGTCGATGCCGAATTCCTCCGCGAGCAGGAGGCGCGTGGTGGAAAGCTTGTCGTAGTCCCCGAACCAGCCGTTCACGTGGATCGAGCTCACCTTCGCGGTGAGCCCTTCCTCTTGCATGATGGCGACGATGCGCGCGACCGCCGCGCGCGGAAGCTCCGGCACGTCCTCGCGGAAATCGATCGCGAGATCGGCCTCGCGGTACGGCTGGTCGGAAGCGATCGCGCAACCGGCCACCTCCTTCAGCACGCGCCCGGCGATCGCTGCCAGCCTCACGGCACGCCGCTCGCGTTCGCCCGCGCCGATCACGTAGCGCTTCGCGAGCTTCCCCGCGCGCGCATCGTGGCGGAACCAGAACGCGCCGTTCTCACCCACGACCGCGTCCACCGGCCACATGCGCGCGATGTGGTCGCACCAGCCCGCCGGGCGGCCGGTGACCGGCACGACGAGGAGCCCCGCGGCGCGCAACCGCTCGAGCGCGGCGAAGGCGACCGCGTGGAGCTTTCCGTCGGTGGTGAGCGTATCGTCGATGTCGGTGAGCACCGCCGCTACCCTCGCGAGCTTCGCGCGCGGGAACTCGGCGAGCGGCCTCATCGCCCGAGGAACGCTTCCACCGCGCAGCGCTGCGCCTCGTCCATGTGCAGCCCGCACTTCGTGCGGCGCCAAAGCACGTCCTGCGCGGTCTCGGCCCACTCCTCGGCGACGAGATATTCCACCTCGCGCTCGGTGAGCCCCGCGCCGAAGTGACGGCCGAGGTCCGCGATCGAGCGGGCGTCGCCGAGGATGCGCGGCGCGCGGCTGCCGTGGCGGCGCACGATGCCGTCGACCAGCTCGCGGCCGAGCGTCGAGTAGCGCGCGTACATCTCGTCGCGGAAGGCGTTGAAGCGTCCCACGTCGCCGCCGGGAAGCGGCTCGCGCGCGGTCCATTCGCCCGCGAGGCCCGGGAACCAGGGCGCGAGCTTCGCGATCGCCTCCTCCGCGAGGCGGCGATAGGTCGTGATCTTGCCGCCGAAGACGGTGAGGAGCGGCGCCTCGCCCGTGCGCCCGTCCACCTTGAGCACGTAGTCGCGCGTCACCTTCGAGGGATCGGTGGCTCCGTCGTCGTAGAGCGGGCGCACGCCCGCGTAGCTCCACGCGACGTCCGCTTCCGACAGCGGCTTCGCGAGGAAGCGGTTCACCGCGTCGAGGAGGTAGCGCGTCTCCCCGGGCGAGATGACCCAGCCGTCCTTCACGTCGTCGATGGCGACGTCGGTGGTGCCGATGAGGCTGAAGCGCCCCTCGTAGGGGATCACGAAGACCACGCGCTTGTCGGGGTTCTGCAGGATGTACGCGTGTCCCTGCGAATGCACGCGCGGCACGACGATGTGGCTTCCCTTCACCAGCCGCACGCGCTCGGCGATGCGCTCGCCGGCGATGTGCCCGAGAGCGTCGACCACCCACGGCCCGGCCGCGTTCACGAGCGCCTTGGCGCGCACGATGCGCGGCTTCCCGGCCGCCGGCTGCAGCGTGGCCTCCCACGCGCCCTCCACGCGCCGCGCCGCGACGAAGCGCGTGCGCGCGAGCACCTCGCCGCCCTTCTCGCGCGCTGCCATCGCGTTGAGGACCGTGAGGCGCGAGTCGTCCACGCGGCAATCGGAATACACGAAGCCGCTGCGGTAGCGCCCCTGCAGCCCCGCGGAGAGCTCGGCATGGGGGAAGGCGACCGCCTTCGATCCCGGCAGCGTGATGCGTCCGCCGAGATGGTCGTAGAGCCAGAGGCCGGCGCGGATCATCCAGGCCGGGCGCATGCTCGCGTCGTGGGGCAGCACGAAGAGCAGCGGCCGGATGATGTGGGGCGCCAGCCGCAGCAGCACCTCGCGCTCCTGGAGGGCCTCGCGCACCAGGCGCAACTCGTACTGCTCGAGGTAGCGCAGGCCTCCGTGGATGAGCTTGGAGCTCGCGGAGCTGGTCGCGGAGGCGAGGTCCGCCTGCTCGGCGAGCGTCACCGACAGGCCGCGCCCCGCGGCGTCGCGCGCGATGCCGGCGCCGTTGATGCCGCCGCC
>DATIZV010000278.1:0-10218 GCA_035516915.1 Usitatibacter sp. | reverse complement strand
GCGCTTCCAACTGGGCGACGCCCACCGACGGACCGCCGGCCGCGCCGACCATGCTCATGGCGATGGCGGGCCCGGCGCAAGTGACGGTGAGCTTCACGGCGGGAAGCCTCAACGGCGGCACGCTCACGACGATCCAGGTGGCCTGCTCCGGCCCCGACGGGACCGGATACAACGGCTACGGCATGGCTTCGCCGATCGTCGTCGCGGGCCTCGCGAGCGGCACGGCCTACCGCTGCTGGGCGCGCGCCCTCACCAACGTCGGCTGGGGCGCCTGGTCCGACCCGTCCAACACGGCGACGCCGACCAACGGTCCGCCGGCCGCGCCGACCATGGTGATGGCGACCGCGGGCAGCCTCCAGGTGAGCGTGTCCTTCACGGCGGGCAGCCTCAACGGCGGCACGCTCGTCAACCACGAGGTGACCTGCACCGCCTCCTCGGGCCCGGCCTTCGACTTCACCGGCATGTCCTCGCCGATCGTCGTGACGGGGCTCACCGCCGGGACGGCCTATCGCTGCTGGGCGCGCACCATCACGAACCTGGGAACGGGTGCGTGGTCCGGCGTCTCGAACTGGGCGACGCCGACGTCGTAGCCGCTTTCGTCGTTCGTCGGCCGCGCTCAGCCTTCTCCGCGGCGCCCGCCTTGCGCGAGCGCCGCGGGCAGGCCGAGCCGCTTCTGGTCGATGTCGACCATGCGCAGCATGGCCTCGGCCGCCTCGTCGAAGTGATGCTCGCGAAGCAGGTCTTGCATTCCCGCGATCGCCTCGGTGAGCGGCGCGATCTCGTGCGCCACGCGCGCCGCGAATGCCGCCTTGCCGGGTGAAGCCGCGCCGTGCCGCTCGGCGAAGGTCTCCGGCATGAGCGCCGGGAATCGCTTCGAGAGCGCGAAGAACTCGAGCAGGAAGCGATACCAGGGCTCGTCGATCGCGAGCTCGCGCCAGCGATCGCGCTCCGCTTCCTCCAGGGCCCAGGTCGCGTGCTCGAGATAGCCCTGGGAGAGCGAGAAGAAGGCGAGCTTCGCGAGGCGCAGGGCCTTGTCCCCTTCGGCGCCCGCCGCGCCCGCGATCGAGCCGGGGTGCCGCAGGAACAGCGCGTCGGTCGTGACCGGGATGCCGTTTCCGCGCAACCCGATGGGCGCGCGATGCAACGAGCCTTCGTGGATGCGGAAGAGGCGCGCGAACACGAATCCGCGCTCGACGAGGAACGCGCAGACCTCACCGAACAGCGGCTGGCCCTCGTACAAGGGCACGAATTCCACTTCGGTGACGATCGCGACCGCGGCATCCACGGCGGCGGGCGAACCACGCAGGATCTCGAGCTCCGTGCCCTGCGTGTCGAGCGAGATGAAATCAGGGAGCGGCACCTCGGCGCGCGCGGCGGCGATCTCGTCGAGCGTGCGCGTATCCACCCTGCGGCGGCTGCGCGCGCAGATCGCCTCGTACACCGTGTAGTCGTAGTCGATCCAGTGGGCCGGGATGTAGAGGCTTCGCAGGCGCGCGTTGGCCTCCAGGAGCGAGCTTCCATAGCCGTGATGGGCGTCGCGGAACGTCCGCGCGCCGCCCGTGCCCGAGACGCACTCGTTCAGGACGATCACCTTCGCCGGGCGGTCGCGGTTCAACGCCTCGATCTCCGCGATGCAGGCGGGGTCCGCTTCGTAGAGCACGTTGATCACCGAACGATCGAACGCCGGGTTCGCGGGGAAGGCCTGCGTGGGCCCGCGCGCGCCTACGTGATGGACGGCGAGCTTTACCTAGCGCACGGCTAGTCGGAGGAGAGCGGGTAGGGGACCGAGTAGCCCTTGTACTGGCCCGCCTCCAGCGAGGGCGAAAGATAGACGCTGCCGGAGAAATAGTCGACGAGCTTCGAGCGCGACGGGGCCGCCTCACCGGATGCCGGCTCTTCGCGCTCGCTGTCTTCGCTCTGGGACAGGCAGGCCGAGTAGAGCCGCAGATGGCGGAACAGCCGGCTCACGCGCCGCCACAGGACGTCGACCTGGGGCTCGGTGCAGATCACCAGGATCGGCATGTTGGCGACGAGCGCCGCGGTGCCCGGATGGATCCTCTTGCGAACGCCGTCGATGTTCACGTGCGGGTTGAGCATCCGCGCATCGAACAGGAACACGTTCTCCCGCGCGACGATCGATCGCGCCTCGGGCGACTCCTTCAGCAACTCGAAGAAGATGCCTTCCAGCTCGAAGATCCCCCATGGGTTGCCGGCCATTTCGGCGGCCATGCACTTCATCGCCGCCAGGATGTTCCGGCGAAGCCTGCGCTCGTGCGCGTCGCGCGAGTCCTGGGTGAGCGCGACGCCGTCGACGTCGACGTACTGGAAACTGTCGCGGCCCGGCAGCAGGATCGGCATCGTGCCGGTCGACTTCTGGATCGGCGTCGCGAGCGGATATGCGGCGAACCGGGTGAAGATCGGCTCCATCTCGCGCCATTCCGCGTCCGATCGGTAGCACTCCTGCGAAGGCTGCCTCGCCCACGTGGAATCGGGCGCCTTGACGGCGTACGCCACGAGACCGATGCCGATCGTGGGCTCGATGGCCGGAAAGTTGAGGACCGTGTCCCTCGTCGACGCGCGCTTGGCGAGGTTCGCCTGGTAGACGGACACTCGGCCGCGACCCCCGTCGAAGACGAGGAAGTAGGTCTGGGCGAACGCGAACCGGTTGATCGCGAAATAATCGAGGTACCACTGGTGCGGAAGGTTGGTATACGTGGCGCGGAAATTCGCATAGTAGTTGTAGGTGAGCAGGCGCCCGCCCGGCTTGAGCATCCTGGAGAGGTTCATCAACGCCTGGGCGGGATTGAATACGTTGTCGAGCGTGCCGCCGTCGATGATGAAGTCGTACTTCGATTCCAGCGTAGGCGGGACCGGTTCGTTGAGGTCGACGATCGTCTGGGCGCCCTCGTAATCGCTGTGGTCGAGGAACTCGAGCGTCTCGACGCCCAGCATCCTGAAGAAGCTCCGGTCGGAGATGAACGTTCCGTCGCGCGGCGACTGGCCTTCCCCGCCGATCCTCGTCTCGCGGTCGAGCTCGCAATCCTCGACGGCCAGTTGCGGCTCCAGGCCATGGGAGCGGATGTGCGCCGCGACCTCCTCGGGAGTCAGGAAAACGGATTGGCGGCCGCAGAGCAGCACCTTGCCGCCGATCGGCTGGTTCTTGTGCGCATTGATGATCGCGTTCGCGGTGAGAAGTGCGATGCCCATGGGTCAGCCGGTCTCCTCGCCGGTTAGTTTCGTATCACGTCGCGTCGCCGTCGGCGAGGCCGGTTCGGCGCATGCCGCCGCGCACGCCGATCATCCGAAGATCCGTCGCTTCATCCGTCCGACGATCGTGGGCGAGAGGCGCGCCTTGGTGCGCTCGACGAGCCAGGCGGCCTTGCGGCGCGCGTCCGCCGCGATGCCCTGCGCAACGGGTGGCGTCGCGGGGGCCGGGGATGCCGCCAGCTCGGCGCCCGTTCGCGCGAGGCGGTGTCCGTAGTCGCGCCGGTCGATGCTCGCCGCGATCGGCTCGAAGGAAGACCTGGAGGCGGCACGCGCCATCGCCGCGCGGAGCGCCGCATCCTTCTCGGCTTCGCCGACGCCGGGATTGTAGTGATCCATGCCGCGCACGAGGAGCGGCCGGAAGCGCTCGAGGTCGTTGCCCACGTCGACCGGCGGGATGTACGGCAGCTCCGAGTTCTTGCGGATCACGAAGAAGGCCATCGTCGCGAGCGTCGAATCCATCATCATCTCCCGCATCCCCTGCATGAACAGGATGTCGGGACCGTAGTGGAACGCGATCGCCTGGTCGACGCAGTGCGACTGGACGTACGTCGCGAGCACGGTGTAGTCGTTGAGGGTCGCGAGGCCCAGCACGAAGCGCGGCGTGAGGTTCACCAGCGCATGGTTCAGGTAGTGCACCATCGGCACGTGGTGGATCGCCACGCCGCCGGGGCGCAGCAGGTGGTGCACGGTGGCGAACGCGCTCGCCTGGTTGGCCACGTGCTCGGTGGTCCCGAAGTTCGTCACCACGTCGAAGCGGCCCAGCGCCTGCGCCTCGTTCGGCCAATAGTTCAGGTCCACGAACCGCGCGCCGCCCTCTTCGTTCACGTCGATGGAAACGTAGTCGTACCCGGCGGCGGCGAAGACGTCGCGCACGTGCATCGGTCCGCCGACGCGCTCGTCGAGCCGTTGGCGCAGTTGCGTGAATTCCGCTTCCGACTCGGGGATCCGGTTGCGCGCGGCGAACGCGTGCAGGCTTTCCGCGGCTTCCTTCGACACCTGGATCGTCTGGTCGCCGAGCTCGCAGATCCTGAGCCGCTCCCTCGGCCCCAGCGAACGGCGCCGCTGCGCGAGCAGCGACTCGATCAGGTCGAAGTGCGCCGTGCTGCCGTAGCCCATCGATCGACTCCGTGAGGATTGCATTGCCGGCCGCGCTCGCCGGATCAGTCCTTCGCCCCGCCCTCGGCCGCGAAATGCGCGCGGAAGGCGCCGAGGAACGCATCGAGCGCGTCCTCCGGCAGGTGGTTGATGCCGGCGGCCGCGCTGCGCCCTCCGCCGCTCTCGAATCGCCGGCACAACGCATCGGCTCCGAGCGGCCTCGCTTTCGGCGCGCGCACGCTGACAGTATATCCATGGCCCCGGGCGCGAACCGACAGGATGGCGTGCGCCCGCTGCGGATCGGCGAGCGCGAGCTGGTTCGCGAATACGCCCGATACGCGCCTCGCCCAGCCGGCATCGGGCAGCAGGTAGGCGCTCGAGCGGGCGCTTTGCGCGATCGGCGCGACGGTGCGCGCCAGGGCGAGGTCGTCGGCGAGGCCTTCCGACAGGACGCGCGCGTGATCTCCCGAGCCGATGAATGCGAACGGATCGCGCGAGTCGAGGAGCCACTCCGCGAGCCGGTGCGGATCGAAGCGCAGGTCGGCGATCGACTCGCCGTAGGCGTTGTAGTTGAGCGCTTCGCCCAGGCGCCGGAGCGCCGCGGTTTCGGCGGCCGAGAGCGCGCACGCGCTCGCGAGCCGTGCGGCGGGCTCGGGAAGGTTGTCGCCGAACGCGCCGACGATCGCCCAGAGACGTTGCGCGCCGGAAAGGTGCCGGTCGACGAGCAGGCTGGTGCAGACGTCGGGCGCGGTGTCGACGTGCGCGTCGAGGTGGTCGTGCGCGGGGACGGCACCGGCATGGTGGTGATCGAAGTACTCGATCCAGGCCCCCGCGGCGAGCAGCCGCTCGAGCCCGGCGCGGTTGCGGTCGAGCGAGACGTCGAGCACCGTGACCCGATCGTCCCGCGTCGCCTCGACGCGGTCGAGCAATGCGATGGCGCGCTTCACGCCGGTCACGCGGACCGACGGCCGCGGATGCGCGAGGCGCAGCTGCACGAGCGCGCAGAGGCCGTCGGCATCGCCGTTGAAGACGTCGAAGGAATTCATGCGCGGCCGAGCAGCTCGGGATGGTTGCGCAGGAACGAGGCGCCGATCGTCGCGGCCGATCCGTAGCCGTAGTGGCCGGGCTTCCACAGGGCGCGCGCTTGCCGCTGCCGATCCGCATCCGCCTCGTCGAACGCGTACGTGCCGTCGAGGCGATCCAGCATTTCGGCGGCGAGGTCACGGATGTCCCCGGGCGTGTTCTCCTGCGGGCGGATCCCTTTCTTCTCGTACAGCGCGTTGTACAGGTAGTTGCCGACGTCGGAGCCGAGGATTTCCCCGAGCGTCAGGGATCGGCCCAGCTCGTCCGACCGGAGGAGCATCGGGATCGAGACGTCCCTCGGGCCGTAGGCGAGCGTCGAGACGGGGATCACGTTGGCGAGCGCGCACGGCACGCCGAAGACGGTGCCCACGAGCGCGATTCCGGAAGTGCTCCCGAGGATGAAGCGCGCCCTGGCGCAAAGGTACACGTCGAGGCGCGGCGACTTGAGGGGATGGCGTGCGTAGTCGACGACTCGCGGCATCGGCGGAAGCGCGCGCATGCTGGGGTCGCCGATGCGCACCACCCATCCGCCGCGGCCGGTGATCTCGCGAATCGCCTCGAAGGCGTTCTCGATGCGGCTGTTGCGGTAGCTCTGCACTTCCTCGTCCGTGGGCGAGAATCCGGCCTCGCGCGCATGGACGCAGGCGAACCACGCGCCTTGCGGCACGCCGAGGCGTTCCAGCATCGTGCGCCCCCAGGCATCGTCCTCCGACGTGAGCTCCAGCACCGGCGCTCGCTCGCCCCACTCGGCATAGGCGCGGTAGGCGCCCTGCGTGCCGCCGAGGACGCGTACGTAGCGCGAAGCGTCGAAGCGCATCACCCCGGCGCCGCTCATGCTCGCGATCACGAAGCACGCGAGGGCGTTGCGCACGACGATGAAATGCCGCGCCCAGTACTCGAGCAGGTGCTCGTTCGCGACGCCGCCGGGCGGGGCGAGGAGGATCCACTTCCTGCGCGCGATCCGGCCGAGCGCCTGCTCCTTGAGCAGGCAGTCCGGCTCGAGGGCGAGGTGGCCCACGCGGTCGGTGACGGCGGTCACGTGCCGGAAGCCGGCGAGATGCAACGCGATCGTGAGCGGCAGGAGCAGCAGCCAAAGGACGAAGCTCGATCCCCGCCGGATCATCCTCTTCAGCGTCCACCACGGGCCCATCCGGGCGATGTACCGGAGGCGGAAGGCGAGGTCGTGGAGACGGTTCTGGAGCACGGTCGACAGGGTCGCCTCCGGGCGATCAGCCGGGTCGCGACCGGGTGAGCAGTCCGGGCCAGTCCGCGTCGACCACCCGATCGTGCCCCGAGCGCGGCTGCCAGCCCTTCTGGAACGGAAAGCGGCGAACCCGGCCGCGGCTGAAGTCGGCCAACGCGAGCGCCCAGAATACCAATCGACTTCCCTGCGCCCGAACGCACAGCCACGCAGCCTTTCCGACCACGCGGAACAGCAGCGCCGTCGGCAGGAAGAGCGGATGGTGATCGCGCGTGAAGCGCAGCGCGTTGAGGTTCTCGAAGTACTCCGCGACCTCGGGCGGCACGTCGGCATGGCCGCGATTGCGCGAGGCGCCCTCGAAGTGCGATACGCGGCACCCGGGGCAGTATCCGATCGCCTTGCCGGCCGCCCGGAGGCGGGCTGCCAGGTCCAGCTCCTCGAAGAACAGGAAGTAATGGTCGGCGAACGGCCCGTCGGCGGGGAAATCGCGCGCGCGCAGCAGCACGGCCGCGCCGTGCACGTAGTCCATGCGCGTTGCACCGGGCGTGGCGTTGCGGCGGATGATGGAGAACGCCCGGTTGTAGCGATTGCCGCCGTAGCAGCGGTACCCCGGGCGCGAAGGATCGTCGTGCACCGCGCCCACCGCGGCGACGTCCGGATGCGCATCGGCCCATCGCACGATCGCGTCGATGGCATCCTCGTGAAGGATCACGTCGCTGTTGAGGACCAGGAAGTATCTCGGCTCCGCGCGGCGCCGCACCCAGGCGATCGCGAAGTTGTTCCCGCCGCCGTAGCCGCGATTGCCGCCGGTCGCGATCTCGTGGACGGCGATCCCCGGCGGAACGTCGGATGGGGCGAGCCGTGGCACGGGCGCCTCGTCGTTGTGGCAGACCACCACCTCGAAGGCGAAGGCGGTCTTCTGGCTCGCGATCGAGCGCAGCAACGCCGGCACGTGCTCCTCGTTGCGCCAGCACAGGACGATCACTGCGAGGTCCATCGACGATCGTTCAGCCCGGCACCGGATATTCCGCCTGCGCGCAGCGCAGGCTCTCGGGCGTCCCGATGTCGCGATGATAGTCCCGGTTGTGGTACGTGAAGATCCTGCCGAGGTAGCGGGGCAGCACCTGCGTGCTCAGGTCGATGAACGGACCGCCGAGACCGGCGAGGAACCCCAGGACCGAGGGCTCGAAGATGTACACGGCGGCGTTGGCGATGTCGCCGGGAGGATGCTCGACCTTCTCGTGGAGCTCCATCACGACGCCGCGATCGTCCAGGCCGACGATTCCGCAGGAGCGCGGCACGTCGGTCCGGAACGTCATCATCGTGATCTCGGTGCCGGGCGGTCGGGTCCTGTGGCGATCGATGAACGCCGGGACGTCGAATCGGGAAAGGTTGTCCGCATGGATGACGAGGAACGCCTCGCCCGCGAGGTACTCCCGGGCCGCGAGCACGGTGCCGCCCGTGCCCAACAGCTGCGGCTCGTGCACGAGCCGGATCCGGTCGCGCCACGCAGAGGCGGCGACGTACGCGCGCACCGCTTCGGGGAGGTGGTGCGTGTTCACGACCGCGCCCTCGATGCCGGCCGGGAACAGCAGGTCGAACCAGTAGCCGAGCAGGGGCTTGCCGCGGATCGGGACCAGGCATTTCGGCACGCGCTCCGTCACGGGCCGCAGGCGCGTGCCCAGCCCCGCTGCGAGCAGCAGCGCCTTCATTGCCTCAGTTCCGCGAGCAGTTCCGACGATGCGAGGGGAACGTTGCCGATCCTCGCCACCTGGCAGGCCGCGGCGAGGGATCCCAGGTAAGCGGCTTCCCAGATGGTGGCGCCGACGGTGAGCGCGAGCGAGGCGCAGGTGAGCAGGGAGTCGCCGGCGCCGGAGACGTCCCGGGGCGACGAGTTGAACGCCGGCAGCTGGTCGGTCGCCATGTTGTGGCGCCCGCATCGGTCCGCCTGGATGAGCGCCCCTTCCAGGCCCAGCGTGACGATGACGTTCGCCGCGCGTGCGCGTTGCCGCAACGACTCGGCGAGGATCACCAGGCCGGCCGAGGAATCGCGCATCGCGAGCCGGGCCTCGTGCTCGGTCGGCGTGATGAGCCGCATGCCGGTGAACCTGGAGATGTCGGAGATCTGGGAAGAAGCCTGGCTGTCGGCGACCATCGGGATCGAGCGCCGGGCGCACTCCGCGATGATCTCCTCCACGAGAGGCTGGGGAAGGCAGCCGTAATTGAAATCGGAGAAGATCACGAGGTCGGCGTCGGGGAGCGCCGCGAGCACGCGGTCCCTCACGATCGCCTGCTCTTCGCGGCCGATGCCGTGCTGGCGCAGGTGGCTCACGCGCAGCAGCGTCTTCCCGTCGGCGCGGAAGCGCTGCTTGAGGGTCGTCGGGCGGCTGCTGTCGATCACGAAGTGCACGTCCACGCCGTATCCGAGGAGCTTCTCGCGCGCGAAGGCGGCCGCGGGGTCTTCGTTCGCGACGGTGAACAGGCGCACGTTCGCGCCGAGGCCGCGCGCGTGCGCTGCGACGATGCCCGCGCCGCCGACGAAGCGCTCCGAATGGATCGGCGTGACGACGATGGTCGGATCCTCGCGCGACATTCCCAGCGGATCGCAGGTCACGTACTCGTCGACGATCAGGTCGCCGATGACGACGACCTCCAGGCGCGCGAAATCGTCCACGACCGATCGCAGGCGCGGCATGCGGATGTCGTGCCGCAGCAGGAATTCGGCGGGCCTGCGGATCGTGGAGAGGTTCGCCTCCCGCAGCTCGCGCCGCAGCACGTCGAGCGAGGAGAACTGCACCTCGCCGGAGCTGAAGATGAGGCGCCCGCCGTAGGCGTCGATGACCTCCCTCTCGGGGTTCGGCGCCGACTCGTGCTCCTTGCCCTTGACGACGACCTCGGGCTTCAGGGCCGCGATGAGGTCGACCACCGCGGCCACCGGGATCACGAAGGCGTGGTCGACGACGCCGATCGCCTGGACGCCCTGCAGGCGAAGCTCCTCGCCGATGAAGGTGTCGGGCGAGCTCGCATCGAGCACGCCGACCACGAGGAAATCGCCGCACTCCTTCGCGAAGTTCAAGAGGCGAAGATGGCCGGGATGCACGACATTGAAATTGCCGTAGACGAAGGAGATGCTGCGCTCGCCCGCGAGCCCCCGGATCGCGGCGGCGAGCGCTAGACTGTCGTCGAGGCTGAAATCGTTCATGAGGGCACAATGGCGAGGACGCGATGCATGACCGGGTCGGGGGCGACGTGGCTCTGAGAAATCTCGTTTCCGCCCGGAGTGCGCTCCTTCTCTTCGTGGGCAGTGCCGCGAACGAATTATGGCATTTTTCACGCCTGCCACGGTCCCGCCGCGCGCCCCCGGGGACGCTGCAGTACGAGTGCAACATCTGCGGCCGCGCCAATGCGATCGACCTCGGCGCCCTCGAGCGGGAGCGGCGCACCTGCCTCGGCTGCGGCAGCACGCTGCGGCAACGGGCGCTGATCGCCGCCCTGTCGCGCAAGCTCTTCGCGGGGAAGTCATTGCCCGTGGATGACTGGACCGGCGTCGGCGGCCTGGAGGTGACCGGCGT
>DATIZV010000277.1:0-3537 GCA_035516915.1 Usitatibacter sp. | reverse complement strand
GCCGCCGGGCGGCCGAGCAGGCCGCCGCCGCCGGCGTCCTCGCGAAGCTGGAGGGGACGCCGCGCCGCCGCAAATCATGAGCGAGCGTCCGTTTCGTACCGGCACCGTCGCGATCGTCGGCCGGCCCAACGTCGGCAAGTCCACGCTGCTCAACCGCCTGGTGGGCGCGCACGTCGCGATCACCTCGCGCAAGCCGCAGACGACGCGCCATCGCCTGCTCGGCATCCACACCGACGCGCGCTCGCAGGTGCTGTTCGTCGACACGCCCGGTTTCCAGACGCGGCACACGAACGCGCTCAACCGCACCATGAACCGCACGGTCGGCCAGGTGGCGAAGGAGGTGGATGCCGTGCTGCTCGTGATCGACGCGCAGGGCTGGGACGAGCGCGACGATCCCGTGCTCGAGCTCCTCCCGGCCGAGGTCCCCGTGGTGCTCGCCCTCAACAAGGTGGACAGGGTGCGCGACAAGTCGAAGGTCGCGGGAACGCTGCTCGCGGCTTCGGAAAAGCGCGACTTCGCGGCCCTCGTGCCGGTGAGCGCGGCGAAGGGGACGCAGCTCCCCGCGCTCCTCGACGAGATCCGCAAGCTCCTTCCCGAGGCCGCGCCGATCTACGAGCCGGACGAGATCACCGACCGGCCCGAGCGCTTCCTCGCCGCCGAGCTCGTGCGCGAGCGCATCTTCCGGCTCCTCGGCGACGAGCTGCCGTACTCCACCGCGGTGGACGTGGAGAAGTTCGAGCAGGAAGGGAACCTGCGCCGCATCGCCGCCACGATCTACGTCGACAAGCCCGGCCACAAGGCGATCGTGATCGGCGAGAAGGGCGCGACCATCAAGCGCATCGGCACCGAGGCGCGCCACGCGATGGAGGCGCTGTTCGGCTCGAAGGTCTTCCTCGAGACGCACGTGCGCGTGAAGAGCGGCTGGGCCGACAACGAGGCGGCGCTCAAGCTTCTCGGATACCGATGAGGGAAAATCACCGATCTTCCCGATCCCGATGGACCGAGCCTACGTCCTCCACACCTATCCGTACCGCGAGACCAGCCTGATCCTCCAGGTGTGGACGGAGAAGCACGGGCGCATCGGGCTGGTCGCGAAGGGCGCGCGGCGCCCGAAGTCGGCCCACCGGAGCCTGCTGGTCCCGTTCCAGCCGCTCGCGGTCGACTGGTTCGGGCGGGGAGAGCTGCGCACGCTGAAGACGGCGGAGCCGGCTGCGCCCGCCACTCCGCTCTCGGGCCAGAGCCTGCTCTCGGCCTTCTACCTCAACGAGCTGCTCCTCAAGCTCACGCATCGCGACGATCCGCACGAAGGGCTCTTCGATGCGTACGACGTTTCGATCGCGGAGCTGCGACGCATCTCGAGGGACGCGGGGAAAACCGGGGAGAGCCCCCTGTTTTCGAGCGCGGAGCCGGCTCCCGCGGCCGGCAAAGACAGGGCTCCGTCCCCGGCTTTCTCCCCGATCGAGGTCGTGCTGCGCCGCTTCGAGCTGCGCATGCTGCAGGAGCTGGGCTACGCGGTGGAGCTCGCGCGCGAGGTGCGCACCGGCGAGCCCATCGATCCGGGGCGCGAGTACTGGTACGTGCTGGAGCGCGGGCCGGTCGCGGCGCAAGCCGAGGGCGCCGTCGCGAATGCGGTAAGATTGCGCGGTCTCACGCTGATCGACCTCGAGCGCGGCCGGTTCGAGGAAGCCGCCACCGTCGCGCAAGCCAAGCAGCTCATGCGCCTGCTGATCAACCACTCGCTGAACGGGCAGGAGCTCGCGACGCGCGCGCTCGTGCGCGACCTGCAGACCCTCGCCCCTGGCGCGGGCGGCGAGGAAGGATCGCGATGATCGAGCTCGGCGTGAACATCGACCACGTCGCGACGCTGCGCCAGGCGCGGCGCACCTACGAGCCGGACCCGGTGTGGGCGGCGGTCGAGGCGCACCTCGGCGGCGCCGACGGCATCACGGTGCACCTGCGGGAGGACCGGCGCCACATCCAGGACCAGGACGTGCGGCGCCTGCGCGAGCTCACGCACATCAAGCTCAACCTCGAGATGGCGGCGACCGAGGAGATGGTGCGCATCGCCTGCGACATTCGTCCCGAGATGGCGATGCTGGTTCCCGAGGGACGCGAGGAGATCACGACCGAGGGGGGGCTCGACATCACCGGCCGCGAGAAGCGGCTGAAGGAGGCGGTCGCGCGCCTCGCGGGCGCGGGCATCGTGACGAGCGTCTTCATCGACGCGGAGCTCGCGCAGGTCGAGGCCGCCGCGCGCATCGGCGCGCGCGTGTGCGAGGTCCACACCGGGCCCTACGCCCACGCCTTCCACTCCCGCGGGCGCGACGCGGAGAGCGCGGCCGTGGTCGCGGAGATCGACAAGGTGCGCAACGCGGGCGAGGCGATCCGCTCGCTCGGCATGCGCTTCAACGCGGGCCATGCGCTCAACTACTTCAACGTGGAGCCGATCGCCGCGCTCCCCGGCGTGCGCGAGCTCCACATCGGGCATGCGATCGTGAGCCGCGCGGTGTTCGTGGGGATGCGCGAAGCCGTGCGCGAGATGAAGTCGCTGATGACGCTCGCGAGGAAGGCATGATCGTCGGAATCGGCACGGACCTGTGCTCGGTGCCGCGCGTGGCGGAGGTGCTCGGGCGCCACGGCGTGCGCTTCGTCGAGCGCATCCTCACGCCCGAGGAGCGGGTGCGCTTCGAGCGCACGCGCGACAAGGCGGGCCACCTCGCCAAGCGCTTCGCCGCCAAGGAGGCGTTCTCGAAGGCGATCGGCACCGGCATCCACGCGCCGTTCCGCTGGCATTCGATCAGCGTCGGCCGCGACCCGCGCGGCAAGCCCCTCATCGTCCCGAGCCCCGACATGGCGCGGCACCTCCAGTCGATGGGCGTCACGCGCGCGCACATCTCGCTCAGCGACGACCACGACCTCGCGCTCGCCTTCGTGGTGCTCGAGGGAACGGAGGCGCGGTGAAGCTCGGGCCGGTGATGGTGGACGTGGGCGGACTCGAGCTGAGCGCCGACGACATCGAGCGGCTGCAGCACCCGCAGGTGGGCGGCGTGATCCTCTTCGCGAGGAACTTCGCCGCGCCGCTGCAGCTCATCCAGCTCGCCCACTCGATCCGCGAGCTGAGGAATCCCCAGCTCCTCATCGCGGTCGACCACGAGGGCGGGCGCGTGCAGCGCTTCCGCCACGGATTCACGCCGATCCCCGCGATGGCCGAGCTCGGCAAGCTCTGGGACCGCGATCCCGCGCAGGGCATCGCCGCGGCGCGCGGCTGCGGGTTCGTGATCGCGAGCGAGCTGCAGGCCCACGGCGTGGACTTCAGCTTCGCGCCGGTGCTCGACGTGGACTACGGCGAGTCGAGCGTGATCGGCGACCGCGCCCTGCATCGCGACCCGAACGTCGTCGCGGTGCTCGCCGAGGCGTTGCAGGCGGGCCTCAATGCCGCGGGGATGACGGCGGTGGGCAAGCATTTTCCCGGGCACGGATACGTACGCGCTGATTCGCACCTCGAGGTTCCGGTGGACGAGCGCACCTACGCCGAGA
>DATIZV010000276.1:0-6935 GCA_035516915.1 Usitatibacter sp. | reverse complement strand
ATATTCGTGCGGCGGATGGCGACCGTGACGATCTCGGCGCCGCTCGCCTCGACCGCGCGCCGCGTCTCGTCGAAGTCGCGGTACTTGCCGGTGCCCACCAGGAGCCGCGAACGATACGGCTTTCCGGCGATGACCAGCGCGTCCTCGACGGCGATGCTCTCCGGTGCGTTCATTTCAGCCTCCTCCCACGGCCATCACGACCTCGATGCGGTCCCCGTCCTCGAGCCGCGCCTCGCCGAAGCGGCTGCGCGGCACGATCTCGCCGTTGCGCTCGACTGCGAGCCGCCGCCCGGCGAGCGCGAGCTCGTCGATCAGCTGCGAGAACGTGAGCGGGGCGGGAAATTCCCGCGGCGCCCCGTTCAGGACGACGCGGATCGG
This sequence comes from Usitatibacter sp., assembly GCA_035516915.1. GTDB lineage: Bacteria > Pseudomonadota > Gammaproteobacteria > Burkholderiales > Usitatibacteraceae > Usitatibacter. The sequence continues at coordinate 6,557 of DATIZV010000276.1, read as the reverse complement.
CACGGACATCCCGTGATTATAGGGCTACATCTGGCGGAAGCGGCCCGCGTACGCGCGGCTCACCGGGAGCTCGGTCGTGCCGTCCTTCAGCTTCACGTACACGCGTCCGCCGAGGTCGCGCCGGGTGGAGGAGACCTCGGCCATGTTCACGAGCGTGCCGCGATGGATCTGCCAGAACGCATCGGTATCGAGCTGTGCCGCGAGCTCGGCGAGCGGCGTGCGGATGAGGAACTCGCCTTCGCGCGTCATCACGCACGTGTACTTGTCGGAAGCCTGGAAGTAGAGCACCTCGTCCACCGGGATCTGGCGTACCAGCTCGCCCTTGAGCGCGCGCACCCATCGCAGCTTCCTCGATGGCGCCTGGGGCAGGATGCGCGCGATCTTCTCGAGCGCCTCGGCGAGCCCCTCGGGCGCCTCGCCCGCCGCGAGCCGGCGCTTGAGCCGCTCGACGCAGCGCGCGAGGCGCTCGTCGGAGACCGGCTTCAGGAGATAGTCGACCGCTTCCCTCTCGAAGGCCTCGAGCGCGTATTCGTCGTAGGCGGTGACGAAGACCACGTGCGTGCGCGGATCGAGCCGTTGCGCCGCTTCCAGTCCCGTGAGGCCCGGCATGCGGATGTCGAGGAAGACGATGTCGGGCTCGTCCTCGTTCGCGGCGCGCAACGCCTCCATGCCGTTCGGCGCGATCGGCAGGATGTCGAGCTCCGGCCACAGGGTGCGCAGCCGCTCGCACAGGTCCTCGGCGAGGTGCGGCTCGTCGTCGGCGACGAGGGCGCGCGGCTTCATGCGGGGAGGCGAATCGTCACGATCGTTCCCGAAGGACGGTTCTCGGCGATGGCGAGGTGCGCCGCGTCGCCATGCAGGCCGCGCAGCCGCGCGCGCAGATTCTCGAGGCCGAAGCCGCCTTGCACCGTGGGAGCGAATCCGATGCCGTCGTCGCACACATCGACGACCACGCTGCCGCCTTCGCGGCGCGCACGGAATTCGACCCTGCCGCCTTCCATCTTCGGCTCGAGCCCGTGGCGGATCGCGTTCTCGACCACCGGCTGAAGGAGCATCGGCGCGATCGGAAACGACTCGAGCCCGGGAGCGATGTCGATCGAGTAGCGCAGGCGAGCGCCCATCCGCACTTGCAGCACGTCCAGGTACGCGGCGATGAGGTCGCGCTCGGCGCCGAGCGTCGTGCGCTCGGTGCGCGTGGCGGCGAGCGAGGCGCGCAGGAATCGGATGAAGCGCTCGAGCATGCGCTTCGCCTCGGCGGGCTCGCGATCCACCAGGCTCGAGACGTTGGCGAGGGTGTTGAAGAGGAAATGCGGCTCGATCTGGGCCTGCAACGCGCGCAGGTTCGCGGCGACCGCCTCGCGTTGGTTGCGCTCGGCGGCGCTGCGCTGCCGCTCGAGCTCCGCGAGGTTGCGCGCCTCGCGTTCCCGCACCCAGAGGATGAACGACAGCATGAGCGAGATCACCATGCTCGTGGAGGCGATCGAGATGACCCAGCCGCGCGCCTGCCCCGGATCGTGGAAGCCGATGCCGAAGATCCAGTCCCCGGCCTGGAAGCCGGCGATGGCGCCCAGGACCGGGATCGCGAGGTAATAGACCGTGCAGGCAACGCGTCCATGCCGCCGCACCCAGGCCTCGATGCCGAGAAGAGTGCCGCCCTCGAAGAGCGCATGGATCGCGAAGCCCATGAAGTAGCCGATCACGAAGTACAAGCCCACCGTCCGCAAATTGGGCATGCGCCCGCCGAGCGCGGCGCTCACGAGCAGGAAGATCCCCGCGATGAGCGAGCTCCAGATGAACGTGTACACGAGGTTCCGCCAGCGGCTGCAGGGGAACCGGCGGAAGTAGGGAATGAGCTCCAGCGGGTGGAACCCGGGCGAAGTCGTCGTCCAGTCGGCCATGGGCGCCATCCTAGCGCGCGGGGGCGCCGGCGCCACCCGATTGCGACGAGCTGCCTCCCGCCGGCGCGAACCGGTAAAATGCTTCGCGAGCCGCGGGTGTAGCTCAATGGCAGAGCAGAAGCTTCCCAAGCTTACGACGAGGGTTCGATTCCCTTCACCCGCTCCATCGCCTCCAGGGCTTGACAGCGCTCAACAGCGCCTTGCCCGGGACGCCTAACGTTGCGGCAATGAGCTCCGCTCCGCCCGCATCGCGCGCAAGGAAGCCCGCAATCGGCCTCGCCCTCGGCGGTGGCTCCGCGCGAGGCTGGGCGCACATCGGCGTGATCCGCGCGCTCGAAGAGGCCGGTATCCGTCCCGACTTCATCGCGGGAACGTCGATCGGGGCGCTGGTCGGCGCGGCCTACGCGGCAGGCGAGTTGGACAAGCTCGAGAGCTGGGCTCGCGGAATGCACGTGCGCAACGTCCTGCGATTCTTCGACGTGAGCCTCGCGAGCGGCCTCCTGAAGGGCGAGCGGCTGATCGAATTCATTCGCCGCGACTTCGCCGACCGCCCGATCGAGGAGCTACCGATTCCGTTCGCGGCGACCGCCACGGCGCTGCACACGGGCCAGGAAGTGTGGCTGCGAACGGGATCGACGCTCGATGCCGTGCGCGCTTCGATCTCGTTTCCCGGATTGTTCGCGCCCGTGATGCACGAGGGACGGCTCCTCGTGGACGGCGGGCTCGTGAATCCCGTGCCGGTTTCCCTCGCGCGCGCGCTGGGCGCCGACATCGTGATCGCGGTCGATCTCAGCTCCGACCTGGTCGGCAGTCGCCTGCGGAATAGCGATCCGGGCGAACGGCAATCGAGCGCGATCGCCGAATGGGCGAAGACCCATGGATTGGCGCTGCATTCGCAGGGCGAAAACCTGCCGTCCCTGATCGACGTGGTGGTGTCGAGCCTGCAGATCATGCAGGTACGCATCGGGCGAAGCCGCATGGCAGGCGAACCGCCGGATCTCCTGGTGGCGCCGCGTATCGCGGGCATCGGGCTTCTCGACTATCACCGCGCGGACGAGGCGATCGAGGAGGGACGCGCCGCCGTCGCTCGCGTCGCCCACCAGATCGGATCGATGGTCGTTCCGAAAGCGTGAGCGTGCGCGTTGGCTTTGACGTGAGACAACGGGCCTGTCGCGTGCCGCCTTAGAGTGCTTTCTCCGCCCTTTTTCGAAGGAGGAAGCGCCATGACCACACTCACCGGATTCAACCTCGAGCTCGCCGAGACGAGGCGCGAGCTCGGCTCGCACTGGGGCTGGTTCACCGGGCTCGGCATCGGGCTCATCGTCCTGGGCGTGCTCGCATTCCTCAACTTGCCCGCGGCCACCACCGTTTCGGTGTACGCGGTGGGCGTCTTCATGCTGATCGCTGCCGGCGCGGAGGTCGGCGGCGCGATGTTCGTGCGGACGTGGAGCGGCTTCGCACTCATGCTGGTAAGCGCGCTGCTCTACGGCGCCGCCGGCGTCGTCACGATCGCCAACCCGGATCTCGCGGCGAAGGTCCTCACGCTTATGCTCGCCTTCGCGCTCGTCTTCTCCGGCGTCATGCGCGTCTGGTGGAGCACGGCGCTGCGCGCGCTTCCAGGCTGGGGCTGGATCACGGCGTCGGGAATCGTGAGCATCCTCGCGGGCATCGTCTTCATCGCCGAATGGCCCGCGGACACCGTCTTCCTGCTCGGCATGGTCCTCGCCTTCGACTTGACGTTCCAGGGCGCCATGCTGGCGGGAATGGGCTTCGCGCTGAAGTCGCTCACGCGCTAGGCAGTCCGGCGTCGACGCCGCGAAGGCGGGTGCATGTTTCCCTATCGAGTCGACAATCCTCGCGTGGGGCCCGCCTTCGCGACGGCCACGCTCATCGCCCTGAACGCGCTCGTGTGGGTCGTGGCGCAGGGCGCGGGCGAGGAAAGGACGCTCGCCGCCTCCGTGTGCGACTTCGGGCTCGTTCCCGCCCGATTGTCCGGCCATCTCGCGGCGGGAAGCACCATTGCGCTGGGAGAGGGCGCAAGCTGCACGGTGGGTTCGATCTCGCCGTGGATCACGCCGCTCACGTCGATGTTCATGCACGGAAGCTGGTTCCACATCCTCGGCAACATGTGGTTCCTGTGGCTCTTCGGCCGGAACGTCGAGGACGCCATGGGCTCGGTGCGTTTCGCTTACTTTTACCTGCTCATCGGGCTGGTCGCCGCCATGGGACAGGCGCTCGCCGATCCCGCCTCCGCGCTTCCCATGGTCGGCGCCTCGGGCGCCATCAGTGGCGTGATGGGCGCCTACATCGTCCTCTTCCCGCAGGTGCGCGTGCACATGTGGATCTTCCTCGGCATCTTCGCCACGAGGGCCACGGTGCCTGCGTGGGTGATGCTCGGCTACTGGTTCGCCATGCAGGTGATCGGGGCGAACGTGAGCGCGCTCCAGGCCGAGGGCGGGGGCGTCGCGTTCACGGCGCACGCCTCGGGATTCGTCGCCGGCGCGCTGCTCGTGCTGCTGTTCCGGAGCCGCGGCCGGCTCGCTCGGCGCGAGTCGTTGCTCTCGCCGGAGGGCGACTGAGGAGCCTCGGACGACATGCCGAGCACGGCGGCGCCTGCGGCAAGGCCCAGCACCGCGGAAAGGCCGAGCCCGAGTCGCGAGGGAAGCGGCACGCGGCACGCGATTGCGCGAAGCAAGGGCGCATCGAGCCCGAGCCCGCGGCCGAGGCGAAGCCCGATCCACCCCGTGACTGCGCAGAGGACCGCGGACTGGATCGACTGGGCGGCGACGAGGACCGCAATCGGAACGCCCTTCTCCTGCAGCGTCCGCGCGATTTGCGGCATGATGGCGAGCACGTATGGAAACACGCACAGCGTCGCGATGCCCGAGAGGACGCCGAGCAGGATCGCGAGCCGCACTTCGCCCCGAGCCGGATTGACCAAGCGAAACCTTCCTTCCTTCGCCTCTCGCATCGTGGAGTGGCAGCGCCGCGAGGGCCGCCACTCGCTTCCCTGGCAGGGTACCCGCGACCCCTACCGCATCTGGCTCTCCGAGGTGATGCTGCAGCAGACGCGTGTGGAGACGGTGATCCGGTACTACGAGCGCTTCCTCGCGCGCTGGCCCTCGGTCGCCGACCTCGCCGTGGCGAGCGTCGACGAGGTGCTGGCACTGTGGAGCGGGCTCGGCTACTACGCAAGGGGAAGGAACGTGCACCGCGCCGCACGCGAGGTGCGCGACCGCTTCGGGGGCGAATTTCCGCGGCGCTTCGAGAACCTGGCCACGCTGCCCGGCATCGGTCGCTCCACCGCGGCGGCGATCGCGGTCTTCGCGAGCGGCGAGCGGCGCGCGATCCTCGACGGCAACGTGCGGCGCGTGCTCGCGCGCCATGCGGCGATCGAGGGCGATCCGTCGACCTCCGCAGCGATCGCGCGGTTCTGGGAAATCGCGGAAGCGCGGCTCCCCGAGCGCGGCATCGAGCGTTATACCCAGGGCATGATGGATCTCGGCGCCGGCGTATGCCTCGCACGCAACCCCCGCTGCCCGCTCTGCCCGGTGCGCGCGGACTGCGTGGCGCGCGCCGAGTCGCGCATCGACGAGCTGCCGGGAAAGCGCCGGCGCGCGGAGCGCCCGCGCAGGCAGGTGTCGATGCTGGTCGTGCTCGCGCACGGCGAGGTGCTCCTCGAGAAGCGTCCGCCGACCGGAATCTGGGGCGGGATGTGGTCGCTGCCGGAGATCGACGCCGGCGCGAAGCCGGCCGCGGCGCTCGAAACGCGATGGGGCATCCGCGCCGCCGAGGTTCGCGCGCTCGAGCCCTTCGAGCACGCGTTCACGCATTTCACCCTCGAGGTGCAACCCTGGCGCATCGAGGCGCATGGGACACGAGCCATCGCCCGCGACAAGGGCGCAACCTGGATGAGCCTGCAGGACCTCGGAGGCGCCGCGCTACCCTCGCCGGTGCGACGGTTGCTCGCCTCGATCGCGTGAACGTCCGCCGCTCAGTCGCGCGCCCGCGTGCCCTGGTGGAAAAGGATCCTCCATCGCCCGTCGGCGAGCTTCCATATGGAGCTGCGATGCGAAGAAGAGCCGCCGCTGGTCGTCGCGACGTAGGTCGTCAGCGCGACGCCCACGGCCAGCACCCGCACCTCGAAGCCCACGATCGACCAGGCGGGCGGGTTTTCGAGGAGCAGCGCCGAAATGCAGGCCGCGCGGTCGTCCCTGTCGCCGGTGCTCGCGATGGCCACGAAGTCCTCGTCGATGAGCTCCTCCAGCCGCTTGCGGGAGCTGCGCGTGGCCGGGCGCATGAACTCCAGCTCCAGGCCGTAGAGCTTCTTCTCGAGCTCCGCCTGGTTCGCGCTCACGGAAAGGCTACCGCGCGCTTGCGGTAGTCCGCGTAGTCGGGATAGGCGGCGAGCAGGAAGCGCTCCTCCACGCGGCGCTTCACGCCCAGGAACGCGATCACCACGATGGCGGCGATGCCTGCCGGAAGCGTGGGCTCGCGCAGCCACAGCCCCACGACGCACGCGGCGATGCCGGTGTAGATGGGATGGCGCAGCACGCGATAGATGCCCGACTGCACCAGGTGGGCTCCCTCCTTCGTGTGCGGCGCGATCTGGATGTTGCCGCGCAACGCGAGGAAGCCCGCCGCGATCGCGGCGAGCCC
>DATIZV010000275.1:0-4110 GCA_035516915.1 Usitatibacter sp. | reverse complement strand
GCGAGAAACTCAAAATCGAACAGATACCGGCAGACATTGGCGCTCAGATCGTCCTCGACCAGGTGCTGATGGTCTCGGATGGCGACGCCGTGAAGCTCGGCAATCCCCTCGTGGCCGGGGCGAAGGTCTCCGCCACGGTGCTCGCCCACGGGCGCGGCCCGAAGGTGAAGATCTTCAAGCTGCGCCGCCGCAAGCACTACACCAAGACGCAGGGCCATCGGCAGAACTACACCGAGATCCGCGTCGATTCGATCGCATAAGGGAACAGGCAATGGCACACAAGAAAGCAGGCGGCTCTTCGCGCAACGGCCGCGACTCCGAGAGCAAGCGCCTCGGCCTCAAGGCCTTCGGCGGCGAGCTGGTGAACGCGGGCTCGATCCTGGTCCGGCAGCGTGGCACGCAGTTCCATCCCGGCACGCACGTCGGCATCGGCAAGGACCATACGCTCTTCGCGATGGCCACCGGGCGCGTGAAATACCACACGCACGGCCCGGCGAAGAAGCGCACCGTGTCGATCGAGCCGGCGCAGGCCTGACGGCTTTTCCGCTTCGGCAGAAAGGCCCCGTATTCGTACGGGGCTTTTTTGTTTGGGCGGCCCGGAGACCCCGATGTCGCGATCCCAACCGCTGCTCGAGAAGGAGACGCTCGCGATCCTCGCCGCCGCCGTCGAGCGGCTGGAGCAGGGTTATGCCGAGCTGCCGCCCGTCGACGCCACGCCCGCGGCCGGCACGGACGTCGCGCGCGTGCTGGACGAAGTCGCGGCGCGAATGGCCGACAACTATCCGTACTTCCATCCGCTCTACGCCGGCCAGATGCTCAAGCCCCCGCACCCGGTCGCGCGCGTCGCGGTCGCGCTCGCGGCGTGGATCAATCCCAACAACCACGCGCTCGACGGCGGACGCGCGAGCTCGCGCATGGAGAAGGAGGCGGTCGCGGAGATCGCGCGCATGTTCGGCTGGGACACGCACCTGGGGCACCTCACGAGCGGCGGCACGATGGCGAACCTCGAGGCGCTCTGGGTCGCGGGGAGGCTCGCGCCGGGCCGCAAGATCCTCGCCTCGCGGCAGGCGCACTACACGCACGAGCGCATCAGCGCGGTGCTCGGGCTGCCGTTCGAGGCGATCGGCGCAACGCGCGACGGGCGCATGGACGTGGCGGCGCTCGAGCGCCGCCTCGCACGGGGCGACGTGGGCACCGTCGTCGCGACGATCGGCACGACGGCGGTCGGCAGCGTCGATCCGCTGCCGCAGATCCTCGCCCTGCGCGAACGGCACGGCTTCCGCATCCACGCCGACGCGGCGTACGGCGGCTATTTCCGCCTCGTCGACGAGCTGCGAGCCGAAACGCGCGCCGCGTACCAGCGCCTGGACGAAGTCGACTCCATCGTGATCGATCCGCACAAGCACGGCCTGCAACCGTACGGCTGCGGATGCGTGCTGTTCCGCGACCCGTCGGTGGGCCGCTTCTACAAGCATGATTCGCCCTATACCTATTTCACGTCGGGGGAGCTCCACCTGGGCGAGATCAGCCTCGAGTGCTCGCGCGCCGGGGCGGCTGCCGTGGGACTGTGGGCGACGCAGCGCCTGATGCCGCTCGTGCGCGGCGGCGAGTTCGCGCGCGGGCTTGCGCGCTCGCGCGCGGCGGCGCTCGCCCTGCATGCGCGGCTCGCTCGCGACGCGCGCTTCGTCGCCACGCTCGTGCCCGAGCTCGACATCGTCGTATGGGCCCTGCGTTCGCCCACGGTCACGGCCGCTTCCGCCCTCGCACGCCGCGTGTTCGACGAGGCCGCGGCGCGGCACCTGCACCTCGCGCTCGCCGAGCTGCCGGTGGAGTTCTTCGACCTCGCGGGCGCCGGCATGGCACGCGACCGCGACACCATCACCTGCCTGCGCTCCGTGCTGATGAAGCCCGAGCACGAAGCGTGGGTCGGTCGTATCGGCGACATCGTCGAGGCGGCGGCCACGGCCGCCCTGGCGCCCGAGTCGGCGGCCGCATCGTGAAGTTCTTCGATGAAGCGCGCATCGAGGTGATCGCCGGAAAGGGCGGCGACGGCTCGGCGTCGTTCCGGCGCGAGAAGTACGTTCCCCGCGGCGGCCCGGACGGAGGCGACGGCGGGCGCGGCGGCAGCCTCTACGCGGTGGCCGACGCGAACCTCAACACGCTGATCGACTACCGCTACACGCGCATCTTCCGCGCCAAGGGCGGCGAGAACGGCCGCGGATCGGACTGCAACGGCCGCGGCGCGGAAGACGTCGTGCTGCGCGTGCCGGTCGGCACCGTCATCCGCGACGCGCAGAGCGGCGAGACGCTGGCGGACCTCGCGAAGGACGGCGAGCGCGCGCTCCTCGCCCGCGGCGGCAAGGGCGGGCTCGGAAACCTCCATTTCAAGTCGAGCGTGAATCGCGCGCCGCGGCAATTCACCCGCGGCGAGCCGGGCGAGGCGAGGAACCTCGAGCTCGAGCTGCGCGTGCTCGCCGACGTGGGCCTGCTCGGCATGCCCAACGCGGGCAAGTCCACGTTCATCCGCGCGATCTCCGCGGCGCGCCCCAAGGTCGCGGACTATCCGTTCACGACGCTGCATCCGAACCTCGGCGTGGTGCGCGTGGACGCGAACCGCTCGTTCGTCGTCGCCGACATTCCCGGGCTGATCGAGGGCGCGGCCGAGGGCGCGGGCCTCGGGCACCAGTTCCTCCGGCACCTGCAGCGCACGCACCTGCTGCTGCATCTCGTGGACATGGCTCCGGCCGATGCCTCGATCGACCCGGCCGCGGAGGTGCGCGCGCTCGCCGCGGAGCTGAAGAAGTACGATCCCGCGCTCGCGAAGAAGCCGCGTTGGCTGGTCTTCAACAAGGCCGACCTGCTCGAGCCCGGCGAACGCGAGCGGCGCGCGCAGGCGCTGGTGAGGAGGCTGCGCTGGACGAAGCCGTGGTTCGTGATCTCCGCGATCCAGGGCGAAGGATGCAAGGCGCTCACCTACGAGGTGATGGAGCTCCTCGAGGCGGGACGAAGGAAATGACCACTCCCCTCGCTTCGGCGCGCCGCATCGTCGTGAAGATCGGCTCGAGCCTGCTCACCAACGCGGGCGAGGGCCTCGATCGCTCGGCGATCGCCGACTGGGTGCGCCAGGTGGCGAAGTTGCGTGAGCGCGGCATCGAGGTGCTGGTGGTCTCCTCGGGCGCGATCGCCGAGGGCATGAAGCGCCTGGGCTGGACGCGGCGTCCCGGCGCCGTGCACGAGCTGCAGGCGGCGGCCGCGGTCGGCCAGATGGGCCTCGTGCAGATGTGGGAATCGTGCTTCGCGGAGGTCGGCCTGCACACCGCGCAGGTGCTGCTCACGCACGAGGACCTCGCCGACCGCCGGCGCTACCTCAACGCGCGCACGACGTTGAAGACGCTGGTCGCGCTCGGCACGGTGCCGATCATCAACGAGAACGACACGGTGGTCGTGGACGAGATCCGCTTCGGCGACAACGACACGCTGGGCGCGCTCGTCACCAACCTCATCGAGGCGGACGCGCTCGTGATCCTCACCGACCAGAAGGGGCTGCACTCCTCCGATCCGCGCCGGGATCCCGCGGCGAGCCTCGTCGAGCGTGCGGTCTCCGGCGATCCCGCCCTCGAGCGCATGGCGGGCGGCGCGGGCTCGGCGATCGGCAAGGGCGGCATGATCACGAAGGTGCTCGCCGCGAAGCGCGCGGCGCGAAGCGGCGCGCATACGGCGATCGCGTGGGGCCGCGAGCCCGACGTTCTGGTGCGCCTCTTCTCGGGCGAGCCGGTGGGCACGCTCCTCGAGGCGCAGACGCCGCCCGTGGCCGCGCGCAAGCAATGGCTCGCCGACCATCTCAAGCCCTCGGGGCGCATCACGCTCGACGCGGGCGCGGTGAAGGCGCTGGTCGCCGACGGCAAGAGCCTGCTCGCGATCGGTGCGACCGCGGTGGACGGGCATTTCGAGCGCGGCGAGGTCGTGAGCGTCGCCGGTCCCGACGGCCGCGAGATCGCGCGCGGGCTGGTGAACTACGGATCGGCGGAGACCGCGCGGATCCTGCGCCGTCCCACCTCCGAGATCGAGTCCGTGCTCGGCTACCTCGCCGAGCCCGAGCTCATCCATCGG
>DATIZV010000274.1:0-11137 GCA_035516915.1 Usitatibacter sp. | reverse complement strand
ACCGCAAATGCCGTGGCGCGAGCTCAGTCCCGAGCAGCAGCGGATCCTCGCGCCGGTCGCGCCCGACTGGGACCGGATGCCGGGCTACCAGCAACAGCGCCTCCTCGGGGCGGCGCGCCAGTACCCGTCGATGCAGCCGATCGAGAAGGACCGCTTCGAGCGGCGCATCCGCGACTGGTCGCAGATGACGCCCGAGCAGCGCAAGGCGGCGCGCGAGGCGTTCCAGGGATTGCGGCGCCTGCCACCCGAGCGACAATACGAGCTGCGCGAGCGCTGGCTGAGGGCGCATCCGCAGTACCGCAACCACCGGTGAGCGCCGCGCCGCTCGCGCGACGCGCTTCCCTGGGCCGGCGGCTCGGAAGCGCGCTCTACGACCTGCTCCTCAACGTCGCGATCGCGATGGTCGCCACGCTTGCCTTCATCGCCGTCTTCGGCGATTCGACCGTCGGATGGCGGCGCCATGCGCTGCAGGCATGGGTGCTCGCGTGGATCGGCTTCTACTACGCCTGGTTCTGGACGCACGGCGGGCAGACCCTTCCGATGCAGACCTGGCGCATCCGGCTGGTCCGTGCCGATACCGGGGGGCCGGTCAATGCAGGATGCGCAGTGCATCGCTATTTCGTCGCGGTGCTCGGGCTCGCGGCGCTCGGACTGGGCTTCGCTTGGGCGCTCGTGGACCGCGATCGCCTCTTCCTCCACGATCGCCTCGCGGGTACCGCGATCGTCGACGTTTCCTAGCGCCGCTCGGCGCGGTGCAGGCCGTAGGCGGCGACCGCCACGACGATCGCGAGCGGCGCCCCTGACGAGAAGAGCGCGGGCCAGTTGTTGAGGAGCCCGATGTGCGAGAAAAGCCGGCCGGCGAAGTAGAAGCCGAGCCCGATGAGGATGCCCAGCACGATCTTCGCGCCCACGCCGCCCGAACGCGCCGACTGCAGCGCGAAGGGGATCGCGAGCACCATCAGCGCGATCGCGACCATCGGGTACAGCACCTTGTTCCAGAAAGCGATCTCGTAGCGCGTCGCGTTCTGCCGGTTCTCGCGCAGGTGCGCGATATAGGCGCGCAGGTTCGCCGCCGACATCTGCTCCGGGACGATCTTGAGCACCGCGAGGATGTCCGGCGTGAGCACCGAGGTCCATATCGCTTTCGGCAGCCGCTCGAGGACCGCGTGGTCGCCTTCGAACCGCGTGAGCTCGACGTTGGAGAGCTCCCAGCGGTTCGGTCCCTCGTAGATGCCCTTGTCCGCGCGGCTGATCGAGACGAGGCGGAACTTCGGGTCGAAATCGTAGATGCGCAGGTTGAGGAGCGTCGTGTCGGCCGTCACGTCCTGGATGTTCACGAAGCTGCGCTCGTCCTTCACCCAGAACCCCGAGCGGAACTCGCGCGCGACGATCGAGCGCGTCGCCTTGAGCCGCAGGTCCTTCGCCGCCTCCTCGGTGTAGGGCGTGACGAGCTCGCCCATGGCGACCGTGAAGAGCGCGATGACGAGGCCCGCGCCCACCACGTGCAGCGCGAGCTGCCCGAGCGAAAGGCCGGAGGCGCGCATCACGGTGATCTCGGAGTGCTCCGACATGCGCGCCAGCGCGAACAGCGTGCCGATGAGGCCGGCGGCCGGCAGCAGCACGTAGGCATGCGACGCGAGCGAGAGGCCCACGTATTCCAGCATCGCGGGCAGGCGGTAATTCCCCTTGCCGAGGTCGTCGAGCTCGCGGATCAGGTCGAAGAACGCGAAGAGCGCGAGCAGGGCCACCAGCACGAACAGGCTCGTGAGCAGGATCTCGCGGGCGAAATAGCGGAACAGCATCGAATCGGGGAAGAGGAAGGCCGCGGCGCGGCCCTCCCATTGTGACGCAAGAGGCGACCCGGGCACAAAGCCCGAAGAAAGCCGGCTTCCCGGGGGAAGCCCGCTCCTCCCGGCAACACCGCGCTACTGGTTCTTCTTCAGCTGCTCGAGGATGGCGGGATTCTCGAGCGTGGAGACGTCCTGCGTGATCTCCTCGCCCTTTGCGATGGAGCGCAGCAGGCGCCGCATGATCTTGCCCGAGCGCGTCTTGGGCAGGTTGTCGCCGAAGCGGATGTCCTTCGGCTTGGCGATCCCGCCGATCTCCTTCGCCACCCAGTCGCGCAGCTCCTGCGCCAGGCGATGCGCCTCCTCCCCGCTCGGCCGCGGTCCCTTCGGCACGACGAAGGCGACGACCGCTTCGCCGGTGAGGTCGTCGGGGCGGCCCACCACCGCCGCCTCCGCGACCAGCTTCGAGTTCGCGACCAGCGCGCTCTCGATCTCCATGGTGCCCAGTCGATGCCCCGAGACGTTCAGCACGTCGTCGATGCGCCCCATGATGCGGAAATAGCCGTCGTCGTCGGTGCTCGCGCCGTCGCCCGCGAGGTAGTACCTGCCCTTGAACTCCTCGGGGTAATAGCTCTTCTTGAAGCGCTCGGGGTCGCCCCAGATGGTGCGGATCATCGAGGGCCACGGGCGCTTGATGACGAGGATGCCGCCCTTGCCGCGGCCGACCGATTGGCCGGTCTCGTCGACGATGTCGGCGAAGATGCCCGGCAGCGGCAACGTGCACGAGCCGGGCTTCAGCGGCGTCGCTCCCGGCAGCGGCGTGATCATGTGGCCGCCGGTCTCCGTCTGCCACCAGGTGTCCACGATCGGGCAGCGCGAATCGCCGACGGTCTCGTAGTACCACATCCACGCTTCGGGGTTGATGGGCTCGCCCACGGTGCCGAGGATGCGCAGCGACCCGAGGTCGTACTTGCGCGGCAGGTCGCCTCCCGCCTTGATGAGCGCGCGGATCGCCGTGGGCGCCGTGTAGAAGACGGTGACGTCGTGGTCCTGGATCATCTTCCAGAAGCGGCCCGCGTCCGGATAGGTCGGCACGCCCTCGAAGATCACCTCGGTCGCGCCGACGCCGAGCGGGCCGTACACCACGTAGCTGTGGCCGGTGACCCAGCCGACGTCCGCGGTGCACCAGAAGACGTCGCTCGGCTTGTAGTCGAACACCCAGCGCATCGTGAGCATGCAATGCAGGATGTAGCCGCCGGTGGAATGCTGCACGCCCTTCGGCTTCCCGGTGGAGCCCGAGGTGTAGAGGATGAAGAGCGGATGCTCGGCGTTCACCGGCACCGGCGGGCATTCGTCCGGCTGGCCTTTCACCAGGTCGTCCCACCAGAGATCGCGCCCCGCCTTCATCTGCACGGGCGAACCGGTGCGCTTGTAGACGATCATGTGCTTCACGCCCTCGCAGCCGCCCATGCCGAGCGCCTCGTCGCACGCGGGCTTCAGCGCGATCTCCTTTCCGCCGCGCATCTGGCCGTCGGCCGTGATGATCGCCACCGCGCCCGCGTCGATGGTGCGCTCGTGCACGCTCTTCGCGGAGAAGCCGCCGAAGACCACCGAATGCGTCGCGCCGATCCTTGCGCAGGCGAGCATCGCCACCGCCGCCTGCACCGACATCGGCATGTAGATGAGGACGCGCTCGCCCTTCTGGATGCCGAGCGACTTGAGGCCGTTGGCGAAACGGCAGGTGCGCTGGTAGAGCTCGCGGTAGGTGACCTTCGTCACCTGCCCGTCGTCGGCCTCGAAGATGATCGCGACCTTGTCGGGCTGCGTCTTCAGGTGCCGGTCGAGGCAGTTCTCCGAGGCGTTCAGCTCGCCGTCGTGGAACCACTTGTAGAACGGTGCATTCGACTCGTCGAGGATCTTCGTGAACGGCTTCGTCCAGACGAGCTCGTTCCGGGCGTGCTTCGCCCAGAAGCCCTCGAAGTCCTTCTCCGCCTCGCGGCACATCGCCTCGTACGCCGCCATTCCGGAAATGTTTGCCTGCCCGACCAGGGATGGCGGCGGCCGAAAGACGCGATTCTCCTGCAGCACCGACTCGATGGTGGACATGGGCGCCTCCTCTTCGTGGTTGCGACGATTTATAGCACAGCGTCCGAGGGGCGGTGCGCAAGGCGCGGGTGCCGCTTTGACGCACCGCAATAGCGGTGCTAGCGTGGCCACCGGTTCACGCGATCCTCCATGAGCGCACTGCCCAGCCCCTCCCCGTCCGCGATGCGCGGCCCCACGCCTGCGGCCTCCGCCAGCGCCGCCGAGATCCTCGGCGACCACTGGCCCGGGATCCAGATCTACTATCCGCCGGTCAAGTACGCGCCTTCCCTCGGCATCTACGAGGACCTCGAGCAGGCGGCGCAGCGCTTCCGCAAGCACGCGTGGAACACGACCGCGCACACGCTGCTCTTCGACCTGGAGGACGGCTGCCGGCAGAAGGAGATGAGCCGCGAGCTCCTCGCGCGCGAGCTGCCGCGCATGCCGCGCCGCAAGGAAGTCCAGGTCGCCGTGCGGATCAACCCGTTCCGCACCGACGAGTACGACCGGGACCTGCAGCTCGTGCGCGCGCTCGCCGACCACTTCGACGTCGTCATGCTCGCGAAAGCGGGCGAAGCGTACGGCGCGCCGGAGATCCGCGACCTGTCCGCGGTGCTGGTCGGGCTCAACCCGCGCATGACGATCCAGCCGATCATCGAGCACCCGAAGTCGCTCAAGATCGCCCCGGACCTCATGCAATACCCGACGGTGAAGCACGTGGTCTTCGGCATCCACGACTTCTCCAAGGCGATGGGGATCCAGATCACACCGCGCAACTGGGTGGAGGAGCTCAAGTTCTACCTCCACGACCTGCTCTTCGAGGCGCGCATCGCCGGAAAGGGCGTGATCGGCGCCGTCGAGACGCTGATCGGCGAGGCGACGATGCCCGAGGAGTTCGTCGAGCCGCACGACGTGCGCCGCTGGCTCGACCTTCACGGCGACGACGAATCGCGCGTGGTCTACCGGCACGCCTGCGAGGAAGCCTCCATGGGACTCTCCGGCAAGCAGGTGATCCATCCCTCGCACGTGCATCCGTGCAAGGTCGCCTTCACGCCTTCGCCTTCCGAGATCAAGACGCGCATCCGCATGCTCGAGGCGGCGATCGAGGCCGATGCGCTGCTCGGCGGCGCCATCCGTTTCGAGGGCGAGATGCTCGATCCGCCGATGTTCGGCAAGGCGCTGCAGACCCTTCTCCGCGCCCATGCGCTGCATGCGCTGTCGCCCGAGGACAGCGCGTTCGCGATGGACGTGCTGCGCAAGCTCCCCGCGCAGGTGGTCCGCGAGAACTGGCCGTACGGCGTGATTCTGTGAGGGCCGCCCGGGGACGGACGATCGCATGAGCTCCCTCGCCCCGGCCGACGAGCTCTCCATCCGAAAGGCGCTGCAGGCCGGGATCGCGTACCACGACGCCGGACGCTTCGCCGAGGCCGAGGCGGTCTATCGCCGCGTGCTCGACGCGGTCCCCGACCGGCCCGAGGCGCTGGTGCTCCTCGGCGACCTGGCGCAGCGCAGGGGCGCCGACGAGGAGGCGCTGGCGCTCCTGCAGCGCGCGGTCGCGATCGCGCCCTCGGTCGCGAAGTTCCAGCACCAGCTCGGAGTCGTGCTGCACAAGTGCGGGCGAGTGGACGAGGCGATCGCGCACTTGCGGCGCGCGGTCGCGCTGCGCCCGGACCTCGCCGACGCGTGCTACAGCCTGGGCAATGCGTTCGCCGCGTCGGGCCGCGCCGAGGAAGCGATCTCGAGCTACCGCCGCGCGCTCGCCGCGCAGCCGTCCTTCGCCGCGGCGCACACCAACCTGGGCATCGTGCTGCAGCACCTCGGCCGCATGGACGACGCCCTGGTCGCCTTTCGCGCCGCGCTCGAGTCGGCCGACACGCCGGCGCACCGGGCGAACTTCGCTCGCGCGCTGGTCGTCACGCCGCGCCTCCCCGCGGACGCACAGGTGCCCGAGATGCTCTCGCGCGCGCTCGCAGGATCGTGGGCGCGACCCGGAGACCTGGCGCGTCCCGCGATCACCTTCCTGCTCGCCGACGCGGGCCTGCGCGGGCGCATCGAATCGGCCGCGGACGCGAGCGCCGGCGCGGCGCCCGCGATCTTCGACGGCGAGGCGTTCGCTTCCCTTTCGACGCACCGCCTGCTCCTCGCGCTTCTCGAGAACGCACAGGTCTGCGAGAGGCGGCTGGAAGCCTTCGCCACCGCCGCGCGCCGCGACTGGCTCGAGGCCGCGCTCGCCGGCCGCATCCCCGATGCGGCGCTCCCCTTCGGCTGCGCGCTGGCGCGGCAATGCCATCTCAACGACTACGTGTTCGCCGAGGCGCCGGACGAGCGTGCCAGGGCCTCCTCGCTCGCGCGGTCGATCGAGTCCTCGCTGCGATCCGCGGAAACGGTGCACCCGGCGGCGCTCGCCGCAGTGGCCGCCTACGTGCCGCTCGCTTCGCTCTCCGGTGCCGCGCGGCTCCTGGAACGCGAATGGCCGCCGTGCGTGAAGGCCCTGCTGCTGCAGCAGGTCGAGGAGCCGCGCGAGGAGCGCGAGGATCGTGCGCGCGTCCGGGCGCTCACGCCGATTCGCGATCGCGTGTCGCTCGGCGTGCGGCGCCAGTACGAGGAGAACCCGTACCCGCGCTGGACCGGGCTCCCTCCCTGCGAGCCGCTGTCGTTCGAGAGGTACCTGCGCGCGCTCTTCCCGCGTGCCTCCCTCGATTTCGCGCGCCTCGGCCGGCCGATCGAGCTGCTGGTCGCCGGCTGCGGCACGGGCCAGGAATCGGCGGACCTCGCGCGACAGATTCCCGATTCGCGCGTGCTCGCCGTCGACCTGAGCCTCGCGAGCCTGTGCTATGCGCGGCGCAAGACGGCGAGCCTCGGCATCGCGAACGTCGAGTACGCGCAGGCCGACATCCTCGAGCTCGCGTCCCTCGGCCGGACGTTCGACGTGATCTCCTGCGTCGGCGTGCTGCATCACCTCGCCGATCCGCTCGCCGGCTGGCGCGCGCTCGCCGCTTGCCTGCGGCCCGGCGGGTTCATGCAGGTGGGCCTGTACAGCGAGCACGGGCGTCGCGACCTCGCCGCCGCGCGCGCGCTCATCGCCGAACGCGGGCTCCCCGCCACTCCGGAGGGCATCCGCGCGTGCCGCGCCGCGCTCCTCGCCGCGCCGCAGTTCGCGCGGGTCGCGGCGCTGCGCGACTTCTTCGGAATGAACGAGTGCCGCGACCTGATCTTCCACGTGCAGGAGCACCGCTTCACCTTCCCGCGCCTCGCGCATGCGCTCGCGCAGACGGGCCTCGAGCTGGTGGGCCTCGTGGTGGACGACGCGACGCGGCGGCGCTACGCCGAGCGCTTCCCGGCGGATGCGGCGCAATGCGACCTCGCGTCCTGGGACGCCTTCGAGCGCGAGCTCCCCGACACTTTCGCCGCGATGTACCTCTTCTGGGTGCGCAAGCCCGGCGGGGACTGAGCAGGGCCCGATTACAATACGCCGATGACGGACAGCGCTTCCACGGACGGCGTGCGCCCCCTCGACGGAATCACCGTGGTCTCGCTCGAGCACGCGATCGCCGCGCCGTTCTGCACGCGCCAGCTCGCCGACCTGGGCGCGCGCGTGATCAAGGTCGAGCGCGCCGGCGAGGGCGACTTCGCGCGCTACTACGACACGCGCGTCGCCGGCCTGTCGTCGCATTTCGTGTGGGTCAACCGCTCCAAGGAAAGCCTCGCCCTCGACCTCAAGACCGCTGCGGCGCTCGAGGTGATGGAGCGGCTCTGCGCGAAGGCCGACGTGTTCGTGCAGAACCTCGCACCGGGCGCGGCGGCGCGGCTGGGCCTGTCGGCCGAGCGCCTGCAGGCGGCGAACCCGCGCCTCGTGGTGTGCGACATCTCGGGATACGGCAACGACGGCCCCTACCGCGACCGCAAGGCCTACGACCTGCTGATCCAGGCCGAGGCCGGATTCCTCTCCGTGACCGGCACGAGCTCCGAGCCCGCGAAGGCCGGCGCCTCGATCGCCGACATCGCCGCGGGAATGTATGCGTACAGCGGCATCCTTTCGGCATTGCTGCTGCGCGAGCGCACCGGCGAAGGCTCGCACATCGACGTGTCGATGCTGGAATCGCTCGCCGAATGGATGGGCTACCCGCTCTACTACGCGTACGACGGCGCCGAGCCGCCGCCGCGCCTGGGCGCCGCCCACGCGACGATCTACCCGTACGGCCCCTTCGTCGCCGGCGATGGACGCACGGTGATGCTGGGACTGCAGAACGAGCGCGAGTGGCAGAAATTCTGCGAGGTCGTGCTCGGGGACGCCTCGATCGCGAAGGACCCGCGCTTCGAGAGCAACGCGCAGCGCAACGCGAATCGCGCGGCGCTCCACGCGGTCATCGTCGAGCGCTTCGGCCGGCTCACGAGCGGCGAGCTGCGCGAACGCCTGGACCGCGCGCAGATCGCGAGCGCCGACGTGAACACGATGCACGACGTGTGGCGCCATCCGCAGCTCGCCGCGCGCCGGCGCTGGACGCGCGTCGCCTCCCCGGCGGGGGCGCTCCCCGCGCTCCTGCCTCCCGGATCGAGCGACCGCTTCGACTACCGCATGGATCCGATCCCGCGCGTGGGCGAGCACAACGCGGCCATCCTGCGCGAGCTGGGCTTCGACGACGCCTTCATCGAACGGATGCAAGCGCCGGTGCGTTCGGCCGCGCCGCGAGCGCAGCCGTGAGCCGTCCGCTCTCCGAAGCCGTGAGCTTCCTCTTCGTGCCGGGAAACCGGCCGGACCGTTTCGGGAAGGCCGCGACGAGCGGCGCCGACGCGGTGGTGATCGACCTCGAGGATGCGGTGCCGCTCGCGGAGAAGCCCGCGGCGCGCGCCGCGCTGCGCGACGCGTGGCCGGGGCTCGCGGCGCACGGCGTCCCCATCGTGGTGCGCGTGAACGCCGCCGCATCGGGGCTGCTCGACGAGGACCTGGCGGCGTTGCGAGGCCTTTCCCCACGGCCGGCCGTGATGCTGCCGAAGGCCGAATCGGCCGCCGACGTGCAGCGGGTGCGGGAGGCGCTTCCGGGCGCGCCCGCGATCCCGCTCGTGGAGACGGCGGCCGGACTGCGCGCAATCGAGGAAGTCGCGGGCGCCTCGGGCGTGCTGCGCCTCGCGATCGGCCACCTCGACTTCATGGCGGATACCGGGATGAGCTGGAGCGAGGGCGAGCCGGAGCTCGTCCCGCTGCGCTTCGCCGTGTCGATCGCGACCCGCGTCGCCGGCCTCGCCCGCGCGCTCGACGGCGTCACCGTGCAGACGGACGACGAGCCGCGCCTTCGCGCCGATGCGCTCCGCGCGCGGCGCTTCGGTTTCGGAGGGAAGCTGTGCATCCATCCGAAGCAGGTCGCGGCGGTGCACGAGGCCTTCGCGCCCGGCGAGGAAGAGGTCGCGTGGGCGAAGCGCGTGGTCGAGGCGGACGCCGCTTCCGGCGGGCGCGCGGTCAAGGTCGACGGCAAGATGGTCGACGCGCCCGTGGTGACCACCGCCCGCGCCATCCTCGCGCGCGCCGCGCGGCGCTGAAGTCTCGCCGGCCGCCCGGACTCCACGATCCGGGATGGTAAAATTGTGCATTGCGCAATGCGCCGGAACCGATCCGTGCGCGAGGCCGGCGGGCATCGCCCGGCGATCCGGCCGCCCCAAGGAACCCGCCATGACCACGATCCGCGAGGAAGACTTCGTCCAGTCGATCGCCGACGCCTTCCAGTTCGTCAGCTACTACCACCCCGAGGATTACATCCGCGACCTGTGGGCCGCGTACCAGCGCGAGGAGTCGCCGGCCGCACGCGACGCGATGGCGCAGATCCTCGTCAACTCGCGCATGGCCGCCGAAGGCCACCGGCCGATCTGCCAGGACACCGGCATCGCGATCGCCTTCATCCGCGCCGGAATGGACGTGCGCTGGGACACCAAGCTCTCGCTCGAGGAGCTCGTGAACGAGGGCGTGCGCCGCGCGTACACCGATCCGGACAACCCGCTGCGCGCCTCGATGCTCGCGGATCCGGACGGGAAGAGGAAGAGCACCGGCGACAACACGCCCGCCGTCACCCACGTCGAGCTGGTTCCCGGCGACAAGGTGGAAGTGATCGTCGCGGCGAAGGGCGGCGGCTCGGAGAACAAGTCGAAGTTCGCGATGCTGCTGCCGAGCGATTCGATCGTCGACTGGGTGCTTTCGATCGTGCCGACGATGGGCGCGGATTGGTGCCCTCCGGGAATGCTCTCGCTCGGCATCGGCGGCTCGCCCGAGAAATGCATGCTGATGGCGAAGTGGGCGATGATGGAGCCGCTCGACATCCACGAGCTGATGGCGCGCGGGCCGCGGACGCGCGAGGAGGAGCTGCGCCTCGAGCTCTACGAGAAGGTGAACGCGCTCGGCATCGGCGCGCAGGGCCTCGGCGGCCTCACCACGGTGCTCGACGTGAAGGTCACCGGATTCGCGACGCACGCCGCATCCAAGCCGGTGGCGCTGCTTCCGAACTGCGCCGCGACGCGCCATGCCCACTTCGTGCTCGACGGCAGCGGGCCGGCGCGGCTCGATCCGCCCTCGCTCGATGCGTGGCCGAAGCTCGCGCTCGATTTCTCCACCAGCAAGCGCGTGAACCTCGACACCCTCACGAAGGAAGAGATCGCGACGTTCAAGGCGGGCGATCGCCTGCTCCTCTCCGGCAAGCTCCTCACCGGGCGCGACGCCGCGCACAAGCGCATCGTCGACATGCTCGCCAAGGGCGAGAAGCTTCCCGTGGACCTGCGCGGGCGCTTCATCTACTACACCGGGCCGGTGGACGCCGTGCGCGACGAGGTGGTCGGACCGGCGGGACCGACGACGAGCTCGCGAATGGACAAGTTCGTCGAGCCGGTGCTCGCGCAGACCGGGCTCTTCGGCATGGTGGGCAAGAGCGAGCGCGGCCCGGCCGCCACCGAATCCATCCGGAAGCACGGCGCGCTCTACTGCATCGCGGTGGGCGGCGCGGCGTACCTGGTGTCGAAGTCGATCCGCGCCTCGCGCGTGATCGCCTTCGAGGACCTCGGCATGGAAGCGATCCGCGAGTTCGAGGTGAAGGACATGCCGGTCACCGTCGCCGTCGATGCGCAGGGCAACGCCGTGCACCGGAGCGGCCCGGCCGAGTGGCGCTCGCGCATCGGCAGGATTCCCGTCGCGGTGGCCTAGGACGGAACGCACCATGCCCAGGGCCGCCCTGCAGGCGAGCGGCTCGGCGGACGCGCTTTGGCTCGCGCGCGAGTCGAGCGCGCGGCCT
>DATIZV010000273.1:0-2891 GCA_035516915.1 Usitatibacter sp. | reverse complement strand
TCTCGACGCGCCGGAACTCCTGCTTGAGGAACCCGTAGTCGAAGCGTGCGTTGTGCGCCACGAAGACGTGGCCGTCGAGGCGCTCGAACACCTCGCGGCGTATCTCGGCGAACGTGGGAGCGTCGCGCACCATCTCGTTGGTGATGCCCGTGAGGATGCGGATGTCCTCGGGAATGCTGCACTCCGGGTTCACCAGCGTGGACCACTCGTCCGCGAATTCGCCGTCGGCCACCCGCACGATGCCGATCTCGGTGATGCGGTCGCGCGTCGCGGCCGTCCCGGTGGTCTCCAGGTCGATGAACGCGATCGCGGGGGCAAACATGCGGTCGATTGTAGCGATAAAATGCGGGATGCCCCGTACCCGTGCGAAGTCCCCGCCGCGCCTCACGCGCGAAGCCGAGCGCCTCATCGCGCTCGCCAATGGCCTCAATGCTTCCGGAAGCCTCACGGAGGACCGCTTCTGGGAGCAGGGCATGTCCGCCCTCGTGGCGAAGCTGCTGGAAAACGGCAATGACGCGCCGATCGACGGCGCGCTCGACCACCTCTACCAGACGAACCTCGGCGCCTACGACACGCTGGTCGAGCTGGTGGAGAACGAGAGCGAGTCGCTGGTCGCGATGCAGGGCGACCAGGCGTGGCAGGCGCTGCTCGTGGCGGCACCCATCGTCGCGTGGTCCAAGTACGCGATCCCCTCGGGCGTGATCCCGCGCGAGGAAGCCGACATCCTGCGCGTGCAGCTGCAAGGCCACGTCCTCGCCGGCGGTGCGCGAGTGACGGTGGTGCCGTACCTCTACTCGATCGACCAGTTGCCGCGCCATTTCTCCGAGCTTCGCCGGCTCACCCGGCGGCTCGCGGATGCCGCGATCGCGGGCGACGCGCCGCGCCTGGAGTTCGCGCGCCTTCCGGAGACCGCGAACCTGCTCGCCGACACGCGGTTCGTCGTCGCGTGCGTGGCGGCGCCGCGCGATCAGCCGCTCTTTCGCTGGCAGGAAGATGCCTCGGGGCACGCGGGCCGCGCCGGCAGCCTCGAGCAATGGATCGCGCAGGCGCGCCCCACGATCTCCAAGCTCCTGCCCGGCTGCGTCTACGAGTGCCTGCTGCCCGACGCGTACTACGTGAACTGCCGCGAGTCGGACCGGCGCGTGCGCCCCTTCGGCATCCGCGCCGCCGTGGCGTTCCTCGAGAACGCGCTCAAGACCAAGGCCGCGGAGATCTCCACCGTGGTGGCAGGCTTCGGCGAAGAGCGCGTGGACGAGTATCGCGTGTCATTCATGCGCCGCGGCGAATCCGAGGTCGCGCACGGCGTGGTGTGGCCGCTCTACGGGCGCGAGGACGAGAACGCGCGCCCCGGCCCGCTGGACGAAGTGCTAGCGCAGCTCGCCGACTGCGGCGTCACCGACGTGAAGAAACTCTCGGGCACCTTCACGCCCGAGTACTGCGAGGATTGCGGCGCGCCGCTCTTCGCCAACGCCGAGGGCGAGATCGTCCACGCCGAGCTCCCCGAGGAAGCGGACACGCAAGCGGCGCACTTCCACTAGCTTGGACGCGCTCTCCGAAGTCCTGCGACTCGCAAGATTTTCGGCCAGCGTCACGCTGGATGCCACGGGACGCGCGCCGTGGTGCGTCTCCGTCGCCGCGAGCCCGTCGCTCCTGCGCGCGCACCTGGTCCTCGAAGGAGCGCTCGAGCTCAAGCTCGCCGGCGCCGATGCCGTCACGCTGAAAGCCGGCGAGATCGCGTTGCTCACGCATGGGGACGCGCACCTCGTCGGCCATCCGCTCGATGCGCCGGCCAAGGCGCTCTCTTCGCTCGCGAAGGCGCCGGTCGCCGGCGAGCCCGTGCCCATCTCGCTCGGCGGCGGCGGCGATGCCACGCGGTGGATCGTCCTGTCGGCCACGCTCGAGCGCCACCTGTCCGAGCCCTACATCGATGCGCTCCCCCGGGTGATGCGGGTCGATCTCGGCAACGCGAAGGCGCTCGATTCGCTCACCGATGCCCTCGGTCTCACGCTGTCCGCGAGCGACGCCCCAGCCGTGGGCGCGGGCGCGCAACGCGCAAGCCTCGCCGAGCTCGTGCTCGTGGAAGCGATGTCGCGCTACGTGGAGCGCCTTTCTCCCGGCGGCAAGGGATGGCTCGCGGGATTGGCCGACCGCTACGTGGGACGCGCGCTGGCGCTCGTGCACGGGCGCCCCTCCGAAGCGTGGACCGTGGAAAAGCTCGGCCGCCAGGTGGGACTGTCGCGAAGCGCGCTCGCCGAACGCTTCAGCGAAGTGATGGGCGAGCCCATCTTCGGGTTCCTCACGCGCTGGCGATTGCAGATGGCGGCGGAGTTCCTCCTCACGACACCGCGATCGATCGAATCCATCGCGCACGACGCGGGCTATGAATCGGCGGGCGCCTTCTCGGCCGCGTTCAAGCGCGTGTTCGGGAAACCGCCGTCAACGTGGAGGAAGCGCCGGCGCAAGGGCGCCTAGCTCGGTCTGGTCGAGGGGCCACATGGGCCGGTGCAGGTTGCGATAGGGAAGCGCCGCGAGGTTCGCGTTGAGCGCTCCCGGCGCGTCGCAATAGACGGTCGCGCCTGCGATGGCGTCGAAGTGCGCGCGGAAGTGCTGGGTGGACTTCACCACCACGAAGCGCTTGGAGGCCGGATCGATGCCGAGCTCCGTGAAGCAGTCGGGCGAGAACACCTGCTGGCGGATGCTGTTGAGCACGACATCGACGCCCCGCACTCGAACCGCGGCGCAGGGCCCCAGCTCGTCGTGAAGCTCGCCGAAACCGCGCTGGCTCGCGGCCTCGCGGCATGCGA
This sequence comes from Usitatibacter sp., assembly GCA_035516915.1. Classification (GTDB taxonomy): domain Bacteria; phylum Pseudomonadota; class Gammaproteobacteria; order Burkholderiales; family Usitatibacteraceae; genus Usitatibacter. Next base: position 87 of record DATIZV010000273.1, on the reverse strand, counting down.
GGACGACCGCCTTCGCATGCAGCGGCTCCCCGGACATGGGGCCGTGCTTTCCCCCGATGTCGAGCACGACTTCGCGTCCCGCTCCAG
>DATIZV010000272.1:0-19608 GCA_035516915.1 Usitatibacter sp. | reverse complement strand
TCCCGATCGCGCGCCGCCCGTGTCCCTGCTTTCGATCCCCGTCGCGAAGCCGGTCGTCGCGGGCCGCCTCGATCCCGCGAATGCGAGGCACGTGCTGGCGCTGCTCGACCGCGCGCTCGAGGGATGCACCCGCGGCGAGCTCGCGGCCATGGTCACCGCGCCGGTGCAGAAGAGCGTGCTCAACGACGCCGGCATTGCGTTCACCGGGCATACCGAGTACCTCGCGGAACGCACGCGTACACCGCAGGTGGTGATGCTGCTCGCCGGCGGCGGCCTGCGCGTCGCGCTCGCGACGACGCACCTCCCGCTCGCGCAGGTTCCCGCCGCCGTCACCCGCCCGCTGCTGCGCTCGGTGCTGCGCATCCTCGACGCGGACCTGCGGCGGCGCTTCGGCGTCGCTTCCCCGCGCATCCTGGTGGCGGGGCTCAACCCGCACGCCGGCGAATCGGGCTACCTCGGGCGCGAGGAGATCGAGACGATCGCGCCGGTGATCGCGGAGCTCGCGCATGAGGGCCTTCGTGTCTCGGGCCCCTTTCCCGCCGACACGATGTTCACGCCGCGCATGCTCGAGGGCGCCGACGCGGCGCTCGCGATGTACCACGACCAGGGGCTGCCGGTCCTCAAGCACGCGGCCTTCGGCCGCGCCGTGAACGTGACGCTCGGCCTTCCCGTCATCCGCACCTCGGTGGACCACGGCACGGCGCTCGACCTCGCGGGACGCGGCGAGATCGACCCGGGCAGCCTCGAGCAGGCGATCGAGCTCGCCTTCGAGATGGCGCGGCGCTCCCGCTGAGGACCGTCCCCGTGCTTCCGCGCCCGCGCAAGCGCTTCGGGCAGCACTTCCTCACCGACCGCCACTATCTCGGGCGCATCGTCGCGGCGATCGCGCCGCACGCGGGCGAGGCGATGCTCGAGATCGGCCCGGGCACCGGTCTCCTCACCGCCGAGCTCGCCGCCGTGGTCCGGCCGCTGCACGTGGTCGAGGTCGACCGCGACCTCGCCGCCGCGCTGCGTGCGCGCTATGCCCCGGAGCAGGTCGTGGTGCACGAAGGCGACGTCCTCGAATTCGACCTCGCGACGCTGCCCGCGCCCTTGCGGGTAGTGGGCAACCTTCCGTACAACGTCTCCACGCCCATCCTCTTCCGCATCGAGGAGCGGGCCGAGCGCATCCGCGACTGCACGTTCCTCCTCCAGAAGGAAGTCGTCGAGCGCATGGTGGCCGCTCCGGGGACGCCCGAGTACGGGCGGCTCTCGGTGATGCTCCAGGCGCGCTTCGCCTTGGCGGACGTGCTCCACGTCCCGCCCGGCGCCTTCACGCCGCCGCCGAAGGTCGATTCCGCGCTCGTCCGCATGCGCCCCCTCGGCGCGAATCGGCCGCGCGCCGGCGACGAGAAGCTCTTCCGCTGGATCGTCGCCGCGGCCTTCTCGCAACGGCGCAAGACCCTGCGCAACGCCGCGCGGGCGCTCGTCCGTGAAGGCGCCTATGCGACCGCGGGAATCGACCCCGGCCGCCGGGGAGAGACGCTTTCGGTCGCCGAGTTCGTCGCGCTCGCCGACGCCGCGCGCGGGACGGGTCCGGTCGATTGAACGCTCGTCGAGGCCTCGTGTCGTAGCCCGCGACCCAGTAGAATCGTTCGCTTCCTTCCCGCGCGAACCCGATGAAGAAAACCAAGCCCTTTCCCGTTCCCGTCCGTGTGCAGTACCGCTGCGACAAATGCCCCGCGTTCTGCTGCACCTACAGCGAGATCGAAGTGACGAAGCGCGACATCGAGCGCCTCGCGCGCCGCTTCGGCCTGCCGTATGGCGTCGCGGAGGAGCGGTTCACCAAGCCGGACGCGAAGGGAAAGATCCGGATGCTGCGCCATCGCAAGGACAAGGTCTTCGACTCGGCGTGCATGTTCCTCGACCAGGAGAAGCGCCGCTGCACCGTCTACGAGTCGCGTCCGGGCGTGTGCCGCAAGTATCCGGACAGCACGCGCTGCGGCTACTACGACTTCCTCAAGTTCGAGCGCGAGCAGCAGGGCGACGAGGAGCTGGTCGCCTTCACCTGAGCGTTCCTCAGGCGCGCTGGATGAACTCGATCTTGTAGCCGTCGGGGTCCTCGACGAAGGCGATCACGCTGCCGCCGAACTTCATCGGGCCCGCTTCGCGCGTCACCTTGCCGCCCTGCGCCTTCACCGCTTCGCAGGCCTTGTAGGCGTCGGGGACCGCGACCGCCACGTGGCCGAAGCCGTTGCCCAGGTCGTAGGACTTCGTGTCCCAGTTGTGGGTGAGCTCGAGGACCGCCGCTTCGCTCTCGTCGCCGTAGCCCACGAAGGCGAGCGTGAAGCGGCCTTCCGGGTAGTCCTTGCGCCGGAGCTCCTTCATTCCCAGCACGCCGGTGTAGAAGCGGATGGATCGGTCGAGGTCTCCGACGCGGATCATGGTGTGCAGGATTCGCATGGGCGCTTCTCCTTGAAGGGCGCTCAGAACGCGCGATAGAGGTGGTCGGTCGCGAAGAGCGCCGCACGCAGGCGCTGGTAGTCGGGGCACTGGCGCTCCACCTCGGCCCAGAACGCGGCCGAATGGTTCATGTGCCTGAGGTGCGCGAGCTCGTGGCAGATGACGTAGTCCACCAGCGCGGGGGGCGCCTTGACCAGGCGCCAGGCGAGGCGGATCTCGCGCCGGGAGTTGCAGCTTCCCCAGCGCGAGAGCGCCGAGGAAAGGAAGAACCGCGGCGCGGCGAGCCCCGCGCGGGATGCGAGCTCGCCCAGGCGCCCGTGCAGGTGCTCGCGCGCGCGGCCCTTGTACCAGCCCACGACGACGCGGCGCACCTCCCGCTCGTGCGCCTCGCGCACGACGACGCGCAGCTCGCCGCCTTCGTGCCGCGCCGCCGCGCGCGCCCCGTCGCCCACGCGCAGGACGAGGTCGGTGCCGAGGAAGGGAAGCGACGCTCCGTCGTGCCAGGACACGCGCGGCACCCGGCGCGCGCTCCATTCGGCCACCTTGCGCAGCACCCAGCGTTGGCTCTCGCGCACCAGCGCCTCGATCCGCGGGACCGGCATCGACGCGGGAGCGCTCACGGTAAGGCCCTTCTCGTCCACCTTGAGCCCGACGCCGCGCCGCCCGTGACGGCGCACCAGCACGTACTCGACGACGTCGGCGCCAAGCGCGAGCCGGCGCGCATCGCGCGAGACGAGCTCACGCGTGGCCATCTGGCTTCCCGGAGATCCGCCGCATCTCGCCTTCGATCCACTCCTGCACTTCGTTGTTCACGCTCACCGCGTCGCGGCCGCCGGTGCGGATGGGCGGGCCGATCACGACTCGCACGCACCCGGCCCGCTTGCGGAAGGCGTAGCGCGGCCAGAGCTCCCCGGCATTGTGCGCCACGGGAAGCACAGGCGTCCCGGTCCGCGTCGCGAGCAGCGCGCCTCCGATCCCGTAGCGCCCGCGCCTGCCGGGCGCGACGCGCGTGCCCTCCGGGAAGATCGTCACCCAGTGTCCTTCCTTCAGGCGCTGCGCGCCCTGCTCGACCACCTGCTCGCGCGCCGCCACGCCGCTCGAGCGGTCGATGGCGATGCAGCGCACCGCCCACAGGCCCCAGCCGACGAAGGGAAGCCACAGGAGCTCGCGCTTTACGATCCAGCACTGGTCGGGGAAGCGCGCCTCGAGGAAGATCGTCTCCCAGGCGGACTGGTGCTTGGCCATCAGGACCACCGGGCCGCGCGGCACGTTCTCCCAGCCGCTCACCTCGTAGCGGATGCCGAGGCTCGCCTCGATCCAGGCGAGCATCGCGCGCGCGTACGAGCGCGCGAAGACGAAAGGCCAGCGCCGCCCGAGGATGCGGCTCGCCGGCACCAGCACGCCGTAGATCGACGTGAGCACGAGCGCTCCGGCGAGGAAGAGCGCCGAGCGAAGCGTGGTCATGCGTGCGCGACGAGGTGGCGCGATGCCTCGGCGAGGTCCTCGAAGACCAGCGTGCGGCGCGGGATGCCTCCTTCGTCGCGCGTCTTGCGGCCCTTGCCCGTCAGCACGAGGATCGGCTGCGCGCCCACCGCCTCCGCCGCCGCCAGGTCCTTCAGCATGTCGCCGATGCAGGGCACGCCCTTGAGGTCGGTGTGGAAGCGCGCCGCGATCTCCTCGAGCATGCCGGTGCGCGGCTTGCGGCAGCTGCAGCCTTCCTCCGGCGTGTGCGGGCAGAAGAAGATGGCGTCGATGCGGCCGCCGTGGCGGAACACCATCTCCATCATCTTGTCGTTGATCGCGTTGAGCGTCGCCATGTCGAAGTAGCCGCGGCCGATGCCCGACTGGTTGCTCGCGATCGCGACGCGATAGCCGCCCTGGTTGAGGCGCGCGATCGCCTCGATCGACCCGGGGATCGGGCGCCATTCCGCCGGCGACTTGACGTAGAGGTCGCTGTCGAAGTTGACGACGCCGTCGCGGTCGAGGATCGCGAGCTTCATCAGGCCGCGAGCTTCGAAATGTCCGCGACGCGGTTCATGAGCGCGGCGAGCCGCGTGAGGAGCGCGAGCCGGTTGCGGCGCAGCTTCTCGTCCTCGGCGTTCACCAGCACCTTGTCGAAGAAGGCGTCCACCGTGTCGCGGATGCCGGCGAGGTCCTTGAGCGCGCCGGCGAAGTCCTGGCGCTCGAGCCGCTCGGCCACGCGCGGCGCGAGCGATTCGATCGAGGCGTGCAGGCGCTTCTCCTCGTCCTCGGCGAGCAGCGACGGCTCGACGCGCTCGGCCATGCCGGACTTGCGCAGGATGTTGCGGATGCGCTTGTTCGCGCTCGCGAGCGAGTCGGCCTCGGGCATCGAGCGGAAGGCCTTCACCGCCTCGATGCGCGTCCATACGCGATGGATGCTCGTGGGGTCGTCGGCGAGCACCGCCTCGATCTCGTTCGCGTCGTAGCCCTTCTCGCGCAGCATCGAGCGCAGGCGATCGAGCATGAACGCGTGCACCTCGCCCGCGGTCTGCGGGGCGAGCTTGCCGGGCGGGAAGCCGCCCACGGCCTCGGCGAGGAGGCGCCCGAGGTCGAGCGCGAACGCCTCGGGCTTCTCGGAGAGGATGCGCAGCACCCCGAGCGCCGCGCGGCGCAAGCCGAAGGGGTCCTTGTCGCCGGTGGGCTGCTGTCCCACGCCCCAGATGCCCACCAGCGTCTCCAGCTTGTCGGCGAGCGCGAGCGCGATGCTCACGTCGCCCACCGGAAGCTCGTCGCCGGAGAAGCGCGGCCAGTAGTGCTGCTCGATCGCGCGCACCACGCTCGGCTCTTCGCCCTCGGCCTCGGCATAGTACTTGCCCATCACGCCCTGCAGCTCCGGGAACTCGCCCACCATGAGAGTCACGAGGTCCGCCTTCGCGAGGAGCGCGGCGCGGTCGGCGTAGGGGCGGCCCATCTCGCCGCGCGGCAGCATCGCCGCGACCCGCGCCGCCAGCCGCCGCAGCCGCTCCACCCGCTCGAGCTGCGTGCCGAGCTTCCCGTGGTAGACGATCGTCGCGAGCTGCGGGACGCGCTCGGCGAGCGGCACCTTGCGGTCGGTGTCGAAGAAGAAGCGCGCGTCGGCGAGCCGCGGGCGCACGACGCGCTCGTTGCCCTGCACGATGTTCGAGGGATCGGCGAGCCGCATGTTGCTCACGATGAGGAAGCGGTTGGTGAGCCGCCCGGAGCCTTCGAAGAGCGGGAAGTACTTCTGGTTCTGGCGCATCGTGAGCACGAGGCACTCGGGCGGCACCGCGAGGAATTCCTCCTCGAAGCTTCCCGCGTACACCGTCGGCATCTCCACGAGCGCGGTCACCTCCTCGAGGAGCGCCTCGTAGCCTCGCGCGGGCCCGAGGCTCGCGCCGAGCGATTCGGCGGCGGTCGCGAGCTGGCGGCGGATCTCGTCGCGCCGCGCATCGAACGACGCTACGACCCCGCCTTCGGAGCTCAGGCGCTGCGCGTACTCGTCGGCGCGGGCGAGGCTCAGGTCGCGCGCGCCCTGGAAGCGGTGGCCATGAGTCGTACGGCCGGCTTTCAGTCCGAGAGCGTCCACTTCCACCACCGCATGGCCGTGCAGGGCGACCAGCCCGTGCGCCGGACGCGCAAAGTGCTGCGTCTCGCCATCGGCGAGCTGGTAGCTCATGACCTTGGGAATCGGAAGCGCCCGGATCGTGTCGTGGAGGGCATCCTGGAGCGCCGATCGCAGCGCCTGGCCCTTGGTGATGCCGCGATAGACGAGCTGGTCGGCCTTGCCGTCGTTCACCCGATGGAGCTCGCCCACCGGCACGTGCGAAAGCCGCTTCGCGGCGAGCTTCCTTTGCAGCGCGGGCGTGGCGCCGCCCCCGGCGTCGAGGCCCACGGACGCGGGCATCAGCTTCTCCTCGAACGCGCTGTCCGGCCCGACGTCGCGCACGTCGAGAACCAGCGCGGCGAGCCGGCGCGGGGTCGCGAAGGCCTGCACGGACGAAGAAGCCTCGAGCAGGCCGCGCGAAGCGAGGCCGTCGGCGATGCCTTGCGCGAACGCCTCGCCCAAGCGGCGCAGCGCCTTGGGCGGAAGCTCCTCGCAGAAGAGCTCGACCAGCAGCGGCGTGCTCACGCGGCCCTCGCCTCGTCCGACATCGGGAACCCGAGCCGCGCGCGCGATTCGTAGTAGCTCTGGGCGACGGATCTCGCGAGCGCGGCGATCCGCTTGATGTAGTTCGCGCGCTCGGTGACCGAGATCGCGCCGCGCGCATCGAGCAGGTTGAACGCGTGAGCGGCCTTGAGCACCTGCTCGTAGGCGGGAAGCGCGAGCTCGGCCTCGATGAGCGACTTCGCGAGCGCCTCGTGGTCGGCGAAGTGGCGGAAGAGCGCCGCGGCGTCGGAATGCTCGAAGTTGTACGCCGACTGCTCGACCTCGTTCTGGTGGTACACGTCGCGGTAGGTGAGGCGCTTCGTCGCTCCGTTCTCCCGCCACTCGGTCCACACCAGGTCGAAGACGTTCTCCACGCCCTGCAGGTACATCGCGAGGCGCTCGAGGCCGTAGGTGATCTCGCCGGTGATCGGCTTGCAGTCGAGCCCGCCCACCTGCTGGAAATAGGTGAACTGCGTGATCTCCATGCCGTTCATCCACACTTCCCAGCCCAGTCCCCACGCGCCGAGCGTCGGGTTCTCCCAGTCGTCCTCGACGAAACGCACGTCGTTCTTCGAGAGGTCGAAGCCGACCGCGGAAAGCGAGCCGAGGTAGAGGTCGAGGATGTCGGGCGGCGAGGGCTTCAGCACCACCTGGAACTGGTAGTAATGCTGCAGCCGGTTCGGGTTCTCGCCGTAGCGTCCGTCCTTCGGGCGCCGCGAAGGCTGCACGTATGCGGCGCGCCACGGCTCGGGACCCAGCGAGCGCAGGAACGTGGCGGTATGCGAGGTGCCCGCGCCGACCTCCATGTCGTAGGGCTGCAGGATCGCGCAGCCGCGACGGTCCCAGTACTCCTGGAGACGCAGGACCAGTTGCTGGAAGGTGAGCATCGGGGGCGGCGCGGAAAAGCCTCGATTATAGGCGAGGCGACTCGCCTCCCGCGGCCGCGATCTGCGCTCGCACCTCGTCGGCGAACCGCGTCAATGGGGCGCGCGCCTGCGGATCGATCGCCGCCGAAGCGATCGCGGCCTCGACCGGGGCGAGGATCGCCTCGAGCGCGCGGCGCCATGCGCCCTCCGCGGCGAGGAATCCGGCGCGGCGCGCCTCGCGCACGATCCACAGCCTTTCGACGGTGCATTCGAGACGCGCGCCGGGCCGCCGCTGCTCCTGCCCCTCGTGCCTGCGGTACTCGCTCAACGGGCTCGCGCAGTAGTACGCGAGGCCGGAAGAGAGCAGCCGCAGCCAGATGCTCATGTCGGCGAGGCAATGGTATTCGTGGCCGCCCCAGCGGAACACGGAGTCGTCCTCGATGGGAAGGTGCGAGCGCCGGAACATCACCGTGGTCGGCTCGCCGATCACGTTCATGCTGTTCACGAGCGCGAGGTCGCCGAGCTCGCGCCCGAAGACGAGCGCGGAGAGGAGCGAAACCGGCGAGGTGGCCGGAACGTCGGCGAGCGCTTCTCCCTGCGCGCCGATCACGCGCCGGCGACTCGTCGCGAGGCGCACGCCCGGGTTCGCCTCGAGCACGGACGCGAGCGATTCGACGCATGCGGGCAGGAGCCGGTCGTCGTCGTTCAGGAACTTGAGGAGGTCGGCGCGCGCCTCGCGGAAGCACTTCGTGAAGTTGCCCGCGAACCCGAGCGTTCCCGGATTGCGGACGTATCGCACCCTCGGATCGGAGGCGGCGCGCACCGTCGCCTCGATGGCCGTGCCGGGCGAATCGTCGCAGACGAGGATCTCGAGCGGCGCGTAGCGCTGCGCGAGCGCGCTCGCGAACGCCTCCGGGAAGTAGCGCTCCGAGTAGGCCGGAATCGCGATGCAGACCGGCTCGGCCATGCCCGCCTCAGTCACCCACGCGCCGGCGACGCAGGACGAAGAGCCCCGCCGCCACGATCGCGAGCGTCGGAAGGTTGCCGGTCCTCGCGTACGGCGTCATTCCGTTGCGCGGCACGACGTCCGCGAGGAGCGTCCCCTGCGTGAAGCCGGGAAGCCGCGAGACCACGCGCCCGCGCTCGTCGACCGCCGCGGTGACGCCCGTGTTCGTGGCACGGACCATCCAGCGCCCGGTCTCGAGCGCACGCATCTGCGAGGCCTGCAGGTGCTGCTCGGGCTCCAGCGAATGCCCGAACCAGGTGTCGTCGCTCACGTTCACGAGCACCTGCGCTGCCGGAAGCTGGTCGATCAATTCCTCGCCGAACATGTCCTCGTAGCAGATCGCCACGCCGAAGCGCACGCCGCCCGCCTCGAGCGGCGCCTGGGTGCTCGTCCCGCGCGAGAAGTCGCTCATCGGGATGTGCAGGATGTGCAGCGCCCAGGCGAAGCCCGGCGGGACGAACTCGCCGAAGGGAACGAGGTGGCGCTTGCGATACGACTCGCGCGGATCGCCGGTGATGCGCACCAGGCTGTTGTAGTAGTCGTAGGACCCGTCGCGCACGATCCTCTCGACGGTGCCGAGCAGGATGTCCTTTCCGCTGCTCCGCGCCTGCGCGAGGATGCCCTGCATGTAATCGGGAGGAAGCTGGTCGAGGAAGGCCGGCAGCGCGGTCTCCGGGACGATCACGACGCGCGCCGGCGCGGCGAGGATCATGCGCCGGTATTCGAGCAAGGTGCGCGTGCGCCGCTCCTCGAGCCACTTGATCTCCTGTGCGACGTTTCCCTGCAGGAGCGCGATGCGCACCGGCGCACCGGCGGGCCCGGTCCACTCGGGCAGCCGCGCGAGGCCGCCCGCGAGGAAAAGGACGGCGAGCGCGATCGCGAGCGGGAAGCGCACGCGCGCGCGCCCACGGGCCAGCGCGAGCGCGGCGAGGAGCGAGGCGGCTGCGCACACGGCGAGCGAGACGCCGTACGCGCCGAGCCAGGGCGCGAAGCCCGCGAGCGGGCTCGCCGGCGCCTGCGACGTGCCGACGCCGAGCCACGGGAATCCGGTGAAGAGCGTGCCGCGCAGCCACTCGAGCGCCACGAAGGAGGGAGCGGCGAGCGCGATGCGCCGCGCGGGCGAGGCAGCGCCCAGGCGCGCCGCGATCCAGCCTGCGAACGCGGGGAAGAGCGCGAGGTACGCGCAGAAGGCGAAGGTCGCGATCGCCGCGAGGATCGCCGGCATCGCGCCGAACTCGTACAGGCTCACGAAGATCCAGGACACTCCGGCGAGGAAGCATCCCAGGCCGAACGCGTATCCCGAAAGCCACGCCTGGCGCGCCGAGCCGGCCGCGCTCCACACGGCGAAGAGGACCGCGAGCGCGAGGATCTCCACCGGCCACGCGTAGAACGGCGCGAAGGCGAACACGGACGAGGCGCCGGCGGCGAGCGGGAGGATGAGGCCGAGCGCGACGACGCGCGCCGCCGGCCTCGCCGGCGACGCCGCGGAAGCGCTCGTCACTGCTGCGGCTCCTTGGGCTTCTCGACGAGGAGCGAATGCACCTTGCGGCTGTCGGCGCGCAGCACCTGGAAGTTGAATCCCTCGATGTTGATCGATTCGCCGCGCTTGGGAAGCCGTCCGAAGCGGCCCACGACGAGGCCGCCGACGGTGTCGTAGTCCTCGTCGGAGAAGTGCGTGCCGAAGCGCTCGTTGAAGTCGCCGATCTCGGTGACGGCCTTCACGCGGTAGCGGCCGCTGCGGTCGACGAGGATGTTGTCCTCGGTCTCGTCGAAGTCGTACTCGTCCTCGATGTCGCCGACGATCTGCTCGATCACGTCCTCGATCGTCACCAGGCCCGACACGCCGCCGTACTCGTCGACCACGATCGCGATGTGGTTGCGGTTGGCGCGGAACTCCTTGAGGAGCACGTTGAGGCGCTTGGCCTCCGGCACGAACACCGCCGGACGCAGCATGTCGCGCACGTTGAACTCCTCCTCGGCGTAGAAGCGCAGCAGGTCCTTCGCGAGCAGGATGCCGATCACGTTGTCGCGGTTGTCCTCGAACACCGGGAAGCGCGAGTGCGCGGTCTCGATCACGAACGGGATGAAGTTCGCGGGGCTGTCGCCCACGTCGATCATGTCCATCTGCGAGCGCGGGATCATCACGTCGCGCACCTGCGTCTCGGACACCTGCAGCACGCCCTCGATCATGGAGAGCGCCTCGGCGTCGAGGAGCTTCCTCTCGAAGGCGTGGTGCAGCAGCTCGATCAGCTGCTCGCGGTCCTCCGGCTCGCGCAGCAGGAGCGACGACAGCCGCTCGAGCAGGCTCGGCTTGGTGGACTCGTTCATGGGTGCGGATCGATGCGCGTTCGCGACCGCAATACTTTAATACGGATCGGGAAAGCCGAATTGCGCGAGCACCCGGCGCTCGCGCCGCTCCATGCGGCGCGCGTCCGGCCCGCGCTCGTGGTCGTATCCGCGCAGGTGGAGCAGGCCGTGCACCAGCAGGTGCGCATGGTGCGCCACCAGGCTCTTGCCTTGCTCGCGCGCCTCGCGCGCCACGACCGGCGCGCAGATCACGACGTCGCCGGCGACGGCGCCGCGCCGGCCGCCGTAGGGAAAGCTCAGCACGTTCGTCGCGTAGTCCTTGCCGCGGAACTCGCGGTTGAGGCGGCGCGCCTCGGCGCCCGCGACGTAGCGCACGGTGACCTCGGACCTGCCCGGAAGCACGGCGCGCGCCCAGGCGCGCAGCCGCCGGTCCGAGGGAATGTGGGAAGCCCGCGAGGCGCGCTGGATGGTGAGCATGGAATCCCGTCTGCGCGGGAATGGCGTGGAAACCTGCGGGAATGGCGCGGTAATCACGCCTTCTTCGCCGCGCGTCGGTCGTACGCATCCACGATCGCCTGCACGAGCGGATGGCGCACGACGTCCTCCGACCGGAACTGCACCATCGCGATGCCGCGCACGCCCGAGAGCACCTCCCGCGCGTCGACGAGTCCCGAGGCCTGGCCCTTGGCGAGGTCGATCTGCGTCACGTCGCCCGTCACGACCGCCTTCGAGCCGAAGCCGATGCGGGTGAGGAACATCTTCATCTGCTCGGGCGTCGTGTTCTGCGCCTCGTCGAGGATCACGAACGCGTGGTTCAGGGTGCGCCCGCGCATGAAGGCGAGCGGCGCGATCTCGATCGCGCCGCGCTCGAAGCTGCGGTTCACCTTGTCGTAGCCCATCAGGTCGTAGAGCGCGTCGTAGAGCGGGCGCAGGTAGGGATCGACCTTCGCGGCGAGGTCGCCGGGCAGGAACCCGAGCTTCTCGCCCGCCTCGACGGCCGGCCGGGTGAGCACGATGCGCTTCACCGCGTCGCGCTCCAGCGCGTCGACCGCGGCCGCGACGGCGAGGAACGTCTTGCCCGTGCCCGCGGGCCCCACGCAGAACGTGATGTCGCAGTTGCGCATGCTCTGCAGGTACTCGGCCTGCCGCGGGGTGCGCGCGGTGAGCTCGCTGCGCCGCGGAATGCTGAGCGGCGGCGATTCCTTCTCCCTCGGCGACCTGGGATGCGCGATCTCCACCAGCCCGAGCTGGATGTCCTCCACGCTGAGGTCGCGCGCGGCCGCGTCGTAAAAGCGCCGCAGCGCCTGCGCGGCCTGCGCGGCCTTGTCCTTCGGGCCGCTCACGGTGAAGCGCTCGCCGCGGTGCGAGATGCTCACGTCCAGCGCCGTCTCGATCTGCCGCAGGTTCGCATCGAGCGGGCCGCACAGCGCCGCGAGGCGGGCGTTGTCGACCGGCCTGAAGGTCAGTTCCTCGGAAGGGGTGCGGCGTCGGGTCACCAAGTAAATATTGTGCCGTAAACCGACAATGGGCAGCGGGAACAGCATTGGGACGGACTTCGGAACGACCGCTCGACGCCGGCGAGCAGGAACAAAAAAAGCCCCGCGTTCGCGGGGCTTTCGGACGAGGTGCGCGCGCTACGCGGCGGTGCGCATCAGCGGCGCCTTGAGCGCCTGCTCGAGCGTATCGAGGCTCTCGGCGAGGTGGGCGCGCGTCTCCTTGGAGAATCCATGCTTGTTCTTCGCCTTGCGGATCTCGGCCGCGAGCTGCTGCGCCTCCACGCGCATCAGGCTGCGCGCGTCGGCCGGCATGTCGTTCGACGGATGGAGCAGCATGTCCACCATGCGCCGCAGGTGCTCGCGCTGCAGGTTGCGACGCATCGCGGTGATCTCGCGCCCGGTCTTGAGCTCGCTCCAGATCGCGGCCTGCAGCGTGTCGTAGAGCTCCGAGAGCGTGAACGCCTGCTTCGGATCGGGCACCAGCTCCCTCGACTCGATGAGGCGCTCGGCCACCGGGCCGCTCATCACCTGGTCGAGCACCTTGCGCTGCATCGAGAGCACGGTCTCCGGCAGGCTGATCATCGGCTGGCTGGTCACGTTCGCGCCCTCGGCCATCGCGTCGTAGTAGTCGAGGCGGCTGTAGGGCAGGCTCGCCAGGAACTGCGGCTTGAACTTGAAGCTGTCCACCGAGAACATGCCGTCCGAGATGATCTTGAGCGCCTTGCGCTGCTCCTCGGCCGGCACCGGCGTGTACGGCAGGCGGCCGCTTCCCGCGCGGTCGCGCACCTGCACGATGCCGCCGATGTACTTGGTCGCCGGCACGAGGCCGCGCGCGAGCTGGTCGAAGCCCGCGAGGAAGCTGCGGCGCAGGCTGTCGTACGTCTCGCCCGGCTCGAGCACCTTCGACTCGAGGCGCGTCCAGAGCTCACGCGAGAGCTCGAGGCGCTTCTGGTAGTAGTCGAGCGGGCTGCTCGAGAGGTCCCAGACGTTCACCGTCGGATCCATGCCCTGCGGCGAGGCGCCCACCGCCGCGTCCTCGTCGGTGCCGTAGGCGAGCCACGGCTCCTTCGAGCCGCGCGCGGCGATCTTCGCGAGCTCCTCCTTCTCGTGCGTGGGATCGAGCGGCTTGTAGCCGTACTCGATGGCCCAGTAGTCGTACGGGCCGAGGCCCGGGTTCACGTAGTCGGCCTGGACCTCACCCTTCACCGCGATGTTGAACGGCGCATAGTCCATGACCGACGCGGTGACGCCGTTCCTCTTCGTGAAGTCGGGATCGGCGAGCTCCGCGGGCGTGTACGCGGTGGAGGCGCGGAAGTTGTGGCGCAGTCCGAGCGTATGCCCCACCTCGTGCGCGATCACCTGGCGCACGTAGTCGTCGACGAACTTCTGCGCCTGGGGACTCGCGGGATCGAGCTCGCCGCGCGCCTCGAGGATGTCGAGGGCGAAGTCCGCCTCCTGCTCGGCCTGCTGGCCATAGTTCCAATCCTCCGCGTCGCCCTCGCCGCCGAGCGACATCGACGGAAGCGCCGCGGCACCGGAGGTCTTGTGCGCGATGTCCTCCACCACGAAGCGGCGGCTGCTGCGCGTGAACGCGTCGGTGAAGACGATGTCGGCGTCGAGGATCTCGCCGGTGCGCGGGTCGACCTGGCTCGGGCCGATGGCGGGACCGCCGTCGGACGAGAGATACCAGCGGATCGTCGCGTGCTCCATGTCCGCGGTCTCGAAATTCGCGTCGTCCGGCTCGACCTTCACCTGGATCGCGTCCTTGAAGCCGATGCGCTCGAACGCCTTGTTCCACTCGAGCACGCCTTCCTCGATCGGCTTGCGGTATTTCTCCGGGATGTTCCTGTCGATCCAGTAGACGATCGGCTTCACCGGCTCCGAGAGCGCGGCGTTCGGGTCCTTCTTCTCGAGCCGCCAGCGGTTGATGTAGTAGACCTTCGGGTCCGGCCTCAGGTCGTCGGAGAAATCGGTGAAGCTGGTGGTGAAGTAGCCCACGCGCTCGTCGGCGACGCGCGGGTGCATCGGCGGGGGAAGCTTCGCGAAGTTGTACCGGTAGCCGAGGAAGAGGCTGCGCGGATCCGGCGTGTCGAGCGGCGGGCGCGCGTTCGAATCCGGGCCCGGGGCCGGCATCTTCGACACGGAGAATGCGAGCGAGACGTCGAACCCGGTCTCCTCGGCGTCCGCGTCGGTCCTCACCAGGCTCGAGTTGCGGCCGTCGAGCGCGTACGGGATGTGGAAGGCCTGCTCGAGCATCGTCGAGGCGCCCGGGATGTCGTTCAGCAGGAGCGCGTTCGCCTCGACCAGCACGCCCTGGTCCTCGGGGTTCGGCTGGCTCGCGATCGGCGCATACGCGAGGAGGCTGTCGGAGAAGCTGTCCTCCACGGCGCGCTCGGTGGGCGTGCCGGGACGCGCGCGGAAGCGCAGGTTCTTCGCGATGAGCTGCACGTGGCCGTTCACGCGCTTGAAGTAGACGACGTGCTCGGCGCCCATCAGCCCGGCGATCACCGTGCGCTCGCCCACGCCCTTCGTGCGCACCGTCGTGAAGAGGAAGGGCTTGCCGAACTGCCCGGGACGGATCTCGATCCACGCGCGGTCGCCGTCGCGCCATACGTTGAAGAAGCCCTCGGTCTCCTTCGCGCCCTTCACGACGTCGCGGAACGGGCGTGCGGCCGGCCCCAGGGGCGGGGCCTTGGCCGGCGCACCGGGCGTGGCCGCCGACGGTTCCGGCGTGAGGGGCACGCCCTGCACCGGCTCGTTCGGGTCCGTCGGCGCGGCGGCGGCCGCCGCGAGGCTCGCGCTGAGCAGCGCGGGAACGGCGAAGCGCCGGAGGATCGAGGAAATGGAAACGTGCATCATGAAGGCTCCTTCTCGTTGCACCTGCAGGTTCAAAGGGTGGCGGGCTCGGCGACGATCACGCGCCCGCGCAGGCTGTGCGGCAGCGCTTCGCTGATCTCCAGATCGACGAAGCGGCCCGCGAGCCGCGGGTGGCCGGCGAAGTTGACCACCCGGTTGTTTTCGGTACGGCCGGAGAGCTCGGCCGGGTCCTTGCGCGACGGGCCCTCCACGAGCACGCGCTGGCGCGTGCCGACCATCGCACGCGAATACTCGCCCGCGAGCTCGTGCAGCCGAGCCTGCAGCCGCTGCAGGCGCGCGAGCTTCGCCGCATGCGGCGTCTCGTCGCGAAGGCTCGCGGCGGGCGTGCCCGGGCGAGGGCTGAAGATGAAGCTGAACGAGCCGTCGAAGCGCACGTCCTCCACGAGCTTCATCGTCTGCTCGAAGTCCGCTTCGGTCTCGCCCGGGAAGCCGACGATGAAATCGCTGGAGATCGAGATGTCGGGGCGCGCGAGGCGAAGCCGCCGGACGATCGAGCGGTATTGCATCGCGGTGTAGTTGCGCTTCATCGCGGCGAGCACGCGGTCCGAGCCCGATTGCACGGGAAGGTGGACCTGCGACACGAGCTTCGGAAGCTTCGTGTACGCGTCGATGAGGCGCTGGGTGAACTCGAGGGGGTGCGAGGTCGTGTAGCGGATGCGCTCGATGCCCTCGACCTTCGCGACCTGCGCGAGCGCGAGCGCGAAATCCGCCGGCTCGCCGTCCTCGAGCGCGCCGCGGTACGCGTTGACGTTCTGTCCGAGGAGCGTCACCTCGCACACGCCCGAGGCGGCCAGATGCCGCACCTCCCGCATCACCTCGGCGAGGGGACGCGACACTTCCTCGCCGCGCGTGTAGGGCACGACGCAGAAGCTGCAGTACTTGCTGCAGCCTTCCATGATCGAGACGAACGCGGCGCCGCCCTCGACCCGCGCGGGCGGCAGGTGGTCGAACTTCTCGATCTCGGGAAACGAGATGTCGACCTGCGGGCGTCCCGTCGCGCGCCGCTGCTCGAGGAGCCGCGGGAGCCGGTGCAACGTCTGCGGACCGAACACGAGGTCCACGTAGGGCGCGCGGCGCACGATCTCCTCGCCTTCCTGGCTCGCGACGCAGCCGCCGACGCCGATCAGGAGGCCCGGCTTCGCGCGCTTGAGCGGCTTCATGCGGCCCAGGTCGGCGAACACCTTCTCCTGCGCCTTCTCGCGCACCGAGCAGGTATTGAAGAGGATGAGGTCGGCTTGCGAAGGATCGGAAGTCTGCTCGAATCCTTCGGCTTCGGCGAGCACGTCGGCCATCTTTTCCGAGTCGTACTCGTTCATCTGGCACCCGAAGGTGCGGATGAATACTTTCTTCGCTTGCGTCATGTTCGTTCCTGGATCGCGGAGCTGAATCCGGGCAGGGGTAGTGCTTTCGCTACGAGGTCGACGGAGAAATCCTACAGCAATCGACTGCGCGCATGTCGGTTCCGATGAGCTTCGTTTGTAGGTTTCCTCCTACTTTTGGTCCGGATGGAGCATGCGCTCCGCATGCATCCCCGCCGACCGGCGCAGGGGCGCGCAACCGCATGCGTCGGTCGCTTGCCAGACAGGAACCAGTCAGGAAGGAGGAAATGAAATGAACCGGAAGAGCTTCACGACGAGCCTCCTCGCCGCCTCGATGCTCGCGGCCTTCGGCGCGGCGCGCGCCGACACCTACACGGTGACCATCCCGAACGGCGCGCCGAAATGCATGGACGAGGCGAACACCCAGCCGGTGGGCTGCATCCCGAGCGTCCCCCTCGCGCAATCCGGCACGAGCGGCGCCACGACCGACAGCGGCCCCGGCGTCGCGGTGCTGCCCGGCGAGCGCTCGTCCTCGGCGCTCGACATCCATCGCGGCGTGAACGGGTCGACCGACTACACGGCGCCGGGCGCGGGCTCATCGACCTCGAACGACGTCCGCCTGAACGGTGCGGGCGCCGCGCCGCCCTCCAGCTCTTCGAGCTCGAGCGCAATGAGCGCGAGGTAGCACGGGCGATCGTGCGTCCCGCGGGATTCGCGGGCGAGTGGGCGGCCCTCGGCGACGGCGACATGCTCGCGCACGCGGCGAGGCTCGCGGTATTGCATGCACGCGTCGAAGGCGATGCGCTGAAGCAGTCCGCGCACGGATCTGCACGTCGAACGGCAGGAGGGCCCGTCCATCGGGCCGGCGCCGGCAGTCCGTCATGCCGGCATCGCGGCGGCCGACGTGCTGTGAGAATTGGTGGCGAGTCAGGGATTTGAACCCCGGACCAACGGATTATGATTCCGCTGCTCTAACCACTGAGCTAACTCGCCAGGGAGCCCCACATTTTCGATGATCCTGCGACGAGGGTCAAGGATCGCTGCCGTCGCGCCCGGGGGCCGGAGCGGCGCTTCACGACTCAGAAAGCGGCGCCGAGGGCGACGATCACCACCTGATCCGACGATCCGGGGTTGAACCAGTACGCGCCGAGCGTCGTGTTGCCGTGCGCGAGCTGGAAGAATCCGCCGCGCTGCGTCTCCCGATCGCCCCCGTAGATTCGCGTGTGCTGGCCCACCGCCCCCAGCCTGAGCCACTCGCTGGGGCGCCATCCGAGCTCGGTCCACGCGTAGTTGTAGCTCGACTCGCCCTCGTTGCGCGGGCTCACGTGCTCGGCCTCGAGGTAATAGTCGAACGCTCCGGCGGAAAAGGTCGCCTCGACTCCCGCGATCGGGCCCCGCGCGGAGCCCGCCACCGCCCCGGCGATGGGCGTCGCCTCCAGCTTCACCTTCTCGCCCCACGAGAACGTCCAGCCGACGAACGCCGACTGCGCGTGGACCGCTTCGTAATTCGCGCGCGCTTCGAGGTGCAGCGCGCCGCGGTCGGCCGCGAAGATGCCGGAGGCGAAGGCGTCGCCGCCCTTCGGCGCGTTCCAGTAGCCGGTGGCCGCGAATTCCCAGCCGGGACCTTCGGGGGCAGCCGCCGGCGGGACTTCGCCCTCCTGCGCGTGCGCAAGCGCGCCCGCGAGACAGAACGCCGGCGAAGCGACCGCAGCGGCGATCTTCATCCGCCGAGCGCGATGATCGCCGCCGTGAGGGCGACGCCCAGGCCGAGCAGCATGAGGCCTCCTTTCCACGCCGGGTAGTCGGCGTGGCGCGCGAGCGCGACGCCGCCGCCGAAAAGCATCGCGAACGTGAGCAGCCGCGAGATGAGGAGGGCGGTCGGCACGTCGGAGAGCAGCACGAAGGGAAGCGCGACCGGGAAGGTGGTGAGGACCACGATCACGAAGATGCCGACGGCGCCCGCGAGATCGTGCCGGTGGAAGCGCACCCGGTCGGGAAGCTCCATCGCGGCGAGGCGCGCGCGCATCGATTCCAGCTCCGCGTTCCCCAGCAGCTCCCGCATCCTGGGAGGAAACGCATCGCGCAGGATCCGGATCGCGCTCGCGGCGTCCGGCGCATCGCGCACGGCGAACGCGAGCGCATGGCGCTCGCCGCGATCGGTGATCGTGCGCACGAGGTACATCACGGCGTCGACGAGCCCCCAGGCGAGATTGCACCCGAGCGCCGCGTGCAGCATCGTGCCGGCCGCGTCCTCACCGGGCCTCGCCGCGGAAACCGCACCCACGAAGGTGAGCGCCATGAACAGGCCGAAGCACATCTCCGAGACGCGCTCGACCGAGTCGAGGATGGGCTCGCGCGCTTCGTCCGCGCCCGTCGCGCCGGCCATGGCCTTCGGGATCACGATCGCCGCGGCCGTGGGCCCGCGACCGCCTCGGGCCTCGGCCGGGATCGGTCGTACGCGCGAAGCCAGTCGAATGCCGGAATGGGCGGGCGCATCGCCCGGATACTGCGCGCTTTCACGCGCCGCCGAGCGGCCCTTTGGTGCCACCCGCCCTTCAGACGTTGAAGCGGAAGTGCATCACGTCGCCATCCTTCACGAGGTAGTCCTTGCCCTCGAGCCGCATCTTCCCGGCTTCCTTGGCGCCCGCTTCGCCCGCGTACTTGAGGTAGTCGTCGTAGGCGATCACCTCGGCGCGGATGAAGCCCTTCTCGAAATCGGTGTGGATCACGCCGGCGGCCTGCGGCGCGGTCGCGCCCTTGCGCACGGTCCACGCCTTCACCTCCTTCTCGCCGGCGGTGAAGTAGGTCTGCAGGCCGAGCAGGTCGTAGGTCGCGTGGACCAGGCGATCGAGGCCCGGCTCCGTCATTCCCATGTCGGCGAGGAAGATCTGCTTCTCCTCTCCGGTGAGGTCGGCGATCTCGGACTCGAGCTTGGCGCAGATCGCCACCACCGGCGCGCCCTCCTTCGCCGCGTACGCCTTCACGCGATCGAGGAGCGCATTGTTCTCGAAGCCGTGCTCGTCCACGTTGGCCACGTAGAGCGCGGGCTTCGCCGTGAGGAGCTGCAGCGGCTTGAGGAGCGCCATCTCCTCGGGCGAGAGGCCGAGCGCGCGCACCGGGTGCAGGCCGTCGAGCGACTCGTGCACCTTCTCCAGCACGGCGACCA
>DATIZV010000271.1:0-14349 GCA_035516915.1 Usitatibacter sp. | reverse complement strand
GGCGTCGACGAGGCGGTCGCCTTCATGCGCCTCGGCAACGAGGTGTACGACAAGGTGGCGGCGCTTCCCTTCCCGACCGTGGCGCTGATCCACGGTTTCTGCATGGGCGGCGGGCTCGAGCTCGCGCTCGCGTGCCGGTATCGCGTCGCCGACGACGGGCCGAAGACGCGCATGGCGCTTCCCGAGGTGATGATCGGCATCACGCCGGGCTGGGGCGGCGCGCGGCGCATGCCCGCGCTGATCGGTCCGGCGGCGGCGCTCGACCTGATGCTCACCGGCCGCGGCGTCGACGGCCGCCGCGCGAAGAAGCTGGGCCTCGTCGACGCCGTCACGCCGCGGCGCCACTTCCCCAACGCCGCGCGCCGGTTCCTGCTGAATCCCCCGCCCGTGCATCGTCCCTCGTTCCTCGCGGCCTCCGGCGATTGGCCCGGCGTGCGCTCGCTGGTCGCGCGCATGTCGGCGAAGAAGGTGGCCGAGCGCGTGCGACGCGAGCAGTATCCGGCGCCCTACGCGATCATCGACACCTGGAAGGACTTCGGCGGGGATCCGCGCAACATCCCGAACGAGCATCCGTCCTCCACGGCGAGCCTCTTCGCGCATCCGACGACGCGCAACCTGATCCGCATCTTCAAGCTGCAGGAGCGGCTGAAGGCGTTCGGCAAGGGGGAAGCGACTCGCGTCGGGCACCTCCACGTCGTCGGCGCGGGCGCGATGGGCGGCGACATCGCGGCATGGGCGGCGCTCAAGGGCGTGACGGTCACCTTGCAGGACCTCGCGCCCGAGCGCATCGCGCCCGCCGTGAAGCGCGCCGCGGACCTCTACCGCAAGCGGCTGCGCCAGCCGCACCTCGTGCAGGCGGCGATGGACCGGCTGATCCCGGACGTCGCCGGCGACGGCGTCGCGAAGGCCGACCTCGTGATCGAGGCGATCGTCGAGAAGGCCGACGTGAAGCGCAAGCTCTTCGCCGCGATCGAGCCGCGCATGAAGGCATCGGCGATCCTCGCCACCAACACCTCGAGCATCCCGTTGCAGCTCCTCTCCTCGTCGCTCGCGCGTCCGGATCGCCTGGTCGGGCTGCATTTCTTCAACCCGGTCGCGCAGATGATGCTCGTGGAGGTGGTGCGCGGCCCGCAGACTTCCGACGACGCCATGGCGGTCGGCCAGGCGTTCGCGAGGCAGGTCGAGAAGCTGCCGCTGCCGTGCCTCTCCGCGCCGGGATTCCTCGTGAACCGCGTGCTCACGCCGTATCTCAACGAGGCGATGCTGATGGTGGACGAGGGCTTCGCGCCCGAGACGATCGACGCGGCCGCGAAGGATTTCGGCATGCCGATGGGGCCGATCGAGCTCGCCGACATGGTCGGGCTCGACATCGGCTGGGCGGTGGGACAGGAGCTTGCGAAGCCCGGCGCGATCGTGCCGAGGAAGCTCCAGGAGAACATCGAGGCCAAGCGCTTCGGGAAGAAGACCGGGCAGGGCTTCTACACGTGGGTGAAGGGAAAGCCCCGCAAGGGTCGCGCCGACGCGCGCGCGGACCTGAAGGCGCTCGCCGATCGGATGGTCGTTCCCGCGCTGAACGAAGCCGTCGCGTGCGTGCGCGAGCGCATCGTCGAGGACGGCGACCTGTGCGATGCGGGGATGATCTTCGGTACCGGCTTCGCGCCGCATCGCGGCGGACCGATCCAGGCGATCCGCGAGCGCGGCAAGGACGAGTGGCTGCGCATCCTCGCCGAGCTCGAACGCAAGCACGGGCCGCGCTTCGCGCCGGATCCCGGGTGGCAGTCCATCGGCCAGGATTCCAAGGGTTGAGGCGTTCCTCCCCGCGGAAAAGGGCGGCTTTTCCCCGCCCTTTTTTCTTTGGCTGGAACGAATCCCACATCCTCGGGTAGGGGTCCGGCGGGGGTGCCCTTGGGCATCATGGGCCCGGCCCTTTCGAGTCCCGCGAACGGGAACGCGAACCGCCCGAAGAGGCGAGCCCGGCCGGCGAGGCATTCCCGGCCGCCCATGGCGTCAAACCCGGCGTCAGTGCGCGGCGCCAACGATGCGTTCCATCGTCCTTCACGAGGCGCGGTGCGGTGCGGCGTATCCTGCTGGTCCTTTTCGCCCTGGTCCTCGCGGCGCCGGCCGCTCGGGCCGAGCGCGTCTTCTCGGCGCAGGCGCCGCAAGCGGCCCGTCCGAAGTCCGCTGCGCCGGTGGGACTGCGGCTCGTACGTGCATCGCCCGCTGCGATCCGCATGCCCGCGCTCGACGCCGACACGGTGGCGGGCATCCTGCGCGAGAACTCGCGCGGCGGCGCGCGCGCGCTCAAGCTCGGCGTCGTCCGCGAGGCGCCGCAAGGCGTGCGCCGTAGCGCAGCCCTCCGCTGGAGCGCGGTGCCGGGCGGAATGGCCGCGCAGTGGAGCGTCACCGTGGACGGCGCGCGCGCGCTGCGCCTCGAGCTCACGGTGGACCATGCGGAAGCGGGCTCGAAGGTGCGCTACGCGTCCGCGGTCGATCCTTCCCGCGCCTGGGAGTCCGCGCTGCCCGCTTCGGGCGCCACTTGGAGCCCGGTGATCGACGGCGGCTCGGCGATCGTGGAGCTCTTCGCGCCGGGCGCGAGCTTCGCGACGATCTCGGTTTCACTGACCGGCGTGGCGGACCACATCGCCGATCCCGCGCAGGCGGGCTTCGAGAAGGACGCCACGCAGGACGCGGCCGGAAGCTGCGAAGTGGACTTCGCCTGCGCGGCGTCCGCGGATCCCGCCCTGGGCCGAGTCGGATCCTCGGTCGCGCGCATCACCTACGTGAGCGACGGCTACGTGTACGCGTGCACGGGAACGCTGCTCAATCCGGGCGACGGATCCTTCACGCCCTACTTCTACACGGCGGCGCACTGCGTGCACGACGCGCAGGCCGCGGAGAGCGTCGACACGCTGTGGTTCTACCAGGAATCCTCGTGCGGCTCGGACGCCAACGTGCCGGGCGTGCAGCTTGCGGGCGGCGCGCAGCTTCTCGTGACGGATACGTCGCGCGACGCGACGCTGCTGCGCCTGAACGACATGCCCCCGGCAGGGGCGGTGTACGCCGGCTGGGATTCGAGCCCGATCGACTACGGCGCGACCGGCGTCGGCATCCACCATCCCGGCGGCGGCGTGAAGAAGGTGAGCGAGGGCGTCACCACCTACAATCCGGCCGACGATTACATGCGCGTCACGTGGTCGATGGGCGTCACCGAGGGCGGCAGCAGCGGCTCCGGGCTCTTCACCGAGGCCTCTTCCGGGACGCAGCCCGATTACCTGCTGCGCGGCACGCTCTACGGCGGCGAGAGCGCGTGCAGCGGCGCGCCCGCGAACGCGTTCGACGTCTACTCGCGCTTCGATCGCGTCTGGCCGGAGGTCGCGCCGTACCTCAGCGCCGAGAGCACGCAGGCGAACCATACCGGCCTCTGGTCGGATCCGGACGAGCCGGGCTGGGGCATCTCGCTCGAGCAGGAGCAGGGCGTGATCGTCGCCACGCTCTTCGCCTACGGTCCCGATGGCGAGCCCGAATGGCTCAGCGCTTCGGCGCTTCGCGAGCAATCGGCGGATACGTACTCGGGCGATCTGTACGCCACCACGGGTGCCGCCTACGACGCGCAGGCATGGACCCCGATCGGCGTGTCCACGGTCGGGACCCTCAGCGTGACGTTCGCGAGCGCCGGCCAGGCGGTGCTCACGTATGTCGCCGATGGCATCACCGTGACGAAGGCCGTCGCGCTCACGGCATTCGGCCCGGGCGGCCCGCCCTCGTGCCGGCTCACCACGGCGAGCCGCGCACAGGACGGCAACTACCAGGGCCTGTGGTGGAATCCCGCGCAGTCGGGTTGGGGTGTTTCCATCGCGGACCAGGGCGGCGTGCTCTTCGCGGTGCTGTTCGTCTACGACGCCTCGGGACGCCCGCTATGGCTCGTCGCCCCCGACGTGCAGGCGAACGCGGATGGCAGCTATTCGGGAACGCTGTATCGCACGCACGGCGCCGGGCTCGCCGAGCCGTGGCAGGCGGCGAGCGCGCAGGCCGTCGGAACGCTCTCGCTGCGCTTCGCCGACGGGGAGACGGGCACGCTTTCGTACAGCGTCGACGGCGAATCGATGAGCGCGCCCATCACGCGCTTCGCGGCGGCGAGCGCCGTCCCGGCCTGCGACTGAAGTCGCCGCCGCGCTCAGGCGGCGAGGCGCGCGAGCACCGGCAATTTCGCGCCCGATGCGATCGGGGCATGCGCCGGCATCGGCGCGGCCACGGCCGGTCCCGGGTTCTCGTCCAGCTTGAAGACGCGTATCGCCTCGAACAGGGCCTCGGCCTGCGTGTGCAGGCTGGTCGCGGCGGCCGCGGCCTCCTCGACGAGCGATGCGTTCTGCTGCGTGGTCTCGTGCATCTGGCTCACCGCCTGGTTCACCTGCATGATGCCGGCGTTCTGCTCCTGGCTCGCCGCGGTGATGTCGGACATGATGCCGGTCACGCGCTTCACGCTCTCCAGGATCTCGCCCATGGTCTTGCCGGCGCGGTCCGCGAGCTCGCCGCCCTGCGAGATCTTCGCGACGCTCCCCTCGATCAGCGCCTTGATCTCCTTCGCCGCGCCGGCGGCGCGCTGCGCGAGGTTGCGCACCTCGGAGGCGACCACCGCGAAGCCGCGTCCCTGCTCCCCGGCGCGCGCCGCCTCCACCGCCGCGTTGAGCGCGAGGATGTTGGTCTGGAACGCGATGCCGTCGATCACGGCGATGATCTCCACGATCTTGCGCGAGCTCGCATTGATCTCGCCCATCGTCGAAACCACGCGGCCGACCACGTCGCCGCCCTTCGCCGCGATGTCCGAGGACGAGATGGCGAGCTGGTTCGCCTGGCGCGCGTTGTCCGCGTTCTGGCGCACGGTCGCCGCGAGCTGCTCCATGCTAGCGCTGGTTTCCTCGAGGCTTCCCGCCTGGTTCTCGGTGCGCGAGGAAAGATGCTGGTTGCCCGATGCGATCTCCGAGGTGGCGTTCGCGATCGCCTCCGTCGACTGCCGCACGCGCGAGACGGTGTCTCGCAGGTTGCCGGCCATGCGGTTCAGAGCACGGAAGAGGTTGCCGATGTCGTCGGTGCGCGCGGATTTGATGTGCACGCGCAGGTCGCCCTCGGCGATGCGGTTCGCGGCCGCCGAAGCCTCGATGAGCGAGCGCACGATCGCCCCGCGGATGAGCGAGCCGAGCAGCACGAACAGGACGATCGAGAGCGCGCCCATCGCGACCGTGAACGTCACCGTGTGGCGCAGGCGCGAGCTGCTGGTCTCGTAGGTCGAGAGGCTCTCCGCCTTCTTGATCGCGATCAGCTTGTCGAGCACCTTGATGTAGGCCATCTGCACGTTCGGCCATTCATCCGAGAAGACGGACTCCAGCTCCTTCTTGTCCTGCTTCTCGTAGGTCGCGAGGAGCTTCGCGTAGAACGATTCCACGACCTCGATCCCCGCATCGCCCTTCTTGACGAGCGCGAGCTCCTCGGGGCTCGCGGTGCCCGAGGTCCTCGCGCGGGCGGAGTACTGCCGCCACATCGTTCCGATCTCGGCCACCGCGTCCTTCGCCTGGTTCTTCGAGCCCTCGATCGGGATCTCGTCGATGAGGACGCCCGCCAGCCGGAAGCTCGTCTCGTGCAGCGTGCTGCTGATCGTGTTGAGCGCGACCAGCGGGCCGAGCGAATCGCGGTGCTCGTACTCGAGCGCGCCGATCCCCCGCCACGCGGCGTATCCCGCGGCGGCGGTCGCGAGCACGACGGCGAACGTCGCCACCCCGACCAGCAGCCAGCACTGCAGCCTGATGGACATGCGCTCGAGCATGGCGTCCTCCCCGATCGTCAGTTCTGGACCAAGCGCTTCATTCGGTGGGCAGGTGCTTCGACTTCCACTCCGGGAACCCGCCGCGGAACCAGATGAGGTGCGTATACCCGGCGCGCTGCGCGACGACGGTCGCCTTGTAGCTCTTCCAGCATTCGCCCGCGTTGCAGTAGAAGACCAGCGGCGCGCTCTTGTCGTGCGGAAGCTTGGAGAGGTCGAACGAGTCCTTGCTCGAGTCGAAATCCGCGGACTTCCCGCTCTTCTCCTTGTAGGGGACGTTCCTCGCACCCTTGATGTGCTCTTCCGCGTACTCGTTCGCGACCCGCGCGTCGATCACGGGAACGCCGGAGGCCATGAGCTTCTCGACTTCCTCGGCGCTGACCACTTTCACGCCGGGAATCGAGTCGGGCGTGACCTGCGCCTGGGCGGCGATGGCGGCAAGGCCGAGGACCAGGCCGACGAGCGGCGCGATGGCGCGCCGGATGACTTGTCGCATGTGCTTTCTCCCTTCGTATGAGGAGCCTGCGCAGGGCCGAAGCGCTTCCGGATCCCCGAGGCGTGCGACTTGATATCACGCGCGTTCGCGGCGGAACAATCGCCGCTCGGTTACATCCGAAAAGGGGCGAGATCCGCGACGGCATCGCGACGTGACTACGCATCGAAAAAGTTGTGCGGCGGTTCACATCGCGGGGCTCGTCGAGGCGTCCGGCGGTTTCCTCATTTCGAAGCGTGGAATCGTCCGGCGCGATTGTTGCGTGTGCAACCGCGCCGCGGGCGCTTGCGGGCCGAATTGCGACGCGCGTCACATCGCCCGCGCAAGCGCGCCGATAGCTTTCGCGGTGGGAATGAATCCCACTTGACTAAGGAGACCTCCATGTCCGTCGTACCCGCACCCTCGATCTCGGCGACGGAATCCGTCGCCGCCATCGTCGCGCTCGTGCTCGCGATCGCGATCGTCGTTGCCGTGATGCTCCAGCCCGCGCAGTGGGGCGTGCCTGCCGCCACTTCGGGCGACGCGTGCAGCTACAACTGCATGTACATGCCGTAGCCGCGGGCTTCCCGCAGCAGCACCCGGCGGCGTAAGCCGCCGCGCCACGGCGCGCCTGCCCGGCGGTCCATGCCCATGGACCGCCGAGCGCGCTTTCGCGATCCGGAGTAGTATTCAAACGCCCGTTTGAAACGTCCGGATCCGTCCCGATGGCCAGCCTCCCCGAGGGCGAGCAGCCCGTCCTACGCATCGTCCCGATGCCCGCGGACACCAACGCGCACGGCACCATTTTCGGCGGCTGGGTGATGTCGCAGGTGGACGTGGCGGGCAGCGTCGCGGCATGGGAGCGGGCGCAGGGCCGCATCGTCACCGTCGCGGTCAATTCCTTCGTCTTCCGCGAGCCGGTCTTCGTCGGCGACCTGGTGAGCTTCTACGCGCGCGTGCTCAAGGTGGGCCGTACCTCGATCACCGTGGACGTGGAGGTGTTCGCCGAGCGCCGCCGCGAGGGGAAGAAGCAGGTCGTGCGGGTCACGGAAGCGCAACTCACCTATGTCGCCGTGGACGAGCAGCGCCGGCCGCGCCCGGTTCCGCCCGCCGACGGCCGCGTGGAGGTCTGACATGAGCGAAACCACCCTCGAGCCCGCGCTCGCCGCGGGCGAACGCAGGTCCCGGCCGCAGGAAGGCGGCGCGCAGCAGCCCATGGAGGGGCGCATGCTGGTGCGCAGGGCCGCGGTGCTCGGCGCCGGCGTGATGGGCGCGCAGATCGCGGCGCACCTCGCCAACGCCAACGTGAAGTGCTGCCTCTTCGAGCTCGCCGCGGAGGGAAAGGACCGGAACGCGAACGCGAGGAAGGCGGTCGAGGGCCTCGCGAAGCTCGAGCCCGGCCCGCTCGCGACCCGGGCGGTCGCGCAGCAGGTCGTTCCGGCGAACTACGACGAGCACCTCGCGCTCCTCGGCGAATGCGACCTCGTGATCGAGGCGATCAGCGAGCGCATGGACTGGAAGAAGGCGCTGTTCGAGAAGGTCGCCCCGCACCTCGCGGCCGACGCGATCTTCGCGACCAACACGTCGGGCCTTTCCATCACCGAGCTTTCGCGTACGCTTCCCCCGGCGCTGCGCCGGCGCTTCTGCGGAGTGCACTTCTTCAATCCGCCGCGCTACATGCGCCTCGTGGAGCTCGTGCCCACGGCCGAGACCGATCCGGCGGTGCTCGACCGCCTGGAAGCCTTCCTCACCACGACGCTCGGCAAGGGCGTGGTGCGTGCCAAGGACACGCCGAACTTCGTCGCCAACCGCGTCGGCGTGTTCTCGATGCTCGCCACCATGCACCACACGCTGCAGCTCGGGCTCGGCTTCGACGAGGTGGACGCGCTCACCGGTCCGGCCATCGGCCGCGCGAAGAGCGCCACGTATCGCACCGCCGACGTCGTCGGCCTCGACACCATGGTGCACGTGGTGAAGACGATGGCCGATACGCTCCCCGGGGATCCCTGGCGGCGCTACTACGAGTCGCCGGAGTGGCTCTCCGCGCTCGTCGCGAAAGGCGCGCTGGGGCAGAAGACGCGCGCGGGCATCTACGTGAAGAAGGGCAAGGAGATCCAGGTCCTCGACCTCGCGCGAGGGGATTACCGCGCCGCGTCGGGTGCCGTCGCCGAGGAAGTCCAGGCGATCCTCCGGGAGAAGGTGCCGGCGCAGCAGCTCGCGAAGCTGCGCGCCTCGCCGCATCCGCAAGCCCGCTTCCTCTGGGCGATCTTGCGCGACCTGTTCCACTATTGCGCCGTGCACCTCGCCGAGATCGCACACTGCGCGCGCGACGTCGACCTCGCGATCCGCTGGGGCTTCGGCTGGCAGCGCGGGCCCTTCGAGCTGTGGCAGGCCGCCGGCTGGCGCGAGGTGGCGAAGTGGATCGAGGAGGACCTCGCCGCGGGCAAGACCATGGCGAAGGCGCCGCTCCCCGCGTGGGTCACCGACGGGCGCCAGGGCGTGCATGCTCCGCAGGGCTCGTTCTGCGCGGAGGACGGCACGATGCACTCGCGCTCCACGCTCCCGGTCTACGGGCGCCAGCTCTTTCCCGAGCTGGTGCTGGGCGAGAAGCCGGCCGATCGCGGCACCACCGTGTTCGAGGACGAGGGCGTGCGCATGTGGCACCAGGGCGACGGCATCGCCATCGTCTCCTTCAAAAGCAAGATGCATTCCGTCGGCGCGGAGGTGCTCGAGGGCCTCAACCGCGCGCTCGACGAGGCGGAGCGCCGCTTCGACGCGCTCGTGATCTGGCACGAGCCGCCGTTCGCCGTCGGCGCGAACCTCAGGTCCATGATCGAGGCGGTCGAGGCCGGGCGCTACGGCGAGGTCGACGCGATGATCGGGCTCTTCCAGCAGACCTCGCAGCGCCTCAAGTACAGCCTCGTGCCCACCGTCGCGGCCGTGGAAGGAATGGCGCTCGGAGGCGGCTGCGAGTTCGTGATGCACGCGCAACGCGTGGTCGCGGCGCTCGAGAGCTACGTGGGCCTGGTCGAGGCGGGCGTCGGGCTCCTTCCCGCGGGCGGCGGGCTGAAGGAGCTCGCGGCGAGGAGCGCCGCATGGTCGAAGGGCGGCGACGCGTTCCCCGAGCTGCAGCGCGCCTTCCGCCAGGTCGCGATGGGCGAGGTGTCGAAGAGCGCCGAGCACGCGCGCGAGATGGGCTACCTGAAGCCTTCCGACGTCGTGGTCTTCCACCCGGCGGAGCTGCTGTACGTCGCGAAGCGCGAGGCGCGCGCGATGGCCGAGGCGGGCGCGAGGCCCGCCCTTGCCCCCGCGCAGATCCCGGTCGCCGGCGGCACCGGAATCGCCACGCTCAAGATGATGCTCGTCAACATGAAGGAAGGCGGTTTCGTGTCCGATCACGACTACGAGATCGCCTCGCGCATCGCCGAGGTGCTGTGCGGCGGCGAGGTGGACCCGGGAAGCGCGGTGGACGAGAAGTGGCTGCTCGACCTCGAACGCCGTCATTTCGTCGAGCTCGCGAGGATGCCGAAGACGCAGGATCGCATCCGTTACATGCTCGCGAACGGCAAGCCGCTGAGGAATTGATGCGTTCCTTCGAATCAGGAAAGCCGCGGAGGTACTGAGATGAACAGACAGGTCCAGGATGCTTACATCGTCGCGGCGGTGCGCACGCCGGTGGGCAAGGCGCCGCGCGGCATGTTCCGCAACGTCCGGCCCGACGACATGCTCGCCCACGTGCTGAAGGGCGCGGTCGCGAAGGTGCCGGGGCTCGAGGCGCGCGAGATCGCCGACGTCATCGTCGGCTGCGCGATGCCCGAGGCCGAGCAGGGCATGAACGTCGCGCGCATCGGCGTGCTCCTCGCCGGGTTTCCCGACAGCGTGCCGGCGATGACCATCAACCGCTTCTGCTCCTCGGGCGTGCAGGCCGTCGCGCTCGCCGCGGACCGCATCCGCACGGGCGACGACGAGGTCGTGGTTGCCGCGGGCACCGAGTCGATGTCGATGGTCCCGATGATGGGCAACAAGATCGCGCTCAACGAGGCGGTGTTCCACGGCAACGAGCACGTCGCCATCGCGTACGGCATGGGCATCACCGCGGAGAAGGTCGCGCAGCAGTGGAAGGTTTC
The DNA here is from genome assembly GCA_035516915.1 of Usitatibacter sp. GTDB lineage: Bacteria > Pseudomonadota > Gammaproteobacteria > Burkholderiales > Usitatibacteraceae > Usitatibacter. Next base: position 3,935 of record DATIZV010000271.1, on the reverse strand, counting down.
GCGGGAGGACCAGGATGCGTTCGCGGTCGCGAGCCACCGGAAGGCGTCCAACGCGATCGCGGCCGGGGCGTTCCGCGACGAAATCCTTCCTTACGGCATCGAAAGCTCGATCCCGGACCTTTCGAGCGGCGAGGTCGCGCATCGCAGCCGCGTCGCGAGCGACGACGAGGGGCCGCGTCCCGATTCCAGCCCCGAGACCCTCGCGAAGCTGAAGACCGTGTTCGCGGCGAAAGGCACCGTGACGGCGGGCAACAGCTCGCAGATGTCGGACGGCGCCGCGGCGGTCGTGCTCATGAGCGAGAAGGCGATGAAGCGGCACGGCGCGACGCCGCTCGCCCGCTTCGCGGGCTTCGCGGTGGCGGGCGTGCCGCCGGAGATCATGGGCATCGGCCCGATCGAGGCGATCCCCCGGGTGCTCGCGGCGACCGGGGTGAAGCGCGACGACCTCGACTGGATCGAGCTGAACGAGGCCTTCGCCGCGCAGTCGCTCGCCGTGATCCGGCACCTCGGCCTCGACCCGGCGAAGGTGAACCCGCAGGGCGGCGCGATCGCGCTCGGCCACCCGCTCGGCGCGACCGGCGCGATCCGCACGGCGACGCTGGTGCACGGCATGCGCCGCACCGGGGGCAAGTACGGCATGGTGACGATGTGCATCGGCACCGGCATGGGCGCCGCGGGACTTTTCGAGATGATGCATTAGTTGCGACAATAGCCGCCGCCAGGAAGGCGGCACGCGCAGGACAGGCGCAGCCGAAGAAACAACAAACCAGAGAGGAGATTCGCCGCATGAGACCCGCTTTCCGCCTCGCCGCAAGGCCGCTCGCCCTGGCGCTCGCATTGCTGGGAGCGGCGCCCGTCCACGCGCTGCAGTTCTCGTGGGACAACGGGATCGACATGAACCTCGACACGACGATCAGCTACGGCGTGTCGGTGCGCACGGAAAACCCCGACCCGTCGCTCATCGGCATCGTGAACGGCGGGACCTCGCGATCGCCGAACGAGGACAACGGCGACCTCAACTTCAAGAAGAACCGGCCCTTCGCGAACCTGGTGAAGGCGACCAGCGACCTCGAGATCAAGTACAAGAACTTCGGCTTCTTCGGTCGCGGCACGGCGTACTACGACTTCGACCTGCACGACAGCGACAAGCTCGGCCCCACGGGTCGCGATCGCCTCGGCCAGGACGTGATCGGCCTCGACGGGTTCGTGTACGGGGCCTTCGAGCCGGCCGGGCACAACCTGCGGGTGCGCATCGGGCGCCAGGTGATCAGCTGGGGCGAGAGCACGTTCATTCCGGGCGGCATCAACGTGATCAACCCGGTGGACCTCTCGCTGCTGCGCTCCCCGGGCGCGGAGCTCAAGGAGGCGTTCATCCCGACCGCGGGCATCTGGAGCAGCTTCGAGCTCACCAAGGCGGCGAGCGTGGAGGGCTTCTACCTCAGCAACTTCGACAAGATCCGCATCGATCCCAAGGGCTCGTTCTTCTCCAACAACGACTTCGTGAGCGACGACGCCGATCGCTTGTTCCTGTCGTACGGCCGGCGCCGCGACGACCTCTCGCCTCCGACCAACCCCGTGCCTCCCGGCATCCCGGTGATCAGCGCGACGGCGCAGGCGCTCTACGGCCCCTACGATCCGGCCGCGGCACTCTGGATTCCGCGGCAGGCCGACAAGAACCCGAGCGACTGGGGACAGTACGGTGTCGCGCTGCGCTACTTCGCCACGAACCTGAACGACACCGAGTTCGGCTTCTACTTCATGAACTACCACAGCCGCACGCCCTTCGTGAGCGGCATGAAGGGCACGATGAGCTCGGTGCTCACCGGCGGCCCGCTGGTCGAGCCGATCTGCAGCACCCCGGCGCTCGTGGCGCTCTGCACGAGCGGCACCGCGCGCTACTTCGCGGAGTATCCGGAGAACATCCGGCTCTTCGGCTGGAGCTTCAACACCTCGGGGCCGTACGGCATCGCCTTGCAGGGCGAGTACTCGTATCGACCCAACCAGCCGGTCCAGCTTTCGGGACCGGAGGTGACCCTTGCGACGCTGGGGCTGCCGAACCTGATCACGGGCTACACGCAGATTCCCGGCGCGCCCGCCGGGGCGACGGCGGCCGCGTTGGTGCCCGACGGCACATACATCCAGGGCTACCAGCGCGCGAAGATGAGCCAGCTCCAGCTCACCGGCACGAAGTCGTGGCCCAACGTGATGAAGGCGGACCAGCTGATCGTGGTCGGCGAGGTGGGCGCGACCTACTTCCACAATCTGCCCAGCGACCAGAAGTTCGCGGCGCCGGCGGTGTACCTCCCCGCGACGCAGTTCGGCTCGATCGTCTCGCAGGCCTACTCGGTGCAGCCGGGCGGATTCCTCACCAATTTCTCCTGGGGATACCGTCTGCTCGGCCGCCTCGAGTACAGCAACCTCCTGTTCAACGGCAACGTCGCCCCGCGCATCGCCTTCGGGCACGACGTGAACGGCGAGGGTCCGGTGTTCAACGAGGATACGAAGTCCCTTTCCGTCGGCGCCTCCTGGGAGTACCAGCAGAAGTGGGTGGTCGACGCGCAATACACGACGTACTGGGGCGGAAAGACGTACTGCGGAACCGACCAGCCGCCGCCCGGCAGCTCCGTCACGCCCGGCCAGCCCGCGAGCTGGTGCTCCAGCGCCAACCCGCTCAAGGACCGCGATTTCTACTCGGTGTCCGTGAGCTATTCGTTCTGACGCGCGCCGACCAAAAGACCAGAGACAGGAGGAAGGAAATGAACTCGACGAAAACCTGGGCCGCGCTCGCGGTCGGCGCCGCGCTCGCGCTTCCCGCCTCGGCGGAGCTTCCCGCCTCCGAGCTCGCGAAGCTCGGAACGACGCTCACGCCGATGGGGGCGGAGAAGGCCGGAAACGCCGCAGGCACCATCCCCGCGTGGGACGGCGGCATCACTAAGCCGATCGCCGGCTACAAGGAAGGCGGCTGGTATCCCGACCCGTACGCGAGCGACAAGCCGCTCTTCACCATCGACGCGAAGGACATGGACCCGTACAAGGACCATCTCACGCCCGGCGCGATGGCGATGATGAAGAAGTACCCGGACTACAAGATGATCGTATACCCGTCGCACCGCTCGGCGGCGTTCCCCGCCTGCCATTACGAGGAGACGAAGGAGTGCGCGGCGAAGGCGAAGCTCGCGCCCGGCGGCAACGGCGTCGACGGCTGCACCGGCGGCGTCCCGTTCCCGATCCCGAAGAACGGCAACGAGGCGATCTGGAACACGTTGCTGCGCTATCGCGGCGGCACCTACGGGCTCGACTGGGACCAGGCGGCGGTCACCAGCGGCGGCGACTACGCGCTGGTGAAGTTCAAGTACGAGTACGACTTCCAGTACGGCAACTGCGCGATCCCGCCCGACAAGCGCGAGCCCAACCTGATCCTCAACTACCTGCAGGAAACCGAGGCTCCGGCGCGCCTCGCGGGCTACATCCTGCTGGTGCACGAGACGGTGAACCAGGTGAAGGAGCCGCGCACCGCGTGGACCTACAACCCGGGCCAACGCCGCGTGCGCCTCGCCCCGCAGGTCGCGTACGACAACCCCGGGACCGCCTCCGACGGCCTGCGCACCAACGACGACTTCGGCATGTACAACGGCGCGACCGACCGCTACGACTGGACGCTGGTCGGCAAGAAGGAGATGTACATCCCGTACAACTCGTACGAGCTGGACAACCCGAAGTACAAGTACTCGGACATCCTCAAGCCGGGACACCTGAACCAGGAGCTCGCGCGCTACGAGCTGCACCGCGTCTGGGTGGTCGACGCGAAGCTCAAGCCCGGCGTGAGCCACATCTACTCGCGCCGCACCTTCTACATCGACGAGGACAGCTGGGCGGTGGTCGCGGAAGACGAGTACGACTTCCAGTACGGCAACTGCGCGATCCCGCCCGACAAG
>DATIZV010000270.1:0-2697 GCA_035516915.1 Usitatibacter sp. | reverse complement strand
CGATTTTCTCAGGAGACACTCGATGAGCTGCCAGCGCCCGGAAGGCACTGCAGTCGCGACGCAAGCGATGAACGGCGTGGACCACAACGCCTTCGACGCGATGGTGCCGCGCGCGCCGCAGGCGATCCCGAAGGAGGCGCGCAACGGCGCGCGCGTGAAGGCGAACGCCGTGGCGCCGAAGGGCGTGTACCTGCCGAACTACAACGTGCTCACGCCCTACATGCGCTCGCCCGAGTACGTGCAGATGTCGACGGCGGCCGCGATCACGCTCGGCATCATGAAGGGCATGATGCACCGCTGCGAGTGCACGCGCTGCCTGAACCTCCTCCTCACCTACCCGGAAGGCTGCCGCGCGAACTGCGCCTATTGCGGGCTCGCCCGGCACCGCGAGGCCGAGCGCGACTACGCCGACCGCAACTTCATCCGCGTCGACTGGCCCGCCGTGCCGATGGAGCAGGTCGTGGACATCGTCGCGAAGGACGGCGGGAAGAGCCCGTTCCACCGCATGTGCATCTCGATGATCACGCACCCGCGGAGCGACGAGGACACGGTGACGGTGCTGAAGAAGTGGACCTCGCGCATCGATCCGAAGACGATCCCGGTCTCGATCCTCTCCAACCCGACCACCATGAAGCGCGACGACGTGCAGCGCCTGCACGAGCTGGGTGCGGACATCTTCACCGTGGCGCTCGACGCCGCGACGCCGGAGATCTTCGAGCGCACGCGCGGCAAGGGCGTGCAGTCGCCGCACACCTGGAGGAAGTACTGGGAGATCCTGATGGACGCGCGCGAGATCTTCGGCCCGCAGAAGTTCGGCGCGCACATCATCGTCGGGATGGGCGAGACCGAGCACGACGTCCTCTCGCTCGTGCAGCGGCTCGTGGACCTCGGAGGCCACAGCCACATGTTCTGCTTCTTCCCCGAGAAGGGCTCGCTCATGGACCACCTGCCCGCAACGCCGCGCGACCAGTGGCGCCGGGTGCAGCTCGGCCGCTACCTCATCGACTACCGCGGCGCGCGCGTCGACCACATGAGGTTCGACGGCGAGGGCCGCGTGGTCGATTTCGGCCTGTCGCAAGCCGAGCTCGACGCGATCATCGACGCGGGGACCGCCTTCCGCACCTCGGGCTGCCCGGGCAAGTTCGCCGAGGACGTCTCCGCCTGCGATCGTCCCTACGGCGACTCGCCGCCGTCGAACATCGCAAGCTACCCCTTCGCGCCGAACAAGGCGGACCTCCGCAAGATCCGGCGGCAATTGAAGATCGTCGAGGCGAAGCGATGAGCGAACCGAAAACCGGGGACAGACCACATTTTCCAAAGCGTGAAAACGAGAGCGCGCTTTCCGATTCGCGCAATGAAAAATGTGGTCTGTCCCCGGTTTTCCGCGTGATTGATACGGGGATCCGCGACGGGCGCCGCCAGATCGCCTTCGACCAGGCGCTCATCGAAGGCCGCAAGGCCGGAACCATTCCCGACACGATCCGGTTCCTGCGCTTCCCGCCCACCGCGCTCATCGGGCGGCACCAGGCGCTGTCGCGCGAGGTGCGCGTCGACTACTGCCGCGCGAACGGCATCGGCCTCGTGCGCCGCATCACCGGCGGCGGCGCGATCTACTTCGACGAGGGCCAGCTCGGCTGGTCGCTCGTCTTCGACCGCGCGAGCCTCGGCATCGCCTCGCTCGGCGACCTCGCGCGCGAGATCTGCGAGGCCGCCGCGGCGGGCCTCTCCACGCTCGGCGTCGATGCCCGCTACCGGCCGAGGAACGACATCGAGGTGGGCGGGCGCAAGCTCTCCGGCACCGGCGGCTTCTTCGACGGCGACACGCTCTTCTACCAGGGCACCGTGCTGGTGGACCTCGATCCGTCGCGCATGGTCGCGGCGCTGCGCGTTCCCGAGGCCAAGCTCGCCAAGCGCGGGCTCGATTCCGCGGCGCGCCGCGTCGTGACGCTGCGCGAGCTGCTCGGCGAGGCGCCGTCGATCGAGCGCGTGCAGCAGGCGCTCCTCGACGGTTTCGCCGAGCGTCTCGGCATCACGCCGCGCCGGGGCTCGATCGATCCCGCGGAGGAGGCGCTCGCGGATCGCTTGCACGACGAGGAGATCGGCAGCGACGCGTTCGTCGCCGAGATCGACGACCCTCGCGACGGCGAGGACGTCCTTTCCGGCTCGCACACCGGGCCCGGCGGAACGATCACCGCGTACCTGCGCCTCGAAGGCTCGCGCGACGAGCGCATCCGCGAGGCCCTCCTCACCGGCGATTTCTTCGTCACGCCGCCGCGCGTCGTGCTGGACCTCGAGGCGGCGCTGCGCGGCGTGCCGGCCGAGGACGCGCCGGCGGCGGTCGAAGCGTTCTTCGCGCGCGCGAAGGTCTCCCTGCTCACGGTCGCCCCGTCCGATTTCGCGGCGGCGATCGCGGCCGCGCTGCGCCATGAAAACCGTTCAGGTCGTCCAGCACACGTCGGCTGAGTACCTCGGCCTCATCGAGGACCACCTCGAAGGACGGGGCGTGCGCTTCCGCTACAGCCGTCCCTTCGCGACCGACGGCTCGCTTCCGCCCGCCGGCACCGTCGAGGACGGGCTCGTGCTGCTCGGCGGCGGTCCGTGGGGAAGCGCCGGGGGGCGCGACCTTCCGACGCTCGAGGCCGAGGTCGCGCTCGCCCGGGCGAGCCTCGCCCGCCGCTGGCCGCTGGTCGGCATCGG
>DATIZV010000269.1:0-12616 GCA_035516915.1 Usitatibacter sp. | reverse complement strand
ATCCGCCGGCTCGCGAGCGAGATCGCCGCCGCGGAGGGCTGCGTGCTCTTCGCGAGCCGCGGCATCAACCAGCACACCAACGGAGTCCAGACCAACCGCGCGCTGATGTTCCTCGCGGCGATCACCGGCAATTGGGGCCGGCCGGGCGGCGCCTTTCTCAACCTGTCGATCGGCGCACCGATCTCGGCCAATGCGCCGAAGCACCGGCAGCATGCTCCCGAGCGCCCCATGGTGCGGCGCAGTCCCGCCGGCTGGATCGAGGCCATGCGCAAGGGGCGCCCCTATCCGATCAAGGCGCTGCTGTGCGGCAACAATCCCCTCGCCAATTGGCCCAGCCAGGCGGCCACGCGCGAGGCCTTCCTCGCGCTCGACCTGGTGGTGCACGTGGACCTGTTCCAGAACGAGACCTCGGCGTTCGCGGACTACGTGTTGCCCTGCGCGACGGGCATCGAGAAGGGCGACATCGGGCGCTCCACCGACGACCGCCGGGTGGCGTGGATCGACAAGATGATCGAGCCGCCGGGAGAGGCGAAATCGGACGACTGGATCTGGATCGAGCTCGGCAAGCGCTTCGGCTACGACGACGTGCTGCAGGAGAAATACAAGGACCCGGGGCGCTTCTGGGACGAGATGTGCATCGACAACGACCAGCTGCGCGGCATCACGCAGAAGCGGCTGCACTCGGTCCCGTACCGGTGGATACGCTTCCCGGTGGCGCAGGAAGGCGATGCGGAGCAGGAAACGCTCTTCCTGGAAGGCAGCTCGGTGCCCGGCCACCCCGGCAAGCGGTTCCCGACGCCGAGCGGAAAGCTCGAGTTCTATACCGCCGCGCTCGAGGAGAAGTTCGGCGTCATGGGGCTCTCGGCGCTGCCGGAGTTCTACAGCGAGCGCGAGCAGCTCCTCGACATGCCGTTCGTCGAGTGCTCGCAGGGCGACGACGGATCGGGCGTGCTCACGCCTTTCCAGAAGGGCAGGGTGGGCGCCTCGCCGGCGACGATCCGGCAGCCCGGCGCCGATTCTCCCGGCGCCCGGCTGCGCGAGCGCGGCTTCGACCTGGAGCTCATCACCGGGCGGCCGCCGGCGCCGCATTTCCACAGCTGGACGCACTTCTCATGGCAGGCGCAGGAGATGTGGCCGGACCTGTACGTGCAGATCCACCCCGCGACCGCGGCTCGCGCCGGAATCGAGGACGGTGAACGCGTGCGCGTCGAAACGGCGCATGGCGCCATCTCGGCGCTCGCGTGGGTCACGCCGAACCTTCGCGAGACGAGCGTGTTCGTGCCGATCGGCTGGGGCGAGCGCCAGCCGTTCCATCCATGGCACTCGGTCAACTTCCTCACCGACGGCACGCAGCGCGACCCGATCTCCGACCAGACGAACTTCAAGACGCTGCTCTGTCGAATCCGGAAGGAAGCCTGAAACGGCATGACCGACGTGCAGTTCGTGTACGGAGAACGGCAATGACCACCACGACGACAACCGATGCAGTCGCCCGCAGCCGCGCCGTCGAGCGCGTGATGGCGGGCGTCCCCACTTCCGACGGCGCGGGCGTGAAGCTCACGCGCGTCCTCACGCAGCCGCTGCAGCGCCGGCTCGATCCGTTCCTGATGCTCGACGCCTTCGGCACCGACGATCCCGAGGACTACATCGCCGGCTTCCCCGACCATCCGCACCGCGGATTCGAGACGGTGACCTACATGATCGCCGGACGCATGCGCCATCGCGACAGCGCAGGCCACGAGGGCCTGCTGCAGAACGGCGGCGTGCAGTGGATGACCGCCGGCCGCGGCGTCGTGCACTCGGAGCTTCCCGAGCAGGAGCAGGGACGCATGGAAGGCTTCCAGCTGTGGCTCAACCTTCCGGCGCGGGACAAGATGCGCGCCCCCTGGTATCGCGACTTCCAGGCCGCGGACATCCCGGTCGCCACGACGCCCGAAGGCGTCACGGTGCGCATCATCGCCGGCGAGAGCCACGGCGTGAAGGGCGCGATGCAGCGCGAGGTGACCGAGCCGCTCTACCTCGACCTCGAGATCCCGGAAGGGGCCCGCTTCGCGCAGCCCATCGCCGCGGGGCACAACGCGTTCGTCTACGTCTACCGCGGCGAGCTCGGGATCGAGGGGACGGCGGTCGCGGCGCAGCGCATGGCGCTCCTCGCGAACGCTCCGGACGCCGACGGCGTGATCCTGCATGCGACGAAGCCTTCGCGGGCGCTCCTCATCGCCGGAAGGCCGCTGCGCGAGCCGATCGCGCAATACGGTCCGTTCGTGATGAACACCGAGGGCGAGATCCGGCGCGCGATCCTCGACTACCAGGCGGGGCTCTTCACCTCGCAGTGAGCGTCCTCGCGCCGGCGGAAACCTTGCGGGCGCCAAACCCGTAGGCGCGCTCCTACGCGGCGCATCGAAGGCGGGCTACACGGCCGCGCGCCGCGCGCTGCCATCCGTCAGAAGGGTCGTCTTATGGTCGCCCCGAGGCGACGGCCTTACCGTTGCATGGAAAGATTTCGACACGCCTCCGCCACGCTCCGACTCCGATTCGTGACGGGAGGGCCTTCCTCGAAGCGGAGGCCTATTCCTGCGATCCACTTCATGGGCTCGATGCCGCTTTCTTCCACGCTCCCCGGCCGCCGGCGGCTCGCCGGTCTCGCGCAGGCGCGATCCGAGGCGCAGCTCCTCGAGGCCTGCGGGCGCTTCCTGCGGTCGATCCCGCGCTCCGATCTCGCGCACCTGCCGCTCGCCTGCCGGCCGATCCCGATCGAGGACGCGACCGACCTGTCGGAGTACGCCCTGCAGCTGGTGCGCTTCCGTTGCGAGGTCGACGACTCTTCGCCGCTCGTGCTGCACATGGCCGCGTTCTTCGCGCACGCCAACGTACGCATGGCGCAGATCCTGTGGCAGATGAACGACGCGGCCGAGGCCGACACCATCCTCGGGCGCATCGGCCGCTGCGCGCTAGCGGGCTCGGGGTCGCCCTCGTCGGCGCGAACGCCAGGCTGCGCCGCGTAGCCCCAGGGCGGGGGCGCCGCGCCCCGCAAGGTTACGGCTGTAAGGCAGGAACGGCACGGCGCGCACGAAAATCGTGAAGCGCCGCACAGCCGCCGGCCGCGCCCGCGCCTTACGCTCCAGCGGATCGAACAACACGAAGATGCGGCACCATGAGCCAGCCGGCCATTCCGCTCCAGGCGACTCGCGCGACAGGCCCGTCCGGGGCGATCGTCGACCGATTCGTGCTCGCGCTTCCCGGGCTCGCGTTCTGCGTCGCGCTCGCGGTCGCGGCGACGTTCCTTTCGCAGCGTTTCCGCCTGAGCGCGATGGTGTTCGGCCTGCTGCTCGGCATGGCCTTCAATTTCGTCGCCGCGCAGGCGCGCTGGCGACCCGGCATCGAGATCGGCGCGCGGCTCGTGCTGCGCACCGCGGTCGCGCTCCTCGGGCTGCGGATCGCGCTCTCCGACGTGCTGAGCCTCGGGTGGGCCGCGATCTCGCTCGCCGCAGCGGGGATCGTCGTGACCATGGCGATGGGCCTCATCTTCGCGAGGGCGCTCGGACTCGGTCATCGCTTCGCCGTGCTGAGCAGCGGGGCCGTGGCGATCTGCGGCGCCTCCGCCGCCCTCGCCGTGAATTCCGTCCTTCCCAGGACCGACCATACCGAGCGCGACGCGGGTTTCGTGGTGATCGCGGTCACCATCCTCTCCACGGTCGCGATGTTCGCCTATCCGCTGATCACGTCGCTGGCGGGATTCGACGACCGCACCGCCGGCATCTTCTTCGGCGGCACGATCCACGACGTCGCGCAGGTGGTGGGCGCCGGATACTCCGTCTCGCAGCAGGCCGGCGACGTCGCGACGATCATGAAGCTCACGCGCGTCGCGATGCTGCTGCCCGTGTGCTTCGCGATCGGCATGATCGTCCACGCACGCGGCGAGGCGGCCGCCCGCGCCGCGCCGATCGTGCCCTGGTTCGTCGCGGTATTCGCGGTGCTGGTGATGGTCGGCAGCTTCGGCTGGATACCGGAATCCGCGATCCGCGTGGGCGGCACCGTCTCGGGATGGCTCCTCGTCGTCGCGATGGCCGCGATCGGGATGAAGACGCCGCTCGCCGCGCTGGTGAAGGTCGGCGCGCGGGCGATGATCCTCGTGGTGCTGGAGACGGCGTTCCTTGCCCTCTTCGTGTTCGCCGCGCTCGCCTGGATGCGTGGACACGGCGGGCTCTGACCCGCCTCAGAAGCTCACTCGATCGCCGCCCTTGAGCTGCAGGATCGCGCGCGCCTCGTCGGGCGAGGCGACGGCGAGCCCGAGCCCCTCGATGACTTGTCGCGCCGCGCGCACCTGCTGCGCGTTCGATTCGGCGAGCCTTCCCGGCCCGATCCACAGCGAGTCCTCGAGGCCGACGCGCACGTTCCCACCCATCGCCGCCGACTGCGCCGCGATCGCGAGCTGGTTGCGGCCCGCCCCGAGCACGCTCCACACGTACTGATCGCCGAACAGGCGATCGGCGGTGCGCCTCATGTGCGCGACGTCCTCGGGATGCGGCCCGATGCCGCCGAGGATCCCGAACACCGATTGGATGAAGAACGGCGGCTTCACGAGCCCGCGGTCGGCGAAGTGGCGCAGGGTGTACAGGTGGCCGATGTCGTAGCACTCGATCTCGAAGCGCGTGCCGTTCGCGGCGCAGGTTTCGAGGATGAAGCGGATGTCCTTGAAGGTGTTCCTGAAGATGCGCTCCTCGGAGCCGGCGAGGTAGGGGCGCTCCCAGTCGAACTTGAACTCCTTGTAGCGCTCGAGCATCGGGAACAGCCCGAAGTTCATCGAGCCCATGTTGAGCGAGGCCACCTCGGGCTTGAAGTGGGCGCACGGCTTCACGCGCTCGTCGACGAGCATCGTGGGCGCCCCTCCCGTGGTGATGTTCACCACGACGTCGCAGGCCTTGCGGATGCGCGAGAGGAACGGCGCGAAGGCTTCGGGGCGCTGGTCGGGTCGGCCGTCCTTCGGGTCGCGCGCGTGCAGGTGCACGATCGCCGCGCCCGCCTCGCGGGCCGCGATCGCCGCCTCGGCGATCTCCTCCGGCGTGATCGGGAGGTACGGCGACATCGTGGGCGTGTGGATCGCCCCGGTCACGGCGCAGGTGACGATGACCTTGCGCGGGGCGTTGCGCTGGTGCTCTGCCATGGTCCCCGGTTCCTGGAGGTGCGCGGCGAAAGCGTCCACGTTAGCATGTCGCACCCAACGAGAGGACACCATGGACCTGGACATTCGCGGGCTGCGCGTGATGGTGAGCGCGGGCGCTTCCGGAATCGGCCTCGAGATCGCGCGGGTGTTCGCGCGCGAGGGAGCCCGGGTGCACGTGTGCGACGTGGACGAGCTCGCGCTGGAGCGCCTGCGCTCCTCGGATCCTTCGATCGGCTCGACGCGTTGCGACGTCGCCTCGCGCGAGGAGGTCGCGCGCTTCTTCGACGAGGCGATGGCGGCGCTGCACGGGCTCGACTGCTTCGTGAACAACGCGGGCATCGCCGGCCCGACCGGCCGGATCGAGGAGATCGATCCCGCGGAGTGGGACCGCTGCATCGCCGTCGGCCTCACCGGCCAGTTCAACTGCGCGCGCCTCGCGGTGCCGCACCTGCGCCGCTCGGCGAACGCGAGCCTGATGAACGTCTCCTCGCTCGCCGGAAGGCTCGGCTTCGCCATGCGCGCTCCCTATGCCGCCGCGAAGTGGGGCGTGATCGGCCTCACGCGTTCGCTCGCGATCGAGCTGGGCGGCGACGGCGTCCGCGTGAACGCGTTGCTGCCCGGCGTCGTCGCGGGCGACCGGCAGCGGCGCGTCCTCGCGGCGAAGGCGCAGGCGCGCGGCATCCCGTTCGAGGAGATGGAGAAGCTCGCCTTCTCCTACAGCTCGCTCAAGGAATACGTCACGCCCCAGCAGCTCGCCGACCTCGCGGTGTTCGTCGCGAGCCCGCGCGGGCGCATGATCTCGGGGCAGGCGCTCAGCGTGGACGGCGATACGAACATGCTCGCCTGACGAGTGCGTCGGTCGCGCGAGGAGTAGGTCGGGCGCCCGGGATCGTGAGAACATCCGGCCTGTTGCGTCGCGCCGGGGGAGGCCGCATGCGGGTGATGAGCGTCTTCGCGCTGTCGATCGTCCTTTCGCTGCTCGCCCTGCGTTCCTCCGCCGCTCCCATCGCGGTCGAGTTTCCGCCGGGGCTGCAGGTACCCGCGGAGGCGCGGCCGGGCCCGGGCTTCGACGTCGACAAGGCGACCGCCGCGTACCTCGCGATGCTCACCCCGGGCGAGCGCGCGCGATCGGACGCATACTTCGAAGGAGGCTACTGGCTGCAGCTCTGGAACTGGCTCTACGGCGTCGCCCTCGCGGCCGTGGTGCTGCTCTCGGGGCTCTCGCGATGGATCCGCGACTTCGCGCGGCGCGTGAGCCCGAGGCCGTGGCTGCATACGCTCGTCTACGGGGCGATCTGGATCGTGGCGGGCTTCGTCCTCACGCTGCCGTTCACGATCTACGCGGGCTTCCTGCGCGAGCACGAATACGGGCTCTCGGAGCAGCCCTTCCTTTCGTGGCTCGGCGATCGCCTGAAGGCGCTCGGCGTGGGGCTCATCCTCGGGTCGATCGTGATCGCCGGCGTCTACGCGGCGCTGCGGCGCGCCGGGGCGCGCTGGTGGATCTGGGCGACGGCGCTGGTGTTCGCCTTCAACGTGGCGGTCGGGATGATCGCGCCGGTGTTCATCGCGCCGCTCTTCAACCACTACCAGCCGCTGCCCGACGGGCCGGTGCGCGACGCGGTGCTCTCGCTCGCCCGCGCGAACCAGATCCCCACCGATCACGTCGAGTGGTTCGACGCCTCGAAGCAGACGACGCGGATCAGCGCCAACGTCTCGGGGCTGTGGGGCACGACGCGGCTCTCGCTCAACGACAACCTGCTCGAGCACACTTCGTTGCCCGAGATCAAGGCGGTCCTGGGGCACGAGATGGGCCACTACGTGCTCTCCCATACGCTGGAGCTCACCGTGTACCTCACGATCGTGTTCGGCGCGGTGTTCTGGATCGCGCGCTTCGCGTTCGACCGCGCGCTCCTCCTGTGGGGCGCGCGCTTCGGCGTGCGCGATCGCGGCGATCCGGCGGGCCTGCCGCTGCTGGTGGCGATCGTGACGACGCTGCTCTTCCTCGCGACGCCGATCCTCAACGGCATCGTGCGCAGCGCCGAGAACCAGGCCGACGCCTACGGCCTCAACGCGGCGCGCGAGCCCTACGGCTTCGCGATGGTCTCGATGCGGCTTGCGACCTACCGCAAGATCATGCCCGGCCCGGTCGAGGAGCTGCTCTTCTTCGATCACCCGAGCGGATACGAGCGCGTGCACCGCGCGATGGTGTGGCTCCGGGAGAACATGTCGCCGCGCCTCAGCGAGGAGGCGGCGAAGGCGCAGTCGCGATGAACGCGCCGCGGAAGGCGTCGATCGCGCCACTGCCGCGGCGCAAGGCGGCCCTGATGGGCCTCGCCTTCGTCGCCGTGGGGCTTTATCCGCTCGCGATCGGCGTCGGCCTCGCGACGGCCCGTCCCGGAAGCGTGCATGCGCCGCTGTGGGTCGTCGCGCTGGCGGGGACGTGCTTCGTGCTGGTCGGCACCGTCCTCGCCGTGCCGCAGGGCGACGTGCGGCTGCGCGGCCTGTTGGTCGGCCTCGTCGTGACGGCCCTCGCCGCGATCTTCGATTGGGTGGCGTTCGGCCCGGGCGAGCGCCACTTCGGCGGCGCGATGTCCTTCGCCGGCGCGTCGATCGCGACGGGCACGAGCGAGGCGTCGGGGCGAATCGCGTTCGGGATCGCGGCGGCGATGCTCGACGCCTTCGCGCTCTGGGGCTGGTATCGCTGGCTGCGCGGTCCCGCACCCCGCGCCGGCGGCGAGCCTCAGTCCGGAATCGAATAGAGCAGGTACATGGCTCCGAGCGCGTCCGAGGGCTTCCCCAAGACCCCGAGCCAGCGCCCGTAGATGGGCCCGATCTCGCCGCCGCGATACACCTGCGAGAGCGCGCGGTTCACCTCGAGGCGGAACGCGGAGTCGTTGCGCGGGAGGGCGAAAGCGTACGGCTCGTACGAGAGGCGCTCGCGGAGCACCTCGAACTTCGCGGGATCCGCCGACTGCGAGATGAGCCCGATCAGCTTGATGAGGTCCCCGGCGTAGAGGTCGGCCCCGCCGGACTCGAGCATCGCGATCCCGTCGGCCGCGCGATCGATCGTCACCACCTGCGCGTTCACGAGGCGCTTCTGCAGCGCCTCGCGCAGCCGGGTCTCCGTCGTCGTTCCCTTCAGCACCGCGATCTTGCGCCCGCCCATGTCGCCCAGCGTGAGGTTCGAGCCCGCGCGCCCGATGAAGCCGCCGGTCTCGAGGAAGATGAGCGACGAGAAATCGACGTCGGCCATGCGCGCGAGCGTCTGCGTCGTGTTCGCGCAGTCGAGGTCGGCCTCGCCCTTCGCGACCCTGCGAAGCCGCTCCGGCGTGGACGCGGCGATCCACTTCACCTTGAGATCCGGCACTCCGACCGCGCGGCCGACCTGCGCGATGACGCGCTTGCACAGGTCGATCGAATAGCCCGAGGGCTCGCCGTTCGTCTCGGTGTACGAGAAGGGGAGGGAGTCGGGCGAGTATGCGACGCGGATCGTCTTGTCCGCGCGGATGCGGCCGAGCGTATCGGGAGCGGCGGCCGCGAACGCACCGACTTGCCAGGCGGCCAGCAAGGCGAAGAGGAAGGCGGCGAAACGGATCTTCCGCATGACGGCGCTCCGTGGGTCTGGATCGCCGATCCTATGCCGCGGCTCGCCTTCACGGCATGGCACCAAGGTGCCGCGGCCGTCACGCCGTCGCGCTCGCTCAATGCCACAACCAGCCGAACGCCGCCCCCATCGCGAGCGCGTAGAGGATCGCGTCGGCGACGTCGCGCGAGACGGCGGCCCACGGTTTCCCCATCCAGATTCCCTCCTGCACCGGCCCCGCCGCGTAGGCGACGAAGCCGACCGTGGCGACGATGCGGCATACCTGCACGAACGAGGCGCCGGGCGGCAGCGTCTTCGCGCCGACATAGGCCGCGACGATGCAGATCGCGAGGTTCAGCACGAACCAGAGCGCGAGCTCCTTGCCCATGCGCGGCGGCCCGGGATTGCGCAGCGTCACGTAGGCGACCGGCCCTTCCTCGAAGAGGCGCGCCTTCTCGGGCGACTTCATCTGCTTCATCTCGCTCAGGTACGGGACGAGATACTGGCCGGCGCCCGCGTTCCCCGCACGCATCGCCGCACGTACCGCGTCCTCGTTCGCGAAGCCGCGGAAGTCGGGGCGATGCCACTGGATCACGGCATGCAGGACGAAGCTCACGAAGAAGACCGCCACCGTGGCGACGACGATGGGCAACCAGAGCTGCACGAGGGACATGGGGCCTCCTTGGCTCGGCGGATCGCGGCGCGAGTATAGCGTTTCGGCGCAAACGCAGGCGACGCACCCGGTCGTCGGCCAGGAGAACCGGGTGAGCCGCGAGATCGGGAAGTGGCGGCGGGCCGCGCCCTCAGCGTGCGTCCCGGAGGACGAGATCGGCGGCGCGCTCGCCGATCATGATCGCGGGCGCATTGGTGTTCGACGAGGGGATGGTGGGCATCACGGAGGCGTCGGCCACACGCAGCTTCGCGAGCCCATGCACGCGCAGCCGCTCGTCCACCACGGAATCGGCCGCGCCTCCCATGCGGCACGTCCCCACGGTGTGCCACGCGGTCTGGCCGCAGGTTCGCGCGTAGTCGAGGAGGGCGGCGTCGTCGGCGACGTCGGGACCGGGACGCGTCTCGCGCACGACGAGGCGTCGAAGCGGCGCTTGCGAAGCGATGCGGCGCACGAGGCGCAGGAGCGCGAGCGCGGTCGCGCGATCGTGCGGATCGGTGAAGTAGCGGGGCTCGATCTTCGGGAATGCGCGCGGGTCGGCCGAGGCCGCATGGATGGAGCCGCGCGAGCGCGGGTGCAGCTGGAATCCGCCGATGGAGAATCCGGGAAAGGGGTCGATGCCCGCGCCCGGCGAGCGCGAGTAGCGGTCCTTCCCGCTGATGTGGTAGATGCGCACCATCACGTCGGGCGCATCGAGCCCGCTCGAGGTCCGCGTGATCGCATGCGCGGTCGACGAGGTTCCCGCCATCAGCCCGCGGCGCGTGAAGACGTACTGCAATCCGACCTTCAGCCGATGCCAGGGGCTGCGCATCACGTCGTTGATCGTGATGGGCAGGGTGCATTCGTAGGTGCATCGCACCTGCAGGTGGTCGATCAGGTTCTCGCCCACCGCGGGACGGTCGGCGATCACGGCGATGCCGAGCGCGCGAAGGCGCTCCGCGTCGCCCACGCCGGAGAGCTCGAGGATCTGCGGCGACTGGATCGCGCCGGCGCAGAGCAGCACCTCGCGGGCCGCCCTCGCCACGTGCTTCGCGCCGTCCTTGTCGTACTCGACGCCGCTCGCCGCGAAGCCCTGGAAGAGGATGCGCGTCACCAGCGCATCCGTCTCGACGACGAGGTTCTCGCGCCCGCGCGCATCGCGCAGGTACGCGACCGCCGTGCTCCAGCGCCTTCCGTCGTGCGCGGTCTGCTCGAGGTAGCGCACCCCCTCGTAGCTCGAGACGTTGTAGTCGGCGGTCTCGGGGATTCCCGCTGCCACGCAGGCGGCGACGAAGCCGTCGGAGAGCGCGTCGCGATCGCGCGCCTTG
Organism: Usitatibacter sp.; assembly: GCA_035516915.1. Taxonomy (GTDB): domain Bacteria; phylum Pseudomonadota; class Gammaproteobacteria; order Burkholderiales; family Usitatibacteraceae; genus Usitatibacter. Next base: position 1,892 of record DATIZV010000269.1, on the reverse strand, counting down.
CGATCGGTGATCCGCAGCGGGCCGTCGCGGCCGCGTCCCGCCGCGCTCGTCCAGCGGTTGCTTTCCATGCGCTGGAAATACGGCTGCACGTCGCTCCAGCCCCAACCCGCGAGCCCCGCCTCCCGCCAGCGGTCGAATTCGTGCGGATCGCCCCACACGTACGCCATGCCGTTCAGCGCGCTCGAGCCGCCGAGGACCTTGCCGCGCGGCCAGTACACCTTCTGCCCGTGGAGCTCGGCCTGCGGCTCGGTCTCGAACCTCCACGCGTAGCGCTCGTCGGTGAGGAGCTTTCCCACGCCGAGCGGGATGTGGATCCACCAGTTGCGGTCCGGGCCGCCCGCTTCGAGGAGCAGCACGCGATGCCTGCCCGATTGCGCGAGGCGAGCGGCGAGCGCGGCGCCCGCCGAGCCCGCGCCCACCACCACGTAATCGAAGGCGCGCTCCGCCATCAAGCTTGCGGCTTCACGCGATGCTGGAAGGAATCGCGGCGGAAGCTGTAGAGCGCCGCGGGGTCGACCATCACGTCCACGATCGCCGGCCTGCCGCAGGCGAACGCCTCGCGCAGCACCGGTTCCAGTTCGGCGGCGCGCCCGATCCGGAAGCCCGCGGCGCCGTGCAGCTCGGCGAGCTTGTCGTAGGGCGGATTCGGGATGTCGGCGCCGATGTAGCGGCCGCCGAAGAAATCGCGCTGGTAGGCCTTCTCCGCGCCCCAGCAGCCGTTGTTCATCACGATGCACACCGTCGCGATGTCGTTCGCGACCGCGGTTCCGATCTCGCTCGCCGTCATGCCGAAGCCGCCGTCTCCCATGAGGCTCACCACGGTGCGCTGCGGGCACGCGAGCTTCACGCCCAGGCCGGCGGCGTACGAGAAGCCGACCAGGCCGAAGTCGAGCGGCGTGAAGAGCGCGGGCGGCTCGCGATAGGGCATCTGGTCGGTCGCCTGCAGGCAGAGCGTCCCCGCATCCATCGTGAACATCGCGTCGGTGGGAACGGTGCGGCGGATCGCGTGGTAGAGCATCGCCGGCTGGATCGGATCGCCGCGTTGCGCGGCGCTCGACTCGCGTTCGGCCAGCATGCGTGCGCGATCGGCGCGGAATCTCGCGCTCCATTCGGACACGGCGCGCGACGGCTCGTGGGCGGCGAGCGCCTCGAAGAGGCGCGCGGCGAAGGAACCCGCGTCGCCCGCGACGCCGAGCGCGACGGGGAAGAAGCGGCCGACGGCGCTCGCATCCTGGTCGACCTGGATGATCTGCGCCGCGCGGTTGAGGTTGTCGTAGCTGTAGAACGTCGTGTTGAAGCCGAGCCGCGTGCCGAGCGCGAGGATCACGTCGGCCTCCTTCGCGAGCGCCGAAGCGACCGCATTGCCGCGCGGTCCCACCTGCCCCGCGTAGAGCGGGTCGTCGCAGCCGATCGCGTCGCCGTGGCCCGGCGACGTCGCGACGGGCGCGCCGAGGCGCGCGGCGAGCGCGACCGTCTGCAGGTGCGCGCGGCCGTTCTTCACGCCGCCGCCGGCGATGATGAGCGGCCGCTCGGCGGCGGCGAGAAGCCCGGCGGCGAGCCGGACCAGCTCCGGATCCGCGCACGCGGCCGACATCGCACGGTGCGATCGGGGGGGCGCCGCGGGCTGCGGCTCGATCGCCTCGGCGAGCAGGTCGCGCGGAAGATTGAGCGCGACCGGCCCGCGCCGCGGGGAAAGCGCGGTGGTGAACGCCTCGCGCACCATCTCGGGGATGCGCTTCGCCTGCGTGACGGTCCACGTCTTCTTCGTGACCGGGCGGAAGAGCGCCTGCTGGTCGACCTCCTGGAAGGCGTCGCGGTAGACGTGCGCGCTGGAGAGCGATCCGGCGAGCGCCACCACCGGCGAGAACGCGGCGTAGGCCTGCGCGAGCCCG
>DATIZV010000268.1:0-11003 GCA_035516915.1 Usitatibacter sp. | reverse complement strand
GCGGATGGTCGGCTTTCTCGCCGAGCCGGTGTTCATGATCGTCTTCTTCACGGTCTCCTTTGTCGCTGGCTCCACCATTCCGTACATCGTCCAGCAGAAATGGGTAACGCCGATCGCGAACTTCTTCGCGCCGTCGCACGTGCTGCTCATGCTGGCCTTCCTCATGCTGATTCTCGCCGAGGGCGGCCGAATCCCGGTCGACAATCCGACGGGGCACTTCGAGCTCGCGATGATCGACGAGTCGAAGTCCCTCGAGTATTCGGGCCCGTCGTTCGCGCTGGTGAAGTGGGGCGGGCAGATGAAGCTCTTCGTCCTCCTGTGCGTGTTCCTCAACGTCGTGGTCGCGCCCTGGGGGCTCGCATCGGGGCAGACGCTGGGCGCGGTCCTCATCGCGATTCCGCTCATCCTCCTCAAGATCTTCGCCTGCCTCGTCGCGATCGTCGTGGTCGAATCCACGCTCGCGAAGCTGCGGCTCTTCCGCATCGCCGAGTTCCTCGGCGCCGCGTTCATTACGTCGGTGGCCGCGATGATCGCGCGGGTGTTCGTCACATGAGGAGCGCGCCATCCCGATGAGCGGCGACCTGCTCGACAACCTGAACGCCCTCGCGGCCGGGCTCTTCCTGCTCACGGCGTTCGGCATCGTCGCGATGCGCCAGGCGCGGGCCTGCCTGCAGCTCTTCATCGTGCAGTCGCTGCTGCTCGCCGCCTCCGCCGCGCTCCTCGGCCTGAAGTTCCAGTCGCCGCACCTGTACGGGGTCGCGCTCGTGAACCTCATCACGAAGCCGATCATCGTGCCTTGGCTGCTGGTTCGGACGTCGCCGGGGGAGATCTACACGCGCCGCGAGATCGACCAGGTGCTCAACATTCCCACCGCGCTGCTGATCGCGCTCGCGCTCGCCATCGCCGCGTATTTCTTCGGCCTCCCGCTCGCCGCTGCCGCCGGCTCCGACGCGGCCGGGCCCAACGTGCCGATCGGGATCGCGGGCCTCTTCCTGGGCGCCTATACCCTCACGGTGCGGCGCGAGGCTCTGTCGCTGCTGATCGGCATCCTCGCCATGGAGAACGGCGCGTTCTTCGCCGGCATCGCGATCGCGCACGACCTCACGATGCTGGTGGAGCTCGCGATCGCGACCGACGGGCTGATCATCGTCTTCATCATGGCGGTGCTGGTGCGCGCGCTCGCCCAGCACGTGGGCGCCACGGCGGTGGGCGAGCTCGCCACGCTGCGCGAGGGGGCGGCGCCTCCCGTAGCCGGGGAGCGGCGGTGAGCATCGTCGCGATCCTCTTCCCGCCGATCGCCGCCGCGATCCTGATCGGCGTCTTCCTCAAGGGACGCTGGGCCGCCGGGGCGACGATCGTCTCGAGCGTCGTCGTGCTCGCCATGGCCGCGCGCATGGCGTGGGCCAGCGCCGCGGGCGACCGGGTGGACGCCGCGCTCACGCCCGCCTGGCATTCGTGGATCGCGGTGGACGGCCTGAGCGCGCTGATCCTCCTGATGATTTCCTTCGTCGCCACCACCGCCGCGATCTACTCGGTCGGCTACATCGGGCACGAGCACCTGACGACGCGCAAGGTCCGAGTCTATTACGCGAGCTACAACCTCTTCGTGTTCTCGATGCTCGCGATCCCGCTGCTCGCGGAGCCGACGCTCGTCTGGATCGCGGTCGAGCTCACCACGCTCACCTCGGCGCTGCTCGTGTCTTTCGACGACACGCCGCAAGCGCTCGAGGCGGCGTGGAAATACGTCGTGCTTTCGCTGATGGGCGCCGGCCTCGCGCTCTTCGGGTTCCTGGTGCTCTTCGCGGCGATGCGCGCGGGCGGCGGCGGGGACTACACTTGGATGGGCCTCACGGGGTCCGTCGCGCGCATGCCTCCGTTCCTTCTGCAGTCGGCGTTCCTGCTGATCCTCATCGGACTGGGAACCAAGGTAGGCTTCGTCCCGATGCATACCTGGCTGCCCGATGCCCACAGCCAGGCCCCGTCGCCCATCTGCGCGCTGCTCTCGGGCATCGAGACCACGGCGATCCTCTACGTGATCCTGCGGTTGATGCCGATCATGCGGCAGGTTCCCGCGGCGCACGCGGACACGTGGGCCGTGGTGCTGGGCCTGCTCTCCGTTGGCGTCGCGGCGTTCCTCCTGCTGCAGGTCCGCGACTACAAGCGCCTCTTCGCGTTCTCCACGGTCGAGCACATGGGAGTGATCCTCACCGGCGTAGGCCTGGCGGGCGCGGCGGGCGATTACGGCGCGATGCAACAGATCGTGAACCATTCGGTCACGAAGTCGTTCTGCTTCTTTGCCGCGGGCGCGGTGCTGCTCGCGGCCGGGACGCGCGAGATCGCGGCCGTGCGCGGCCTCGTGCGCCGCTCGCCGTTCGCGGGCTCGGCGCTGGTCCTCGGCGGGCTCGCCATCGCCGGCGCGCCGCCGTTCGCGGTGTTCCTCAGCGAGTTCGCGATCCTGCGGGCGGGGCTCGCGCAGGGAAAGTACGTCGCCACGGGGCTCCTCGCGCTCTTCATCGTGATCGCGTTCTTCGGCGTGATGGCGCACGTGAACCGCATGGCCTTCGGCGCGCAAACCGGGGGCGCGGAGGAGGAGGCGGGCGAGGCGCAGGACGCTGCACCCGAGGCGCTGCCCGCCTCGCCCATTCCGGCGAGCTGCCGCCTCGCGATGGTGCTTGCCGCGATTCCCGTGATCGTGCTGGGCCTCTACGTCCCGCCGCCGCTGCACGACCTGATCGCGGCCGCCGCCGCGGCGCTGGGGAGATGAGCGTGAACGGCGCCCAGCTTGCAGGCTGGATCGAAGCGCGCTGGCCGGGACGCGTGCGATGCGAGGCGATCAAGCCTCGAGTGCACCAGGCGGCTTGCGAGCGGAGCCTCGTCGCCGAGCTTTCCGCCGCGGTCTTCCGGGAGCTGGATTTCGCGTTCGCCGGGCTGGTGGTCGAGGAGGGCGCCGCCGAATGGGCGCTGCGCTACATCTTCTACGACGACGGGGAGGCGGGCTGGCTCCACGTGACCACGTCGGCGCCGCTGGAGGATCCGGTCGTCCCGAGCATCGCCACCGCGGGAGTGTTCGCGGCCGACTGGGACGAGCGCGAAGCCGAGGACATGTACGGCATGCGTTTCGAGGGCCATCCGCGGCTGGGCGACTTCGTGATGCACGACGACGTGTGGCAGGAGGACGTGCGACCCATGCGCCGCGGATTCGACGCCGCGGCGGCGCTGCGCGAGCGCCGTCCGGACGAGGATTGGCGGCCGAGGCGCGTGGTTCAGGAAGCGGGCGCTTTCGTGATGCCGATCGGACCGAAGTTCTCCGGCATCACGGAGTCGGTCCATTTCCTGCTCGAGACGGTCGGCGAGGACGTGATCCGCTCCTGGACGCGCCTCTTCTACAAGTGGCGCGCCATCGAGAAGCTCGCCGAGGGCCGCTCGATCGAGGATGCGCTCGAGATCGCCGAGCGTTTCGCCGCGACCACCGCGTTCGCCCACGGCTTCGCGTACTGCCGTGCCGTCGAGTCCATCTGCGCGGTCGGCGTTCCTCCGCGGGCGCGGGCGCTGCGCGTATTCCTCGCCGAGCTCGAGCGCCTGCGCCATCACGCGGGGGCGATCCAGGAGATCTGCGAATCCACCGCGCTCGCGGTCGCGAACGCGCAGGCCGCGATCCTCGAGGAGGAGCTGCTTCGCGTCTCGGGGGAGCTCACCGGCCATCGCTACCTGTTCGGAATGCTCGCGCCGGGCGGTCTCCTCACCGACCTTTCGACCCGGGCCTGCGAGGAGGCGTTGCTGCAGTCGCGCAACATCGTCGCCCGCATGCGCGAGCTGGAGAGGCTGCTGCGCATCTCCAGCAGCTTCCTCGACCGCCTGGAGGAAGTCGGGGCGATCTGGCCGAAGACCGCCCGAAGCTACAGCCTCCTCGGCCCCGTCGCGCGCGCCTCCGGGCTCGCCCGCGACCTGCGGCGCGTACAGCCGTACGGCGGATACGACGGGCTGCAGTTCGAAGTCGCGCGCGAGGAGGAGGGCGACGGCTATGCGCGGCTGCGCGTGCTGCTCTTCGAGGCCTATCAGTCGCTGCGCCTCATGGAGCAGGCGGCGGCGGCGCTTTCCGAGGGGCCGGTGCGCGTTCCGGTCGAAGCGCGTGCCGGCGCGGCGCTGGGCTGGGTGGAGGCACCGCGCGGCGGCACGTTCCATTGGGTGCGGCTCGACGAGGCGGGGCGGATCGCGCGCTACCACGCCGTCACGCCTTCCTTCGTGAACTGGCACAGCTTCCACCTCGCCGCCGAGAAGTTCGCGTTCCAGGATTTCCCCATCATCCTCGCCACCTTCGACCTCTCGGTCGCGGAGAACGACCGGTGAGCGATCCAACCTTCCGCGGGAGCAAGCGATGACGCAGTGGGTGACGAAAGGCCTCGCCACGGGAATCCGCACGACGGCGTACCCGCAGGCCGAGGAGCGAGCGGCGGGCGTCACGCCGGGTCTTCCCGACGGAGGCACGTTCGGAGCGGAGGCCGAGGCCATCGCCGCGCGTTGCCCGAGCGGGGCGCTCACGGCGAGCGATGGGCGCATCACGGTCGACGAAGGACGCTGCATCCACTCGCTGCGCTGCGTGCGCGGCCTCGCACGGCCGCTCGGCTGGAAGCCGGGATACGAATGGGCGAAGGGACGCGGCGAGCCCCTCGGAAAGGCCTTCGAGCGCTCCATCCACGTGCTCGTGGTCGACGCGGGCGATTGCGGCGCGTGCCTCAACGAGGTGAAGCAGCTCGACAACCCCTACTACAACATGCACCGCCTCGGCTTCTTCATCACGCCCACGCCGCGGCATGCGGACGTGCTCCTCGTCGTCGGCGTCGTGACCGACCAGATGCAGGACGCGCTGCGCAAGATCTACGACGCGATGCCCACCCCGAAGCGCGTGGTCGCGGTGGGCGCCTGCGCGCTTTCGGGCGGCGCGTTCCAGGGAAGCTTCGCGTGCGTGGGGCCCGTGTCGAAGGTGATCCCGGTCGACGTGGAGGTGCCGGGGAACCCGCCGCCGCCGCTCGCGATCATCCACGCGCTTCTCCTCGCGACGGGACGGCGATGACCGCTTCGGCCTTCCTTCTCGCGTTCTTCGCGCTCTGCGCGCTGGGGCTCGTGCTCGCGTGGGCGAGCCGCTCGCAGACTGCGGTGGTCGCGTGGCTGGGGTCCCTCGCTGCGATCGCGCTGGCGATGTGCGGCGCATGGGCGCTCGCCGGCCGCACGTTCGAAACCGTCCTTTGGGAAATTCCCGGGCTCACTTCGATCGGCGTCGCGATCGACGCGCTCTCCGCCGTGTTCGTGCTCGCGAGCGGCCTCGTCCTCCTGCCGGCATCGCTCTACGCCGCCTCCGAATTGCGCGAGGGCGCGCTGCGCGGGCGCGAGCGCCCGTTCGCGACGATGCTGTTCGCGCTGTACGCCTCGATCGCGCTGGTCGTGGTCGCGCGCGATGCGATCCTCCTCATGCTCGGTTGGGAGGCGATGTCGATCCTGTGCTACCTGCTGGTCGCCGACGCCGGCGAGCCCGGCACGCGCGCGCCCTCCGGCTATCTCCTGCTCGCCATGGGAGAAGCGGGGTTCCTCGCCTCCGCCCTCGCGTTCGCGCTTCTCGGAGCCCATGCGACCTCCTTCGATTTCACCGCCCTGCGTAGCGCGGCGGCCGCGTTATCACCCGCGGAAAGATGGGCGATCTTTCTCCTCGCGTTCCTCGGCTTCGGCGTGAAGGCGGGGCTCGTTCCGGTGAACTCCTGGCTTGCGCCCGCCTATCGTGCCGCGCCGCGCGGCTTCGCGCCGGTGCTCGCGGGCGCCACCCTCAACCTCGGCCTCTACGGGATCCTGCGCGTGAACGCCGATCTCGCGGCGCCCTTGCCGCCCGCGGCGGGACTCGTCGCGCTCGCCGTGGGCGCCGCTTCGGCGCTCATCGGAATCCTCTACGCCACGACCGACAACGACCTCAAGTCGATGCTCGCGCACAGTTCCATCGAGAACACCGGCATCGTCGTCGCCGGCGCCGGGGCGGGCATCGCGTTCGTCTCCGCGGGACATGCGGTGCTCGCCTCGATCGCGTTCGTCGCCGCGCTCTACCACCTGGTCAATCACTCGGTCTACAAGTCGCTCCTCTTCATGGGCGTGGGCACGGTGGAGGCGCGCACCGGCACGCGCGAAATGGACCGCCTCGGCGGGCTCATCCGGTGGATGCCGAAGACCGCGCTCGCCTTCCTCGTCGGGGCGCTCGCGATCTCGGCCATGCCGCCGCTCAACGGCTTCGCGAGCGAGTGGCTCACGCTGCAGGCGCTGCTGCGCGCGGCCGAGCTGGGATCGACCGGCGCGAAGCTCGTCTTCGCGCTTTCCGGGGCGGCGCTCGCGCTCGCCGCGGCGCTCGCGGTGACGTGCTTCGTGAAGGCGTTCGCGATGACCTTCCTCGGCATGCGCCGGCTCCCCGAAGAGCGCCGGCCCACGGAGGGCTCGACGCGCTCGCTCGCCGCCATGGGCCTTCTCGCGATCGCCTGCGCGTTGCTCGGCGTGCTTCCGACCTACGTGATCCGCGCCCTCGACGGCGCCTCGGTGCGCCTTTCCGCCGCGCATGGCGCCGACGCGCTCGTGCCGCCGTTCTTCGCGTCGGCCGCCGGCCACGATGCGCTTCCGGCGCCCTTCGTCGCGGAGTTCCACGACCTGGGCGCGGAGGTCGGCGAGGGCGTATTGCCGGGGCGGGGACTGGTCGTTCTGCACCGCGGGGGCGAGGCGAATCCGGTGGTCTTCGCGATGTCGATGTCGTACACGCTGCCGGTTCTCGCGCTCCTGCTCGTCCTCGCCTGGCTCGTGCTGCGTCGAGGATTGTCGCGGGGGAGCCGCGTCGCGCGGCGCGAGCGGTGGGCGGGCGGCATGCGCCGCCTCCTTCCCGAGCTCACGTACACGGCGACCGGATTCTCGAATCCGGTGCGTGTCATCTTCGACGCGGTGTTCCGACCGACCACCGTCGAGGACACGCGCGAGACGGTCGCGGAGCACTTCCGCAACGCGATCCGCCGCGAGAAGGAACGGGTGCACGTGGTGGACCGGCTGGTGTTCCGGCCGCTGGGGACGGCGAGCCTGTGGCTCGCCCGGACACTGGCGGGAATGCACCATGGAAGGATCAATGCGTACGTCACGTACGCGTTCATCGCATTGCTGGTCGCGCTGGCCGTGATGGGCATGGGCTGACGCCGGGTCGCGCCGGCCGTGCTGCGCGGCGGAAGGGCTTCGCGTGAGCGTTGGAGTCGCGCTCGCAACCGCATTCGCGTTCTGCTTCGTCGGAGCGCTCGTGGGAGCCATCGTGCCCGCGCGGCGCGCGCCCGTGGTTACCGCCGTCTTCGGTTCGATCGCCGCGATCGCAGGCATCGCGGCTTCGTGCGCCGTGCTCGCGACCGGCGGACATCTCTATTACCCGCTCTGGTCCGTCGAGCCCGGAGAGCCGCTGGCATTCTCGATCGATCCGCTCTCGGCGCTCTTCCTCCTTCCGGCCTCGGTCGTGATGCTCGCCTCGTCCGTCTACTCGGCGAGCTACCTGCGCCGGCACGTCGGACGCCACGAGCTGCGCGTGCTGAACGCGTGGTTCCTGCTGCTCTTCGCCTCGATCGCGGCGGTGCTTCTCGCGGCCGACGTGCTGGTCTTCCTGCTCGCGTGGGAGGCGATGTCGCTCACGAGCTACCTGCTGGTCGCGTTCGAGAACCGGCGCGCCGCTTCGAGCGCCGCGGCCTACCTCATGCTCGCGATGGGGGAGGCCGGCTTCATCGCAACCGCGGTGGTGCTGGTGATCCTCGCGCTGAATGCCGGATCGCCCTCGCTCACGGCCGCCGTTTCGGGAGCCGGAAGCCTCGGCGACGCGATGCGATGGGCCCTCTTCCTCCTCGCGTTCTTCGGCTTCGGCGTGAAGGCGGGCCTGGTGCCGTTCAACTCGTGGCTCCCGCGCGCGCACCCGGCGGCGCCCGCCAACGTCTCGGCCATGCTCTCGGGGGCGATCCTCAACCTGGGCCTCTACGGCATCGTGCGCGTGGCGCTGCCGCTCGCGCCGGGGGCGAACGCCGCGCCGGGCCTGCTGGTCCTCGTCGTCGGGACGCTCTCCGCCCTCATCGGGATCCTGTACGCCACGACGGCGAACGACATCAAGGCGCTGCTCGCGCACAGCTCGATCGAGAACATCGGCGTGGTGGTGGTCGGGCTCGGATCGGGAATGGTCTTCCTGCACTACGAGCGCCCCTCGCTCGCGGCGATGGCCTTCGTCGCCGCCTTCTACCACATGCTCAACCACTCCGCGTACAAGTCGCTCCTCTTCCTCGGTGCGGGCGTGGTGGACGATCGCACCGGCACGCGCGACCTGAACCGCCTGGGCGGTCTCGCGCGCGCGATGCCGTGGACCTCGGCCGCGATGCTCGTCGGAGCGGTTTCCATCGCGGCGTTGCCTCCCTTCAACGGCTTCGCGAGCGAATGGCTCACCCTGCAGGTGCTGCTGCGGGCCGCCGAGCTCGAGCCCACGTCGACCCGTCTCGTGTTCGTGCTGTGCGGGGCGGGGCTCGCGCTCGCGGCAGCGCTCGCGGTGACCTGCTTCGTGAAGATGTTCGGGATGGGTTTCCTGGGGATGGCGCGCTCGGAGGGGGCCGCGCACGCGAAGGAGGCGCGGCCCTCGTCGATCGTGCCGATGGTCGGCCTCGCGGCCGCCTGTCTCGCAATGGGCGTGCTGCCGGCGTACGTGGTCGGCGGGCTGGGCGAATGGCTGCGCCCGCTCGCGCCGGGCGGGGCGGACGCGCTGGTGCCGCCGTTCTTCGCATCCGCGCCCGGGCATGAGGCGCTTCCGGCGGCGCTCGTCGCGGAGTTCCACGACCTGGGCGCCCAGGTCGGGCAGGGATGGCTTCCCGGCCGCGGCCTGGTGGTGCTGCACCGGGGCGGAGCCGCGAATCCGGTGGTGTTCGCGATGTCGATGTCGTATGGCCTGGTCGTGCTCGCGGCGCTCCTCGTGATCGTCTTCGCGTTGGTGCGCGGGCTCGTCGCGCGCGGCCGTCGTGTCGAGCGTCGCGAGCGCTGGGCGGGCGGCGTTCGCCGCCTGCGACCCGAGATGACCTACACCGCGACCGGCTTCTCCAACCCGGTGCGCGTGATCTTCGACGCGATCTTCCGGCCGACCACCGTGGTCGATTCGCAGGACACCGTCGCGGAGCACTTCCGCAACGCGATCCGGCGCGAGAAGGAGCACGTCCACGTGATCGACCGGACGGTGTTCCTCCCCGCGGCGCGCGCCGCGATGCGGGTCGCGCAGCGCCTCGCCCGGATGCACCACGGCAAGATCAACGCATATGCCGCGTACGTGCTGGAGGCTCTCGCGCTGGCCCTTCTCGCGGGACTGCTCTGACGAGGGAACGCGAACATGCTCGCGATCGAGATCCCCGACTTTGCCCGGCTCGAGATCGAACATCTCGTGCTCGACTACAACGGGACGCTCGCCGTCGATGGCCGCATGCTGGACGGGGTGCGCGAGCGCCTCGTGCAATTGTCGGCTTCGTTGCAGCTGCACGTGGTGACCGGAGATACCTTCGGGACGGCGCGCGGCGCGCTCCGGGGATTGCCTTGCACATTGACGTGCCTCGGCGAATCGGGGCAGCGGCAGTCGAAGCGCGACTATGTCACGGCGCTCGATCCGTCGCGGGTCGCATGCGTGGGAAACGGCCGGAACGACCAGGACATGATGGCGATCGCCGGTCTTGCGATCGCCGTGGTCCAGCTCGAGGGCGCGTCGGCGGAGACGCTGATGGCCGCCCAGGTCGTCGCGCGGGGAATCTGCGATGCATTGGACCTGCTGCTGGTCCCGAAGCGGCTCGTGGCGACGCTCCGCGGCTGAGCAAGGGAGGTTCCACTACCGATGGTGTAACATCGGTGCACGGAGATGGCATTCCTCCCAGTAACCGCCTGACCGGCTGATGATGCCTATTGTGCTTCCTCGAGAGGGGAAGGTGCGGGCTTCGGTCGGAGCTTCTCCCGTTCCGGGCTCCTGCATGGCCACGACACGGCGGGAGACACTCGGTGCAGCGTGAAAGCGAGAATGCGCAGATCCAGCGGGAGGCGGGCAGCGGCTCGCGTTCGGCCCTCGCGTTCGTCCTGCTGATCGGCGCACTGAGCTTCTTCGCCGATTTCACCTACGAGGGATCGCGCAGCATCCTCGGGCCGTTCCTCGCCTCGCTCCAGGCGACCGGCACGATCGTCGGAGTCGTCACCGGCTTCGGCGAGCTGATGGGCTACGCGATCCGCCTCGTCTCGGGGCGGCTCGCCGACGCCACCCGGCGCTTCTGGTTGATCACGATTTGCGGATACGTCCTGCAGATGGCGTCCGTGCCCGCGCTCGCTTTCGCGCAAACGTGGCAGACGGCGGCGGTCCTCATCGTACTGGAGCGTACCGGAAAGGCGATCCGCAACCCGCCGCGCGACGTGATGCTCTCCCACGCCGGGAAGCGCATGGGCGGCTACGGCTGGGCGTTCGGCGTGCACGAGGCGCTCGACCAGTTCGGGGCGATGTGCGGGCCGCTCGCGTTGTCGGCGGTCCTCGCCTACCGCGGCAGCTTCCGTCTCGCGTTCGCGACTCTCGCGATTCCCGCCGCGATCAACCTGTCGCTCGTCGCCGCCGCGCGCATCACCTATCCCCGGCCGCAGGACCTCGAGGTTAGATCGACCGCGGCCGTGGGTGGACGCGGCTTCCCGCGCGTGTTCTGGGCATATCTCGCCGGCGCCGCGCTCGTTGCGGCCGGCTTCGCCGACTACCCGATCATCGCCTTTCACCTGAGCCGCCGCGAAGTCGTTTCCACCGAAGGCATCGCCGTCTTCTACGCCGTCGCCATGGCGGTGAGCGGCGCGGGATCGCTCGCGCTCGGCCGGCTCTTCGACCGCCACGGCTTTCGCGTCCTCGTGGGACTCACGCTCGTCGCGGCGCTCTTCGCTCCATTGGTGTTCCTCGGGGGCTTCTGGATCGCGCTCCTCGG
>DATIZV010000267.1:0-9800 GCA_035516915.1 Usitatibacter sp. | reverse complement strand
CCCAGGTGCGTGGCTTGTCGGTGATTCGGTCGGGATCGACGAGGAAGTCCTGCGGCATGCGCCATTATATTCAGATTCGATCTGAGAAACTACCTTAGAAATGGACCATAAATGCATGAAGTAAAAGATAATCTGCTCATCCTTGCCTCAGGCTCCCCATACCGCCGGGAGCTGCTCGAACGACTCGGGCTCGCCTTCCGGTCATGGTCGCCCGACATCGACGAATCGGCGCGCGCCGGGGAGGCGCCGCCGGCGACTGCCGCACGTCTCGCGCGCGAGAAGGCGCGAGCGGCCGCGCAGCGCTGGGCCGACGCCTGGGTGATCGGATCCGACCAGGTTGTCGACCTGGACGGGCGCGCCGTGAGCAAGCCCGGCACGCTGGACAACGCGCGGCGGCAGCTTCGCGAGCTGCGCGGCCGGACGGTGCTCTTCCATACCGCGCTTTGCGTGGCGCATGCGGCCCGCTCCCGGCTGCACGAGCGCATGGTGAGCACCGAGGTCGCGTTCCGCGAGCTTTCGGACGCCGAGATCGATCGCTACCTGGGGCGCGAGCCCGCCCTCGATTGCGCCGGCAGCGCAAAGAGCGAGGGGCTCGGCATCAGCCTTCTTTCGCGGCTCCGCGGAGACGATCCGACGGCGCTTGTCGGCTTGCCGTTGATCGCGCTCGCCGAAGTGCTGCGCGGCGAAGGATTCCAGGTGCCCTGATGGCGGCCGGAAGGCTGTTCCTCGTCCCCGCGTGGCTCTCGGAGGAAGCGAGCCTCGAGTCCGTGCTTCCCGCGGTGGTCGTGCAGCGCATCCGCGCGCTCGAATGCTTCGTGGTCGAGGACGCGCGCTCGGCGCGGCGCTTCCTCGCCGCGTGCGGCCACCCGAAGCCGATGCACGATCTGCGCTTCGACGAGCTGAACGAGCACACGGAGGCTTCCGCGGTGCCCGCGCTCCTCGCGCCGTTGCTCGACGGGCGCGACGTGGGACTGCTTTCGGAGGCCGGAGCCCCGGCGGTCGCCGACCCGGGCGCCCTGCTGGTGGCCGCCGCCCATGCGCGCGGCATCGCGGTCGTTCCGCTCGTGGGACCTTCGGCGATCCTGCTCGCGCTGATGGCGAGCGGGCTCGAGGGCCAGCGGTTTCGCTTCCTCGGCTACCTTCCGGTGGACGCGGCCGCGCGGCGCAAGCGCCTCGCCGAGCTCGAGCGCGATTCCGCGCGCAACCGGGAAACGCAGGTGTTCATCGAGACGCCGTACCGCAACGACGCGCTGCTCGCCGACATCCTGCAAGCCTGCAAGAGCGCGACACGCCTCTGCGTCGCGGCCGACCTTACCGGCCCCACCGAATCGATCCGCACGGATCACGTCGAAGGCTGGAAATCGCGACCTTCACCGAAGATCGGCAAGCGGCCGGCGATGTTCCTCGTGCTGGCCTGAAGCGCGCAGCCGGGCTTGCCTGCCGCTGTCGGGCGGCGCTTCGCGTCCGCCGCAACGCCGTTCCCGCCTCGCCGTCCCTACTCCGCCGTCGTGTACAAATTGTTCGCCCGAAGCAGCGGATAGAGGGCCTCCGCCCGCATCGGCGCCGAGAAGTAGAAGCCCTGGCCGATCCGGCAGCCCTTCGAGCGCAGCAGCGCGAGCTGGCCCGCGGTTTCCACGCCCTCGGCGATCGTCTCGAGGTCGAGGCTGCGCGCCATGTTGATGATGGCGACCACGATCGCCGTGTCGTTCGGATCCACGGTGATGTCGCGGATGAACGACTGGTCGATCTTGAGCTTCTGGATCGGCAGGCGCTTCAGGTACGAGAGGCTCGAGTACCCGGTGCCGAAGTCGTCGATGGCGAGGTGCACGCCCATCTTGGAGAGGCGGTTGAGGAGCGTCATCACGCCTTCGGTCTGGCGCATCACCTGGCTCTCGGTGATCTCGAGCTCGAGGCACGAAGGATCGAGGCGCGTGTCGCCGAGCACGCGCGTTACCATGTCGAAGAAGCCGCGGTCGGCGAACTGCCGCGCCGAGAGATTGACCGCCATGCGCCGCGCCGGAAGGCCCTGGTCCTGCCATTCCTTGGCCTGGCGGCAGCCCTCGCGCAGGACCCATTCGCCGATCTCGTTGATGAGGCCGGTCTCCTCGGCGAGCGGGATGAAATCGCCCGGCATCACGGTCCCGCTGTCCTCGGTCTTCCAGCGGACCAGCGCCTCCAGCGCGATCACCTCGCCGGTCTCCAGGTTGATCTGCGGCTGGTAGTGGAGCACGAAGTCCTTCTGCATCACCGCCCGGCGCAGCGCCGATTCGAGCGTCATGCGCCGCTTCACGGCGATGTTCATCTGCGAGGTGAAGAACTGGTAGGTGTTCTTGCCGAGGCTCTTGCCGTGGAACATCGCGGTGTCCGCGTTCTTCATGAGCGTCTGGGCGTCGCGGCCGTCCTCGGGATAGAGCGCGATGCCGACCGAAGCGCTCACGTGCTGCTCGGTCGCGCCGAGGGCGAACGGAAGCCGCAGCCCGTTCAGCACCTTCTGCGCGACGAGGGAGGCGCCGCGGCTGTCCTCGAGGCTGTCGAGCAGCACGATGAACTCGTCGCCGCCCTGGCGCGCGATGGTGTCCTCGACCCGCACGCAGTCGGAGAGGCGGCGCGACACCTGGCGCAGCAGCTCGTCGCCGACGTCGTGCCCCAGCGTGTCGTTGATGTTCTTGAAGTTGTCGAGGTCGATGAAGAGCACCGCGACCTTGCGGTGCGAGCGCTCCGCGCGCGCAATGGCATGGGCGAGGCGATCCTGCAGGAGCGAGCGGTTGGGCAGCCCCGTGAGGTTGTCGTGGTAGGCGAGATGCTGGATGCGCTGCTGGATCACCTTGCGGTCGGTCACGTCGCGCGAGTTGAATACCACGCCGCGGATGTGGGGGTTGTCGAGGCAGTTGGTGCCCAGCGATTCGAAGGTGCGCCAGGCGCCGTCGCGGTGCCGGAAGCGCAGCTCCACGGGTGAAGCCGAGTGGCGCGTCTCGATGATGCGGCGCATGGCCGCGCGCAGGTGCTCGGCGTCGTCGCGGTGGACCAGCTCGAACACGTTCCTGCCGAGCGTTTCCATGGGATCGTAGCCGAGCAGGTTCCTCAGCGCGCCGCTCTGGTAGCGCAGCGTCCCGTCGGCGTCGATCACCGAGATGAGGTCGAGCGAGCTCTCGGTGAGGACGCGGAAGCGCGCCTCGCTCGCCTCGAGGGCGCGCTCGGTCTCCTTGTAGCGCGTGACGTCGGTCACCACGCCGATGAGCCCGGCGACCTCGCCCTTCTGGTCGACGAAGCTCACCTTGTTGTAGAGCATCTGCCGCGTCTCGCCGAGCGCGGTCGGCATGAGCAGCTCGTAGGTGGTCGACGAGGGCCGCGCGAAGAGCTCCCGGTCGCGGTCGTCGTGCGCCTGTGCGATCGGCGCGGGGTACATGTCGTGGACGGTCTTGCCGATCCAGTTCTCGCCGCCCCCGAAGAGCTCGGCCCAGGCGCGGTTGTGCACCCGGTAGCGGCCCTCCCGGTCCTTGAAGTAGACCGGATTCGGGATCGCATCGATGAGCGCCCGGGTGAAGTGCAGGTGGCGCTCGAGCTCCTCGGCGGTGCGTCGCGCCTCGGTGATGTCCACGCAAGCGACGAGCACGCCCACGACGCGCTCCTCGCCGTCGCGCAGCGGCGCGACCGAGCTGCGGATCACGATGGCGCTGCCGTCGGCGCGAAGGCGCTCGAGCTGCAGGCCGTCGAGCACCTCGCCGGCGAGGACCCGCGCGCCCAGGGCCCGCGCCTCGTCGCGGCGGGCGGGCGGGATGAAGGGCGGCAGCCGCCCCATCGCCTGCGCGGCGGGAAATCCGAAAGTGCGCTCCGCCGCGGAGTTCCAGAACGTGACGAGGCCATCCCGATCGGTGGTGTAGATCGCGACCGGCGAAGTCTCGACGATCGTGCGCAGGAACGCGTTCGCCTGCTGGAGCTGGCGTTCCCGGTCGCGCGATTCGCTGAGGTCGACGAAGGCCCCGACCAGGTAGCGCAGCTCGCCGCCCGGCTCGCGCACGACGGCCACGCTGCGCCGCACCCAGACCTCGCCGCCGTCCTTGCGCAGGTAGCGCTTGTCGACTGCGCCCGGCCCGTCGTTCCCCGCGCGGAAGGCGCGGATCGCTTCCTCGTCGCGCGCGACGTCGTCCGGGTGCGTGATCGACGTGAAAGGACGACCCTCCAGCTCCGCGGCCTCGTAGCCGGTCATCGCGCAGAACGCGCGATTCACCTGGCGGAAGACACCGTCGGGGGTGATCACCGCGAGCCCGATCGCGGTGCGCTCGAACGCCTCGCGCGCGAGGTCGAGCTCGAGACGGGATGCGTCCTTCGCGACGGCGGTCACGCGGCTAACGCAGCTGGACCGCGCCGCGCAGGGCGGTATCGGCCGCGGCGCGCGCGAACGCGGCGCCGAAGGTGGTCCCGAGCCTGCGCGAGAGCGTCTCGTACACGCTCTCCTCGGGCGTGTAGTCGACGATCTTCTGCGCCTTGATCACGTCGCGCGCGACGGACTGGGCGGTGCCGAAGGCGTCCGCGAGCCCGAGCTGCACGCTGCGCTCGCCCGTCCACACCAGGCCCGAGAAGATCTCGGGCGTCTCCTTGAGGCGCGAGCCGCGCCCGTCGCGCACCGCCTTGATGAACTGCTGGTGGATCTCCTCGAGCATCTCCTGCGCATGCGCGCGCTGCTCGGGATTCTCGGGGGCGAAGGGATCGAGGAAGTCCTTGTTGTCGCCGGCCGTGTAGGCGCGCCGCTCGATGCCGAGCTTGTCCATGGCGCCGGTGAATCCGAAGCTGCTGATGATCACGCCGATCGAGCCCACCAGGCTCGCCTTGTCCACGTAGATCCGGTCCGCGCCCGCCGCGACGTAGTACCCGCCCGACGCGCACAGGTCCTCGACCACCGCGTAGAGCGGGATCTTCGGATACTTCCTGCGCAGGCGCTTCATCTCGTCGTAGATGTAGCCCGCCTGCACCGGGCTTCCGCCCGGGCTGTTGATGCGCAGCACGACGCCCTTCGTGTCCGGATCCTTGAACGCGCGGTCGAGCCCGCGAATGATGCGATCGGCCGATGCCTGGCCCTCGGGCGCGATGACGCCGTCGAGGTCGACGAGCGCGGTATGCCTTCCGCTCACCGCGAGGTCCTTCTCGCCGCGGCCGATCCAGCCCATCCAGGCGGCGAGCACCAGGAACCAGAAGATGAGCCAGAGCAGCTTGAAGAGCGCGCTCCATTGCCGCGCGCGGCGCTGCTCGTCCAGCGCGCGAAGGGCGACACGCTCGAGAACTTGGCGTTCCCATTGCGGGGCCGGCGTGGGGTCCGTCATGGCGTCTCATCCGGCGCGCAGGCCGGCTCCGAATCGTTGACCAGCAGCACCCGGCCGTTTTCCTCGCGCGTACGCAGGCTTCGGAGGCAGGCGCCCTTGCACGGTCCCGCCACGCAGAGGCCGGTGGGCGGCAGGAACAACGCACCGTGCGTGGCGCACACCAAGTATAGCCCAGACTCCTCGAAGAACTCGCCGTGCTGCCAGTCGAGCTCGGTGCCCGCGTGCGGACAGCGATTGACGTACGCGTACACGGTCCCGAAGTAGCGGATCGCGAAGCCGACCGCTGCCCATTCGTCGGCTCCGAGCGCGAAACGAACCCCCGGACCGCCGTCGGCGAGCGCCGCGGAAGCGCAGATCAGCCGTTCGTGCGCAGCCATCCGCGCAGGTCCTCCACGCTCGCGCATCGCGCCACCGCGGGGCGGGTCGCGAGCAGGTCCTCGGGGTGCGCGCCGTACGATACGGCGACCGCGTCGACGCCGGCGTTCGCCGCGAGCTCCAGGTCGTGCGTCGTGTCGCCGACCATCACGCTGCGCGCGGGCTCGACGCCGGTGACGTCGAGGAGCATGAGCAGCATGTCCGGGTGGGGCTTCGCGAAACCCTCGTCGGCGCAGCGCGTGGCCTCGAACCAGCGGCGCAATCCCGTCGCATCGAGCGCACGCTCGAGCCCGCGCCGCGCCTTTCCCGTCGCCACCGCGAGCCTCGCGCCGCGCGCGTGCAGCTCTTCGAGCATCTCGCGCACCCCTTCGTAGAGGGGCGCCTCGTGCTCGCGCGAAAGGAAGTGGTGACGGTAGCGCTCGGCGAGGCGGCGCTGCGCTTCGGCATCCAGGTCGGGCGCCACGCGGCGGAACGTGTCGGCCATGTTGAGGCCGATCACGAAGAGCGCGTCGGAGTCGCTCGGGATCGGCGCGCCTACCTCGCGGCACGCCTCCTGCAGGCACGAGGCGATGAGGCGCGTCGAGTCCATGAGCGTCCCGTCCCAGTCGAACACCACGAGGTCGTAGCGGCTCACGGCGCGCCATCCGTGAGGAAGCGGTCGCGGAAGCGCGCGAGATCGGGCGGGAGCGGCGCCGAGAGCACCAGCGGCTCCCCGCTCTCCGGATGCGCGAAGGCGAGCGAGGCGGCGTGCAGGAACATGCGCTTCAGGCCGTCCTTGCGCAGGCGCCGGTTCAGCTCGAAGTCTCCGTAGCGGTCGTCGCCGAGCACCGGGTGGCCGAGGTGCGCCAGGTGCACGCGGATCTGGTGCGTGCGGCCGGTGAGGAGCTCGGCTTCGAGAAGCGAGAGCTCCGGGCCGCGCGAGAGTCTTCGCAGGATGGTCTCGGCGGGCTGTCCGTCCGCTGCAACGTGGACCCGCTTGCCGCCCTCGGCCGCGGCACGGGCGACGAGCGCGAGGCGAACGTGCTGGCGCTCGTTGCGGAAGCGGCCCTTGACGCCCACCAGGTAGCGCTTGTCCATCGCGCGGCTGCGGATGGTCTCGTGCAGCGCGGTGAGCGCGGAGCGCTTCTTCGCGACCAGGAGGACGCCCGAGGTCTCGCGGTCGAGGCGATGCACGAGCTCGAGGAAGCGCGCCTCCGGGCGCATCGAGCGCAGCGACTCGATCACGCCGTGCGCGATCCCGCTGCCGCCGTGCACCGCGAGACCCGCGGGCTTGTCGATGGCGAGGATCCATTCGTCCTCGTACAGGACCGGAAGGCGGAAATGCGGCGCGGGGACGGCCGCGCCGCGATCGGCGACGCGCACCGGCGGGATGCGGATCCGGTCGCCCGCGGCAACGCGGTCCGACGCCTGCACGCGGCGACTGTTCACGCGCACCTCGCCGCTGCGCAGGATCCGGTAGATGCGGCTCTTGGGGACGCCCTTCAGCCGCGCGATCAGGTAGTTGTCGATGCGCTGCCCGGCCTCTTCCTCGCCCACCTCGATCCAGCGCACCGCCGGGGCGGCGCCTTGCGCCGCTTTGCCTTCGGTCGCCATCCGCGTATATACTATATCTAGTTGATTTCCAAAGCCGGAGCGCAGAGAGTGGACCCGCGCTCCCGGAAATCGGCTTCGCAAGGAGGGCGTCCGCGATGCGGCGCCCGGGCAGGCCAACGTCGCTCGCCTGCGAGACCAAGCAGCGATGGTAAACGAATCACACGCGCTCGACGCACCACATTCCACGCCCCTGCGCGCCAAGGCCCGCAGGAGCCAGACGAACAAAACCAGAAATCGTCCCTTCTCCGCTCACGCTCCAGTGACGCCTCCAAGAATCGACTTCTGAGCTGACTCGTCGTCCCGGGCCCGGCGACGCTTGGGCCCTCTTCCGTGTTTCGAGCGCGGGAGAATGCAGAAAATGAAGCGCATGCTTTTCAACGCGACCCAGGCGGAGGAACTCCGGGTCGCGATCGTCGATGGCCAGAAACTGATCGACCTCGACATCGAGTCCGCCGGCAAGGAGCAACGCAAGAGCAACATCTACAAGGGGGTCATCACCCGCGTCGAGCCCTCGCTCGAGGCGGTGTTCGTCGACTACGGGGCCGAGCGCCACGGCTTCCTTCCCTTCAAGGAGATCGCCAAGCAGTACATGGTGACCTCCGAGGGCGGCGAGTTCGGCCGCTCGAAGATGGCCACGCACCTCAAGGTAGGGAGCGAGCTCATCGTCCAGGTGGACAAGGACGAGCGCGGCAACAAGGGCGCGGCGCTCACCACCTACATCTCGCTCGCCGGGCGCTACCTGGTCCTCATGCCCAACAACCCGCGCGGCGGCGGCGTCTCGCGGCGCATCGAGGGCGAGGACCGCAACGAGCTGCGCGAGGTGATGGACCAGCTGCAGGTGCCCGAGGGCATGAGCCTCATCGCGCGCACCGCCGGCATCGGGCGCAGCGTCGAGGAGCTGCAGTGGGACTTGAATTACCTGCTGCAGCTGTGGAACGCCATCGAGCAGGCCGCCGAGTCGGAGAAGGCGCCCTGCCTGATCTACCTCGAGTCGAGCCTCGTGGTGCGCGCGATCCGCGACCTCTTCCAGCCCGACATCGGCGAGATCCTGATCGACACGCCCGCGATCTACGACCAGGCGGAGTCGTTCATGAGCACGGTGATGCCGGCCAACGTGAACAAGGTCAAGCATTACAAGGACGACATCCCGCTCTTCTCGCGCTTCCAGATCGAGCACCAGATCGAGAGCGCGTACCGGCGCGACGTGACGCTGCCCTCGGGCGGCGCGATCGTGATCGACCATACCGAGGCGCTGGTCGCGATCGACGTGAACAGCGCGCGCGCGACGCGCGGCCACGACATCGAGCAGACCGCGTTCAACACCAACCTCGAGGCCGCGGACGAAGTCGCGCGGCAGCTGCGCCTGCGCGACCTCGGCGGGCTCATCGTGATCGACTTCATCGACATGGAAAGCGCGAAGAACCAGCGCGAGGTGGAGAACCGGCTGCGCGATGCGCTGCGCCACGACCGCGCGCGCGTGCAGATCGGCAAGATCTCGCGCTTCGGGCTGCTCGAGCTCTCGCGCCAGCGCCTGCAGCCCTCGCTCGAGGAGACGACCCACACGCCCTGCCCGCGCTGCCACGGCACCGGCTACATCCGGGACACCGCCTCGACCGCGCTGCACGTGCTGCGCATCCTGCAGGAGGAGGCGATGAAGGAGAACACCGCGGCGATCCACGCGCAGGTCCCGGTGGACGTGGCGACCTACCTTCTCAACGAGAAGCGCAGCGAGATCTTCAAGGTGGAGACGCGGCTCAAGGTGAACGTGCTCCTCATCCCCAACCCGAACCTCGAGACGCCGAACTACCACATCGAGCGCCTGCGCCACGATTCGCCGCTCCTCGACGCCCAGACGCCGAGCTACGAGATGGTGTCGGTGCCCGACGAGGAGCCCGTAGGCCTGCCGACGAAGGCGCCGGAGCCGCGAGCGCCGCGTCCCGAGCCGCTCGTGAAGGGCATCACGCCCGAGCAGCCGGCACCCGTCGCCGTGGAGGCGCCGATCGTGTCGGCGCGGCCGGCACCGCAGGCGCCGATCGCGGCCGCTGCGGGTGCGGCACACGAAGAGAAGCATGGCGGCCTGCTGGATCGCCTGTTCGGATGGTTGCGCAAGCCCGCCGAGCCGGTGCCCGCCATGCCCGCGCGAAGCACGGTCACCGCCACTCCGGCGCTCGAGGAGCGCAAGCCTTCGCGCGAAGGACAGCGGCAGGAGCGCGGACGCGGCGAGCGCCAGGAAGGACGGCGCGACGGTCGGCGCGGCGAGCAACGCCGCGGCGAGGGCCGCGGGGAAGCGCGTCGCGGCGAGCCGCGCCAGGAGCGCCGCGAGGGATCGCAGCAACAGCGTGGCGAAGCGCGCGCCGAGCATCGCGAGCCGCGTGAAGCTCGTGAAGGTCGCGAACCGCGGGAAGCTCGTGAAGGTCGCGAACCGCGGGAAGCTCGCGAGCCGCGTGAAGCTCGCGAAGGTCGCGAGCCGCGCGAACCGCGGGAAGCTCGGGAGCCGCGTGAAGCTCGTGAAGG
>DATIZV010000266.1:0-24593 GCA_035516915.1 Usitatibacter sp. | reverse complement strand
CACGCCGAGCGCCTCGAGCGCGCGCAGCGTCCGGTGCGTCGCGTCGCCGCCCTCCATCAGCACCGGCTCGGCGATCTCCACGCGCAACGAGCGGGGCGCGACACCGTGCGTCTCGAGCGCGCGCGACACCTGCTCGGCGAGCTCCGCCTGCTGCAGCTGGCGCGCGGAGAGGTTGACGCCCACCACGAGCGGCGCGCCGGCGTCGCGCCACGCGCGCGCGTCGCTCAGCGCGCAATCGATCACCCAGGCGCCGATCGCGGGCGCGATCCCGGTTTCCTCGGCGACCGGCATGAACTCGGGCGGCGTCGCGACTCCCGCGGCGGGATCGTGCCAGCGCAGCAGCGCCTCCGCGGCGACCACGCGCCCGGTCGCGAGGTCGAACTCCGGCTGGTATTCCACGAAGAGCTGGTCGTTCTCGAGCGCCTCGCGCACGCGCCGCTCGAGCTGCAGGCGGCGGTGCGAGAGCACGTTGAGCTCCGGCGAGTAGAACTGGAAGTTGTTGCGGCCGCGCTCCTTCGACTGGTACATCGCGGTGTCCGCGTTCGCGAGCAGCGTCTCGACGTCTTCGCCGTCCTCGGGGAAGCTCGCGATGCCGATGCTCGCCGAGACCGCGGCCTCGCGCCAGTCGACCGGCACCGGCCGCTCGACCATCGCGAGCACCTTCTGCGCGACGATCATCACCTCCTCGGGCCCGTGGTGCTCCTCGATGAGGATCACGAACTCGTCCCCGCCCAGCCGCGCCACGAGGTCGCTCTGGCGCACCGCGGTCACGAGCCGCCCGGCCACCGTCTTGAGGAGCGCGTCGCCGGCCGCGTGGCCCATCGTGTCGTTCACCTCCTTGAAGCGGTCGAGGTCGACGTAGAGGAGCGAGAACTGCGCCGAGCGGCGCCGCGCCATGTGCAACGCGCGCTCGAGCGACTCGAGGAACATCGCGCGGTTGGGAAGGCTGGTGAGGGGGTCGTGCAGGGCTCGCCGGCGCATGTCCTCCTGGACGCGCTTGCGGTCGTCGATGTTGGCGAACGCGACGAGCAGGCAATCGGCGCCTGCGTAGCTCACCCGCCGCGCCGAGAGCAGCACCCACGACTCGCGCCCGTTCCCCGCGCGCAGGTGCACCTCGAAATCGTCGACGCCGCCGTGGCGCGCGAGCTCGCCGGCGAGGGCGTCGCGGATCGCCGGGTCGGCATGGAAATCGGAGAGCGGCCGGTCGAGCGCGGCGCCGAACCCGACGCCGAGCTGCTCGAGCGCCTTGCCGTTGAGGTAGAGCAGCCGCTGGTCGGACGCGCGCGCGATCACGAGCGGCATCGGCGCCGCCTCGATCACGCGCCTGAGCTGCGCCTCGCTCTCGGCGAGCGCTTCCTGCAGGCGCGCGTTCTGCGCGAGAAAGCGGCGCGAGACCGTGATGCCGGTGATGAGCAGCACGCCGGTGATCACGCCGAGCCCGATGGCGAGGAAGGACTGGGCGGTGCGCTCCATGTCCTCGAGCGTCTGGGCGAAGTCGCTCTCGAGCGGCACGAACGCGCGATGGATGCGATGGATGCGCCTCGCCATCTCGTCGGCCGCCGGCCGATCGAGGGGCGGCGCGTCGTGCAGCCGTGCGCCGATCGCCTCCAGCTCGCCGACCAAGGCGTCGCTGCGCGCCCACGCCGCCATCAGGTACTGCACCGGCGCGCTGCCGTTCATGAGGCCGTAGAGCTCGAGAAGCCCCGGAGCGTCGCGGGCGCGGAACCCGGCCGCGACGACGCCGCGGCGGAAGCCGGCCGCGTCCGGATGCGACCGGGTGAGCGCGATGCGTGCGCCGCGGTCGCCCGCGATGACCTCCATCGCCCGCCGATAGGCGCGGTAATCGTCCTGGTCGTGATCGGCCGCGTAGCGCGAGAGGTAGAACGCCGCGTCGCGCTCGGCCTTCGCCCACGTCGCCTCCCCGGCGATGAACGCCTGGCCCGAGGAGAGGAGGCGCGCGCCGTAGACGGTGAGGCCGAGGAGGCAGATCACGATGCCGACGAAGAGCCAGACGATCGCGATCGGCCGCGGGCGCGGCATGGCCGATCCCATGGTGGGCATGGATGCGAGGTCGCCGCCGCTCATGACGATGCCGCTCTCCTGATGGTCTTGTCAGCCCGTCCCGTCACGACGTCCGACATCAGGCTTCCTTCGAACGTTTCAGAATAGCGCCGCGGCGCGACGGGCGGCGTGCTCCGGCCGACGGACGCGCGGCCCGCCGCGTAAGAAGTACCGCCGGTTACAATCAACGGCTTTCCCTCCGCGAATTCGCGCTCCATGAAAACCTTCTCCGTGCGCTCCGTCCTCGAGGGCCGCGCGCCGTCCGGCGAGCCCGTCACCGTGCGCGGCTGGGTGCGCACGCGCCGCGATTCCAAGGCCGGCCTCTCGTTCGTGCACGTCTCCGACGGCTCCTGCTTCCATCCGCTGCAGGTGGTCTCGCCCGCGGCGCTCTCCAACTATGCAAGCGAGGTGCAGAAGCTCACCGCGGGATGCTCGGTGGAAGCGACCGGCACGATCGTTCCCTCCCCGGCCAAGGGGCAGCCCTTCGAGATGCAGGCGAGCGAGGTGAAGGTGCTCGGCTGGGTCGAGGATCCGGACACGTACCCGATCCAGCCCAAGCCGCACACGATGGAATTCCTGCGCGACGTGGCGCACCTTCGGCCGCGCACCAACGTGATCGGCGCGGTCGCCCGCGTGCGGCACACGCTCGCGATGGCGATCCACCGCTTCCTCAGCGACGACGGTTTCGCGTGGGTCAACACGCCGATCATCACCACCTCCGACGCGGAGGGCGCGGGGGAGCTCTTCCGCGTCTCCACGCTCGACCTCGCCAACCTGCCGCGCACGCCCGAGGGCAAGGTCGACTACTCGAAGGACTTCTTCGGGCGCGAGGCGTTCCTCACCGTCTCCGGGCAGCTCAACGTCGAGACCTACTGCATGGCCCTCACCAAGGTCTACACGTTCGGGCCCACGTTCCGCGCCGAGAACTCGAACACCAGCCGCCACCTCGCGGAGTTCTGGATGATCGAGCCGGAGATCGCCTTCGCCGACCTCGCCGACGACGCCACGCTCGCCGAGCGGCTCCTCAAGCACGTCTTGCGCGCCGTCCTCGCCGAGCGCCCCGACGACATGGCGTTCTTCGAGGAGCGCATCGAGAAGGGCGTGATCGCGAAGCTCCAGGCGATCGTCGACAAGCCCTTCGTCCGGATGGACTACACGACGGCGATCGACGTGCTCTCGAAGGCGAAGCAGAAATTCGAGTTCCCGGTGCGGTGGGGAATGGACCTGCAGAGCGAGCACGAGCGCTACCTCGCCGAGAAGCACGTCGGCGGCCCGCTGATCCTCGTGGACTACCCGAAGGAGATCAAGGCGTTCTACATGCGCCTCAACGACGACGGCCGGACCGTCGCGGCGATGGACGTGCTCGCCCCCGGGATCGGCGAGATCGTCGGCGGCTCGCAGCGCGAGGAGCGGCTCGACGTGCTCGACCGGCGGATCGCCGAGGCGGGCCTCGATCCGCAGGCCTACGGCTGGTATCGCGACCTGCGCCGCTACGGCACCGTGCCGCACGCCGGTTTCGGCCTGGGGTTCGAGCGCACCGTCGCCTACGTGACCGGCCTTTCCAACGTCCGCGACGTGATCCCGTTCCCGAGGACGCCCGGCCACGCCCGGTATTGAGCGAGCCGGACCGGGGCCGCGCCGGCGTTTCCGGTTCCGATCCGCCGCAATCGATTCGTACCCCTTCCGGTACAATCCGTCCCTCGAATCCCGCAGTCCGTCGCGTTCCGGTTACCCGCCGGACCCGCTACGGCCTAGCCTCTTGGCTCCAAAAGAAAACAAGAGACCGATGCACCGACTGCTTGCCCCCGTCCTGATCGTCCTCGCGGCGGCCGTAGCGGCCTGCAAGGGCCCGTCCGCGGCCCAGCCGGCGGGGCCCGCGCCCCTGCTGATCGCGCCCGAGGACCTCGTCACGATCCGCAATGCGTCGCTGAGCTCCGGGCCGGCCATCACCGGCGCGATCCAGCCCGAGCGCAAGGCGGACCTGCGCGCCGAGGTGCCGGCCATCGTCATCGCCGTGTACAAGGAGAACGGCGATGCGGTGAAGAAGGGCGACCTCCTCGTGCGCCTCGACGACACCGCGATCCGCGACGCGCTCGCCTCCGCGCAGGCCGCCGAGCGCGCCGCCGGCCAGGCCCTCGAACAGGCGCAGCGCCAGTTCGAGCGCATGAAGACGCTGCGCGCCTCCGGCATGGCGTCCGCGCAAGCCCTCGACGACGCCGAGGGCCATCGCGACAGCGCACAGAGCGACCTCGAGGGGGCCAAGGCGCGCGTCGTGAGCGCCCGGCAGCAGCTGCAGCGCACCGAGGTCCGCGCGCCCTTCGACGGCATCGTGAGCGAGCGCAAGGCCTCCCCCGGCGATACCGCGCAGCTGGGCAAGGAGCTGCTCAAGGTGATCGATCCCAACAGCATGCGCTTCGAGGCGGCGATCGCCGCGGACCACGTCGGCGAGGTGCACGCCGGGCAGATGGTGCACTTCCGCGTCAACGGCTACGGCGAGCAGGAGTTCCTCGGCCGCGTGCGGCGCGTGAACCCGGCGGCCGATCCCACGACGCGCCAGGTCCAGGTGCTGGTCGATTTCGTGGGCGACAAGCAGCCGAAGCTCGCCGGCCTCTACGCCGAGGGACGGCTCGAGACGCAGACGCAGGTGAGCCTCATGATTCCCGCGAGCGCCGTCGTGCGCGAGGGCGACCGGGTGTCGGCGTTCCGCGTCGGCGGCCGGGAGCTGCACAAGGTGGCGCTGCGGCTGGGCGAGCGCGACCCGCGCAGCGGCGATTTCCCGGTGGTCGCGGGGCTCGCCGAGGGCGACCGCGTCCTGCGCTATCCCTCCGTGCTCCTCAAGGACGGCCAGCCGGTGCAGGCCTCCGCCGCGTCCGACGTTTCCGTCGCGGCCTCCGGGGCCGGCAAGTAGGATGATCCTCTCCGATTTCAGCATCCGCCGCCCGGTGGCGACGGTGGCGATCGTCATCGCGCTGATGTGCCTGGGACTGCTCGCGCTCAACAAGCTGCGCGTGAACCAGATCCCCGACGTGCAGATGCCGGTGATCGTGGTGAACGTCCCGTATCCCGGCGCCTCCCCGGAGACCGTCGAGCGCGAGATCGTGGACCGCGTCGAGAAGGCCCTGCAGAGCATCCCGCAGGTCTACCAGATCACCTCGACCTCCTCCGACGGCAACGCGCAGATCGTCATCCAGTTCAACTTCAAGAAGAACATGGTCGAGGCCTCCGACGAGATCCGCAACGCCATCGCCTCGGTGCGCTACAAGCTGCCGGTGGAGATGCGCGAGCCGATCCTGCAGCGCATCGACCCTTCGGCCGAGCCGATCATGCAGCTCGCGCTTTCCTCGACCACGCAGAGCCACGCGGAGATCTCGCGCCTCGCCGAGGACGTGCTCGCCGACCGCTTCCGGGCGATCGACGGCGTGTCGGTGGTGACCGTGAACGGCTCGCTCACGCGCGAGCTCTCGGTGCTCCTCCACGCGGAGAAGCTGCGCGAGTACAACGTCTCCGTGACCGACGTGGTGAACGCGCTCCAGGCGCAGAACATGACCGCCCCGGTGGGCCGCGTGAAGGGGCCGCTCGACCAGGAGAGCATCCGCCTCGTGGGCCGCATCGAGTCGCCGCGCCAGTTCGACGACGTGGTGGTGAAGCGCGAGGGCGGCACCATCGTGCGCCTGGGGCAGGTCGCGACCGCGCAGGACGGCTTCGCGGAGCCGGCCGGCTACAGCCTGCGCAACGGCCGCGCCAACGTGAACCTCTCCATCACCCGCTCGCGCGACGCGAGCACGGTGACGGTCGCGGACAAGGTGCGCGACCTGGTCGGCGAGATCGACAAGACGCTGCCGAAGGGCACCAAGCTCGAGGTCACGCAGGACGGCGGCAAGGACGCGCAGAACAGCCTCGAGAACGTGATCCACGCGCTCATCTTCGGAGCGATGCTCACGATCGTCGTGGTCTACCTCTTCCTCAACTCGTGGCGCTCGACGCTCATCACGGCGCTCTCGCTCCCGACCTCGGCGATCGCCGCGTTCATCGCGGTGTGGGCCTGCGGCTTCACCCTGAACTTCATGACGCTCCTCGGGCTCTCGCTCGCGATCGGCGTGCTGATCGACGATGCGATCGTGGTGCGCGAGAACATCGTGCGCCACATGGAGCGCGGCGCCGACCGCGTGAGCGCTTCGCGCGCCGGGACCGCCGAGATCGGCATGGCGGTCGCGGCCACGACCTTCTCCATCATCGCGGTCTTCATCCCGGTGGCGTTCATGGGCGGCGGCGCGGGCGAGTGGTTCCGGCCCTTCGCGCTCACGGTCGCCTCCTCGGTGATCGTGAGCCTCTTCATCTCGTTCACGCTCGACCCGATGCTCTCGGCGTACTGGGGGGACCCGGTCGGCTACCGGGAGGAGGAAAAGCGCGGGCTGCGCCTCGCGCTCTCGCGCTTCAACGAGTGGTTCGACCACCAGGCCGACCGCTACGGCGACGTCATCGCCTGGGCGCTGCACCACCGGCGCTGGATGGCGCTGATCGCCGTGGCCGCGTTCGCCTCGGCGATCGTGCTGCAGGTGAAGGTGGGCGGCAGCGAGTTCCTGCCGGTCTCCGACTGGGGCACGATCGCGATCGACGTGCGCACGCCCTCCTCGGCGAGCCTCGAGTACTCGAGGCTCAAGGTGGAGGCGGCCGCCGCGCTCGCGCGCACCGAGATCGCCGAGACGAAGGCCACCAACACCATCGTCTACCCCGGCGGCGGGCGCGTGTACGTGGACCTCGGCAAGAGCTACGAGCGCAAGCGCTCCGCGGTGCAGATCGCGGCGGCGCTGCGCACCGTCCTCGCCCGGCTGGTCGGCGCCGAATACACGGTGCTCGACGACCTCAACAACGGCGCGAGGAAGCCGGTGCAGATCCAGTTCTCGGGACCCGACTCGCGGCGCCTCATGGCGCTCACCACCGAGTACATGGAGCGCATGAAGCGCATCCCCGGCGCGGTCGACGTGGGCCTCTCGGAGCAGGAGCCGATGGACGAGCTGCGCATCGATCTCGACCGCGGCCTCGCCAACGCGATGGGCGTCTCGGTCGCCGACGCGGCGCAGGCGCTGCGCGTCGCCTTCGCCGGCGTGGAGGTGGGCGACTGGATCGATCCCACCGGCGAATCGCGCGACGTCGCCGTGCGCCTCGCGCCGGAGGACCGCGTCGACGCCTCGAACATCGAGCACCTGCCGATCGCGGTGAACGGCGCGAACATGATGGTGCCGCTCGACCAGATCGCGCACATCACGATGGGCAAGGGCCCGGCGCAGATCCAGCACGCCGACGGCAAGCGGATGATCGCGGTGTCCGCCAACGCCCACGGGCGCTCCGCGGGCGAGGTGACCGCCGACGCGCTGAAGCTCGCGAAGAACATGGACTTCCCCGAGGGCTACACCATCAGCCTGGGCAGCGCCTCGCGCGACCAGAAGGAAGTGTTCAGCGAGATGTTCACCGCGCTCATCATGGGCATCGTGCTGATGTACCTGGTGCTCGTGGTGCAGTTCGGCTCCTTCACCGCGCCGCTGCCGGTCATGATGTCGCTGCCGCTCTCCCTCATCGGCGTCGTGGTCGCGCTCCTCGCCACGCACGGCACGCTGAACCTCATGAGCTTCATCGGCATCATCATGCTGATGGGCCTCGTCGCGAAGAACGCGATCCTGCTCCTCGACTGCGCGCGCAAGGAGGAACGCCAGGGCGTGGGCCGCGAGGACGCGCTGATGCACGCCGGGCGCGTGCGCCTGCGCCCGATCCTCATGACCACCTTCGCGCTCATCGCCGGCATGATGCCGGTGGCGATCGGCGTGGGCGAGGGCGGCGAGTTCTACCGGCCCATGGCGGTGGCGATCATCGGCGGCACGGTCACCTCGACGCTCCTCACGCTTCTCGTGGTGCCGACGTTCTACGACTCGATCGAGATCGCGCTCGAGCGCTCGATCGCCAAGTTCCGCCGCCGCGCCGCGCGCTGGAATCCGGCGCTCGCCTTCGCCGCGACGCTGGTCGAGGCTTTCCTCGCGCTCACGTTCGTGCGCTTCGCCTATCGCCTGCTGCGCAGGATCGCCGGCCGCGCCGCCCGGCCGGGCGCGCTCCCCCCCGAGGAGGCGCCGGTCCCGACCTCGGACTAGCGTCGCGACGGTCACGATTTCCTGCGTTCCCTGGCTCGGAACGCGATTCGGTCTCCTTGCCTCGGGTATCATTCGCAGTTGTCCCGATGAGCGAAGACCGTGCCCTCACCGTCCACCATCCCCGCCGCCGCTGGCTGGTTGGAGGAGCCGTCGTGCTCGTCATCGCCGCGGTGGTCGGCTGGCGGCTCGCGGGGCAGCACTCGCAGGCGCGCGGCGCGCGCAAGGAGGGCGGGCCGGTCGCGGTCGTGACCGCGATCGCGGAGTCGCGCGACGTGCCGGTGCACATCGACGCGAACGGCACGGTGACCGCCATCCAGTCGGTGGACCTGCGCTCGCAGGTGACGAGCACGGTGAAGCAGGTGCACATCCGCGAGGGGCAGGCGGTGCGCGCGGGCGAGCTCCTCTTCACGCTCGATTCGGGCACCGAGGCGGCGAACCTCGACAAGGCCCGCGCGCAGGTCGAGAAGGACCGCTCGGACCTCGCGACCGCGCAGCGCAACCTCGAGCGCCAGCGCAGCCTCTTCGAGCAGAAGTTCGTCTCGCAGGCCGCCCTCGACACCGTGCAGAATTCCGTCGACACGCTCGTCGGCCAGCTCGCCATCGATCGCGCTGCCGTGGAGGCGGCGCGCGTGGCGCTCACCTACACCGAGATCCGCGCGCCCTTCGCCGGACGCACCGGTCTCATCAGCGTGCGCGCGGGAAGCCTCGTCCAGCCGACCGCGGCCGCGAGCACCATCTCCTCGCCGCCGATGGTGACCGTCACCCAGGTCGATCCCATCGACGTCGCGTTCACGCTGCCCGAGCGCGAGCTGCCGGGACTGCAGCAGGCGCTCGGCGCGGGCGCGCTGCACGCCGTCGCCTCGGCGCCCGGGGACGAAGGCAAGTACACCGGCAAGGTCGTGTTCGTCGACAACACCGTCGATACGTCGACCGGCACGATCCGCCTCAAGGCCGAGTTCGACAACCCGAAGGCGAAGCTCTGGCCCGGCATGTTCGTGAACGTGGAGGTCTCGCCGCGCACGATCCGCAACGCCACCGTGGTCCCGGTCCAGGCGGTGCAGACCGGGCCCGACCGGCGCTTCGTCTACGTCGTCGGCGCCGACCACAAGGTGGCCGAGCGCCCCGTGACGCTCGCGTACGTGGACCAGGGCTTCGCCGTGGTGGA
Source organism: Usitatibacter sp. (assembly GCA_035516915.1). Classification (GTDB taxonomy): domain Bacteria; phylum Pseudomonadota; class Gammaproteobacteria; order Burkholderiales; family Usitatibacteraceae; genus Usitatibacter. The sequence goes on along the minus strand of DATIZV010000266.1, from coordinate 15,227 downwards.
CGGCCTCGCGCCGGGCGCGCGCGTCGTGGTCGAGGGCACGGAGAACGTGCGCCCGGGAAGCGTCGTCGCCGAAGCCGATCGCGACGGCCCGGGCAACGGCGAGGAAGCGGCGAAGGGCGAGGCGCGCAAGCTCGGCAAGCCCAAGGGCGCGAAGCCCGCGTGAGCGCGGCGACGCCTTCGTGAACATCTCCGAGCCGTTCGTCCGCCGTCCGGTGATGACGGTGCTGCTCTCGGCGGCGGCGGTCGTCGCCGGCCTGCTCGCCTACGACGGCATCCCGATCGCCGCGCTCCCGCAGTTCGACACTCCGACGATCCAGGTCACCGCGGACCTTCCCGGCGCGAGCCCCGAGACCATGGCCTCCTCGGTCGCGACCCCGCTCGAGAAGCAGTTCTCGACCATCTCGAGCCTCGACGTGGTGAGCTCCGCCTCGACCCAGGGCGAGACGCAGATCACGCTCGAGTTCAACCAGAGCCGCAACATCGACGATGCCGCGGTCGACGTGCAAGCGGCGCTCTTCCGCGCTTCGCGCAGCCTGCCGCCCGAGATGACGACGCCGCCCTCCTACCGCAAGGTGAACCCGGGCGACTTCTCGATCATCTTCGTGACGCTCTCCTCGCCCTCGATGTCGCTCTCGCAGCTCGACGGCTACGCGGAGAACCTCATCTCGCCGACGCTGTCGACGCTGCCGGGCGTGGCGCAGATCATCGTGGCGGGAGAGAAGCGCTTCGCGGTGCGCGTGCGCGCGCGGCCCGACGCGCTCGCCGCGCGCAACCTCACCCTGGACGATCTCGCCAGGGCGATCCAGGCGGCGAACGCGAACTCGCCGGTGGGCACGCTCGACGGCGCGCGCCAGACGCTCACCATCCAGGCGAACCGCCAGCTCACCCACGCCGCCGACTTCCGGCCGCTCATCGTCTCCACGCTCCCGAACGGCAGCGTCGTGCGCCTGCAGGACGTGGCCGACGTCGAGGACAGCGTGGAGTCGGTGAAGACCGGCGCCTGGTCGAACGGGGTCCCCGCGATCACGCTCTTCATCCTGCGCCAGCCGGGTGCGAACACGGTGGCGGCCATCGACGCGATCAAGCGCGTGCTCCCGGGAATCCTCTCGCAGATGCCGAAGTCGGTCGACCTGCAGGTCCAGCTCGACCGCTCGGTCTCCATCCGCGCGGCGATCCACGACGTGAACATCACGATGGCGATCACAGCGTTCCTCGTGATCCTCGTGATCTACCTCTTCCTGCGCCGGCCCTCCGCCACCATCATTCCGGCGCTCTCGCTGCCGATCTCGCTCCTCGGCACGGTCGCCCTGATGCGCGCGCTCGGGCTCTCGATCGACAACGTGTCGCTGCTCGGCATCACGCTCGCCGTGGGCCTGGTGGTGGACGACTCCATCGTGATGCTCGAGAACATCGTGCGCCACATCGAGGACGGCATGGACCCGTTCAGGGCGGCGATCGTGGGCTCGAAGCAGATGTGGTTCACCATCGTGTCGATCTCGATCTCGCTCGTCGCGGTGTTCATCCCGATCTTCTTCATGCCGGGCGTGATCGGCGGCCTCTTCCACGAGTTCGCGATCGTCGTGTCGCTCGCGATCCTGGTGTCGGCGGGGGTCTCGCTCACGCTCGTGCCGATGCTCGCGAGCCGCTACATCCGGCACGAGCGCGAGGACGACCCCGTGCTTCGCTGGACGGCCTGGTTCGAGGGCCTCTTCCGCTGGCTGCTGCGCTGGTACGAGCTCTCCCTCGACTGGTGCCTGGAGAACCGCCTGGTGGTCCTCGTGGTCGCCGCCGCCACGCTCGTCGCCACGGTCGCGCTCGTGATCGCGATGCCGAAGGGCTTCTTCCCGACCGAGGACATCGGGCAGGTCGCGGTGAACGTCGAGGCGGTCGAGGACATCTCCTTCCCGGCGATGGTCGACCTCCTGAAGCGCGTGGACCGCGTGGTGCGCGCCGACCCCGCGGTCGACATGGTGCTGCTGCGCGCCGACGAGACGAACACCGGCCGCATGTTCATCAACTTGAAGCCGCGCGGCGAGCGCCCGGCGCTCCCGCAGGTGCTGGAGAACCTGCGCCGCGACGTCGCCGACATTCCCGGCGTGCGGGTCTACTTCAACCCGATCCAGAACCTGCGCATCGGCGGGCGCGTCTCCAAGAGCCAGTTCCAGTACGTGATGAGGAGCGTCGAGCCCGACCAGCTGCTCGGCTACTCGCAGGAGCTCATGGCGCTGATGCGCCCGGACCCGCTGTTCCGGGACGTGACGAGCGACTCGCAGCTGAAGGGCCTGCAGGCGAACCTCGAGATCGATCGCGACAAGGCGAACGCGCTCGGCGTGAACATCGCCGACATCCGCACCGCGCTCTACAGCGCGTTCGGCGACCGGCAGGTCTCGACGATCTACACGCCGTCCGACTCGTACGAGGTGATCCTGCAGGCCGCCGACCGCGACAAGCGCGACGAGAGCGCGTTCTCGAAGATCTACATGCGCGGGCAGGGCGGGGCGCTGGTGCCGCTCGCGAGCATCGCCACCGTGCGCCGCGAGGTGGGACCGGTCGCCGTCAACCACACCGGCCAGCTGCAGTCGATCACGGTCTCCTTCAACCTCGCACCCGGCGGCTCGCTGGGCGCGGCCGCCGGCAAGATCGACGCGTGGCGCGACCAGCTGCACATGCCGCCCTCGGTCCTCACCAGCTGGGGCGGCGACGCGGCGGCGTTCCAGGCCTCGCAGTCGAGCCAGGTGTGGCTCATCGTGAGCGCGCTCCTCGTGATCTACGTGCTGCTGGGCGTGCTCTACGAGAGCTACATCCACCCGATCACGATCCTCGCGGGCCTGCCCTCGGCCGCGGTCGGCGCGCTCCTCACGCTCACGCTCTTCGGCCAGGACCTCTCGATCATCGCGACCATCGGCATCCTCATGCTGATCGGCATCGTGAAGAAGAACGCCATCATGATGATCGACTTCGCGCTCGACGCGCAGCGCAGCGACGGCCTCGCGCCGCGCGAGGCGATCCGCAAGGCGTGCCTGCTGCGATTCCGGCCGATCCTCATGACCACCTTCGCGGCCATGATGGGCGCGGTGCCGATCGCGGTGGGCCTCGGCACCGGGGGGGAGCTGCGCGAGCCGCTCGGCCTCGCGGTCGTCGGCGGCCTCGCCTTCTCGCAGGTGATCACGCTCTTCATCACGCCCGTGATCTACCTCTACCTCGACCGCTACTCGGGCAAGGGCCCGGTCACGCGGCCGATCGCCCAGCGCGAGCCGGTCCTCGCGCCGACCGGGGACGACTGAGACCGGGAGCGGACGGGCGCCCTGCTACACTGCCGCCGATGGTCCTCATCGGCATGCTCGACTCCCCCTACGTGCGCCGCGTCGCCGTGTCGCTCAAGCTGACGGGCCTTTCCTTCGAGCACCGTTCGCTGTCGGTCTTCCGCAATTACGACGCGTTCCGCGCGGTGAATCCGGTCGTGAAGGCGCCCACGCTCGTGTGCGACGACGGCACGGTGCTCATGGATTCGACGCTGATCCTCGACTACCTCGAGACGCTCGTTCCCGCCGATCGGCGCCTGATGCCTTCCGAAGCCGGTGCGCGCCGCGAGGCGTTGCGCATCATCGGGCTCGCGCTGGCGGCGACCGAGAAGTGCGTGCAGATCGTCTACGAGCGCGACAACCGCCCCGAGGACAAGCGCCACGCGCCCTGGCTCGCGCGGGTGACCGAGCAGGCGAACGCGGGGTTCACGGCGCTGGAGCCCGACGCCGCGAGGGCCCGCCCGTGGCTCATGGGCGAGCGCTTCAACGCGGCCGACGTCGCGCTCGCGTGCGCCTGGCGTTTCGGGCAGTACTACGATTCGCGCGAGGTGCCGGCGTCGCGCTATCCCGGGCTCGCCGCCTACTCGGCGCGCGCCGAGGCACTCCCCGAGTTCGCCTCCACGCCCCTCGACTGAAACCGGGGACAGACCACATTTTTCATAGCGCGCAACATTCCCAGAACGGGTTGCACGCAATGAAAAATGTGGTCTGTCCCCGGTTTCAGCTTCGCCAGATTGCTTCCTCTGTGAACCCGAGCTCCGCGAGCTCGGCGGCGCGCAGCGGCGCCTCGGAGGCGCAATAGAACTCGTCGAGCTGCGGCGGCTTCACCGAGGTGCCGGAGAGCATCGCGTGCGCCTGGCCGCGATGGTGGATCTGGTGCTGGAAGAGGTGCGCGAGCACGCGGCGCACGGATTCGCGCTGGATGCCGTGCCGGCGCGGGATCTCGACCGCCGCTCCGAGCGCGTCGTCCGCGAGCGATTCGCACAGGGCGACGAGGCGCAGGTCCGCGGCGCGTTGCTCGCGCGCGAGATCGGCGCAGCGCTCGAACGGCTCCTCGGGCCGGAAGAAGCGCTCGGGATCCGGATCGGGCGCGCGTCCGGAGAGGCTGCGCTCGAGCGCTTCGAGGTAGTACCAATCGACGGTGACGATGTGATTCAGCGTCGCCTTGATCGAGGGGAAGAACCCGACGCGCGCGCCGACGAATTCCGCCTGCGGAAGCCTCGCGCACGCCGCGAGCAGGCGGTGGTTGGCCCAGGCGTTGTTGTACGCCTCGGTGGCGAAGTGCTGCGCGAGCGAGTGGGAAGCGGCCATTCCGTATAGTAAAGTTCGCATCCCCGATCGCCAAACACGTCCGACTTGAGCCGCTCGCTGCGCTCCATCCTCTCGCTCGACGACCTCGAGGCCGCCGCGCGCCGCCGCCTTCCGCGCTCGGTCTTCGCCTACGTCAACGGCGCCGTCGAGACCGACGCCGCGCGGCGCGACAACCGCGCGGCGTTCGACGAGTGGGGCTTCGTGCCGCGCATCCTCGTCGACGTCTCGAAGCGCACGACGGCGACGAGGCTCTTCGGCGAGGAGTACGCACAACCGTTCGGCATCGCGCCCATGGGCATCGCAGCGCTCTCGGCCTATCGCGGCGACCTCGTGCTCGCGACCGGCGCCGCGGCCGAGGGCATCCCGATGATCATGAGCGGCTCGTCGCTCATCCGCCTCGAGGAAGTCGCGAACGCGAACCCGGCCGCGTGGTTCCAGGCCTACCTTCCCGGCGACGATCGACGCATCGCGCCGCTCGTCGAGCGCGTCGCCGCCGCCGGCTTCGGCACGCTCGTCGTGACCGTGGACGTGGCGGTGCTCTCGAACCGCGAGAACAACGTCCGCGCGGGATTCTCGACGCCGCTGCGCCCGAGCTTTCGCCTCGCCTGGGACGGCATCACGCACCCGCGCTGGCTCGTCGGCAACGCGCTGCGCACGATCGCGCGCCACGGCATGCCGCACTTCGAGAACTCGTTCGCCGAGCGCGGCGCGCCGATCGTCGCGCGCAACGTCGACCGCGACTTCAGCCAGCGCGACCATCTGCATTGGGGCCATCTCGAGGCGATCCGGCGCCGGTGGAAAGGCCGGCTCGTGGTGAAGGGCATCGTGCACGAGGAGGACGCGCGCATCGCGCGCGAGAGCGGCGTGGACGGCGTGATCGTCTCCAACCACGGCGGCAGGCAGCTCGACGCGACGGCCTCCGGCCTGCGCGTGCTTCCCGCCATCGCCGCGGCGAAGGGCTCGATGGCGGTGATGTACGACGGCGGCATCCGGCGCGGCACCGACGTGCTGAAGGCGCTCGCGCTCGGCGCCGATTTCACCTGGGTCGGCCGCCCGTTCAACTACGCGGCGGCGATCGCGGGCGAGCAGGGCGTGCGCCACGCCGCGCGCCTCCTCGGCGGCGAGGTCCGGCGCAACATGGCTCTGCTCGGCCTGAATCGTCTCGCGGAGCTCGATGCCGGGCGATTGATGCGGCTGCGCTGAGAGCGAGCCTCTCCGCGCCCCTCACTCTTCCAGCGTGAACCCGATCTTCACGGTGACCTGCCAGTGCGCCACCTTGCCGTTGGCGATGTGGCCGCGCGTCCCGGTCACCTCGAACCACTGCATGCTGCGGATCGTCTTCGCCGCCTTGGCGATCGCGTTCTGCACCGCGGATTCCATGTCCTTCGCCGAGGAGCCGGTGAGCTCGAGGATCTTGTAGACGTGGTCGCTCATGGGGATCGCCTCCGTGAGTGGGAGTGGGGCCCCAGCATAGCGCGAGACTCAGGCGGGCGCCTTCCCCGCGACCTGCGCGACGATCTCGAACGAGCGAAGCCGTGCGCGCCGGTCCCAGGTTTCCGAGACGAGGATGAGCTCGTCGGCGTGCGTCGCGTCGACGACCTGCTGCAGGCCTTCGCGCACGCGTTGCGCGCCGCCCACCACCATCAACGCCATGCGCTCGGCGACGGCGAGCTGCTCGCCACGCGTCCAGAGCCCGTCCATGCTCTCGACCGGCGGCTGCAATCCCGCGCGCTGTCCCCGCAGGATGCCGAGCGTGCGCAGGTACATGCTGGTCGCGAGCCGCTCGGCCTCGATGTCGTCGTCGGCCGCGACCACGGGAACGCCCACCATGACGCGGGGCGCGGCGAGGGCGGCCGAAGGGCGGAACTCCGCGCGGTAGATTTCGAGCGCCTGCAGGAGGTCGCCCGGCGCGAAATGCGAGGCGAACGCGTAGGGACGGCCGATCTTCGCGGCGAGGTGCGCGCTGTAGAGGCTCGAGCCGAGGATCCACACCGGCACGTCGACGCCGGCGCCGGGAATCGCGCGTACGGCCTGCCCCGGCCGCGCGGGCGCGAGGTACGACACGAGCTCCTCGACCTCGAGGTCGAAGTCGGCTCCGGTCGAATGGCGGCGCAGCGCGCGCGAGGTGAGCGGATCGGTGCCCGGCGCGCGGCCGAGGCCGAGGTCGATGCGTCCGGGATAAATCGTCTCGAGCGTGCCCACCTGCTCGGCGACGACGAGCGGCGCGTGGTTGGGCAGCATGATCCCGCCGGAGCCCACGCGGATCCTCTCCGTGTTCGCCGCGATGTAGCCCATCACGACGACGGTGGCGCTCGAGGCGATTCCCTCGAGGTTGTGGTGCTCGGCGATCCAGTAGCGCGCGTAGCCGAGGCGCTCGGCGTGCCGCGCGAGCTCGCGCGAGGCGTGGAACGCCTCGTCGAGCCTGCCGCCTTCGGGATAGGTGACGAGATCGAGTATCGAGAGCGCGACGCCTTCGAGTTTCTTCATTTCCGATCCTTCGCTTTCACGTTCCCGCGCCGCAAACGAAAAACGGCAGCCCGAAGGCTGCCGTTCGATGCCGTGAGGGGAAGGCTCAGCCGATCGGGCGGATGGCGACCGCCTGCTTGCCCTTCGGGCCGTCCTTCACTTCGAACTCGACCTTCTGGTTCTCCTTGAGGGTCTTGAAGCCGCTGCCCTGGATCTCGGAGAAATGGGCGAAGAGGTCCTCGCCGCCGCCGTCGGGTTTGATGAAGCCGAAGCCCTTGGAGTCGTTGAACCACTTCACGGTACCGGTGCTCATTGCGTTTCCTTTCGTTGTAAAACCCTGGAAGTCCCCCAGGGACGGGGCCAGCGACAAAAGGAACGCAAGGCGGGAACTGAAGTTAGAACGCCGGGATAACGGCGGTACCTGGAGTCACTGCTTACCGTGCCTCTTCACTGCGAGCCGTATTATACGCTCCTGGCAGTCGCGCATTGCGTCCCTCGCTTCCTCCATGAAGACCATTCCCGCCCTCGGCCTGGCGGCCGCGCTCGGCCTCGCCGCCCTTCCTTGCGTTGCGGCGACGCCCGCCCGCGACGCGGCCACTCCCCGCGCGATCACCCCGCGCGGCCCGCTCACCGCTTCCGAGCAGGCCGTCGTGAAGCTCTTCGAGGAAGCGTCGCCGTCGGTGGCGTACATCAACACCGAGCGCGTCGAGCTCAGCGGATTCTTCGGGCCGCAGGTCTCGCGCGGCGCGGGCAGCGGCTTCGTCTGGGACGCGCGCGGGCACGTCGTCACCAACTACCACGTGGTGCAAGGTGCGCGCAGCGTGCGCGTGCAGCTCGGGGGGAAGACGTACGCCGCCTCGGTCGTCGGCGTCGCTCCGGACTACGATCTCGCCGTGGTGAGGCTCGCGCATTCGCCGAAGGGCCTCAAGCCCATCGCGCTCGGCACCTCCGCGGACCTCAGGATCGGGCAATCGGTCTACGCCATCGGCAATCCGTTCGGCCTCACGCGCACGCTCACCTCGGGCATCGTGAGCGCGCTCGACCGGCACCTGCCCACCACGGAAGTGCTCGAGGTCTCCGGCGTCATCCAGACCGACGCCGCGATCAATCCGGGCAACTCCGGCGGGCCGCTCCTCGACAGCGCCGGGCGCCTCATCGGCGTGACGAGCGCCATCAAGTCGCCGGTCGGCGCTTCGAGTGGAGTGGGCCTCGCGATTCCCGTCGACCTCGTGAACCGGATCGTGCCGCAGCTCATCGCCTACGGGCGCGCGGCGTTGCCGAGCATCGGCATCGTGTCGGTCGATCCGGACCTCGTCGCGAGCGCCGGCATCAACGGCGTGGTGATCGCGCGCGTGCAGCCCGGATCGCCGGCGGCGCGTGCGGGACTCAAGCCGCTCGACCCGAGGACCGGCGACCTCGGCGACGTCATCGTCGCGGTGAACGGCCACGATGTGGAATCGCTCCCCGCGTTCGGCGCCGAGCTCGATCGCGTGGGCATCGACAGGGAAGCCGACCTCACGGTGGTTCGCGACGGCAAGGAGCGACACGTGCGAGTGAAGATCGTGGCACTCGAGCGTTGAAGCGCGACACGCATCCGTGAACGCGTCGAGCTCGATCAAATTGTCCGCGACCGAAAGCAATTGCCGAGCCTACCTTCAGTTACGCGAAAGACTGCCGGAGTAGCCTCGTTCGTGCTGTCTTTCACAGGACGGTCACTAGGTTCGGAGTGCCCAGGAATGAACCCCCTCGGCACTCCGTTTTTTTGCCCCGCTCCCTCGCGGGGACCCCGGGCGCCGCGCAGCTTAGAATCGATGCATGGCCGCCGGGGAGCGCTGGGACGTCTTCTGCCGCGTCGTCGACAACTTCGGCGACGTGGGCGTCTCGTGGCGCCTCGCGCGGAGCCTCGCCGTCGAGCATGGGAAGCGGGTGCGGCTGTGGCTCGACGACCTCACCGTGCTCGCGATGCTCAGGCCCGAGATCGACCGCGCGTACGACCTGCAGCGGCTCGAGGGCGTGGAAGTGGCGCGCCTCTTCGAGCCGTTCGCCGTCGACGAGGTGGCCGACGTCGTGATCGAGACGTTCGGATGCGATCCGCCCGAGGCATACGTGCAGGCGATGGCGCGCCTCGAGCGCAAGCCCCGTTGGGTGAACCTGGAATACCTGAGCGCGGAGGATTGGGTCGAGGGCAGCCACGCGCTCCCGTCGCCCAATCCGCGCCTGCCGCTCGTGAAGCACTACTTCTTCCCCGGATTCACGCGCCGCACGGGCGGGCTGCTGCGCGAGCGCGGGCTCCTCGATCGGCGCGACGCGTTCCAGCGCGATGCCGGCGCGCAGGCCGCGTTCTGGCGTTCGCTCACCGGACGTTCGCCGCCCGGGAGTGCGCTGAAGGTGAGCGTCTTCGCTTACGCGGGCGCGCCGTTCGAGGGACTGTGGCGCAGCGTGGCGAGCTATCCCGGTCCCGTATGGCTCGTCGCGCCCGAGGGTGCCGCGGCCACCGCGCTCGCCTCGCACGCCGTTCCCGCGAACGCGATCCGGCACAACGCCGCCGACGGCGGCGCGCGCCGCGAGGCGGAAGTGATCGTCGTCCCGTTCCTGCCGCAGGACCGCTACGACCTGCTGCTGTGGGCGTGCGACGTGAACTTCGTGCGCGGCGAGGATTCGTTCGTGCGCGCGCAGTGGGCGGCCCGTCCCTTCGTCTGGAGCATCTATCCGCAGGAGCAGGGCGCGCACTGGGTGAAGCTCGCCGCGTTCCTGCGCCGCTACACCGAGGGGCTCGATCGCGCGCGCACGGCCGCGGTGACCGGGCTGTGGGAGGCCTGGAACCAGCGCGAGGGCGACGAGGCGCGAGGCGAGCCGCGGCTGGCAGAGGCGTGGGCGGCGTTCGTCGCGCGTCGCGAGGCGCTCGGGGAGCACGCGAGGGCCTGGTGCGAGCGCCTCGCGGGCCACAGGGACCTCGCCGAACAGCTGGTGGATTTCGTCGATAACGTGCTAAAATGATTAGCTTTTCCGCGAGGAAAAGCCTAAAGGAACGGTGTTGGAGCGGACGGAAGGCGGATCGTCCTCATGGCGCCCATTCAAGGCGCCGCTCAACGCCACCAGGCAGAGATCGCATCTCTCCCTCTTCCTTCGGAAAGGGACGGGCGAGGGCGTCATCCCTACTTGAAATTTCGGTGCTTGCACCACAAATTGGTCGCGGCGCCCTACGAACGCAACGGATGGAATCATGAAAATCGCTCAGGAACTGCGCAGCGGCAACGTCATCATGGTGGGCAAGGACCCCATGGTCGTGCTCAAGGCGGAATACAACAAGGGCGGCCGCAACGCGGCCACCATGAAGCTCAAGCTCAAGAACCTCCTCACCGGCAACAACACGGAGACCGTGTACAAGGCCGACGAGAAGTTCGAGCTGCTCGTGCTCGAGAAGAAGGAGGTCACCTTCTCCTACTTCGCCGACCCCATGTACGTGTTCATGGACGGCGAGTACAACCAGATCGACATCGAGAAGGACAACCTCGGCGACGCGGTGAACTACCTCGAGGACGGCATGTCGGGCGAGGCGCTCTTCTACGAGGGCCGCGCGATCTCCTTCGAGCTGCCGACCACGATCGTGCGCGAGGTGGTCTACACCGAGCCGGCGGTGCGCGGCGACACCTCGGGCAAGGTGCTCAAGCCCGCGAAGCTCAAGACCGGCTTCGAGGTGCAGGTGCCGGCGTTCTGCGCGACCGGCGACCGGATCGAGATCGACACCCGCACGCACGAGTACAAGCGCCGCGTGAGCGCATAAAGCCGCTGCCGGAGGCATCCGCGAAAGGCGCCTCGGTCCCTCGAGGCGCCTTTTCATTTCGCAGTCCCTTCGGACCGCAACGCCGCGCCGCGCTATTTCAGCTTCTTCAACGCCGCGATGGCCCTGGCCTGATCTTCCGCGCTGTCGCAGGCGACGTAGCTCACGAACTTCCTGCCGATGGCAACGCCGCTGATGCCGCGAATGCTGACGCCGGCATCGCCGAGGGCGCGCGCGATCTTCGCTCCGAGCCCGGGCCGATCGGTGCCTTCGATCCGGACCGAATGGATGCTCTGGGGGGTGCCCATCCCCGCTTCCCGGGCGGCGCGAGCCGCCTTGGCTCCCTTCACCGGCGTCACGAAGAGCATTCCCTTGCCCGCGTTCTCCGGCGTGCGGCGCGCGAGCACCATTTCGAAGCTCGCCCCCGCCTTGGCGAGCGGCTCGAGCTTGTCCGCTACGCCTCCCGCACGGTCATCGATGCTGACCGCCCAGACTTCCGCCTTCGTGGCCTTGAGTCCCATGGCGTCCTCCTCACGAGTATGGTCGCACTGATAATTTAACCCCGGAAGGTTCTTGGCGGGTTACTGCATCGATTTACGGCCCTTCCGGTCATTCGTGCACCAGCTCGGAAAAAACCTTTCCGACGAAGAAGTGAAGCAGATCGTCGCATTCCTCGATAGCCTCACGGGGCGATTGCCGGCAAATTTCACCCAGCTAGTCCCGCTTCCATCGTCGGAGTTCCCGGTCACCGCGCACTAATGGGGCGGCTTGATCATCACCGCTGCCCAATACGACGGCTGCCGTCCCAGTGAGCAGCGGCGCACGCGCAACGGCCCGGCTCTTGTCTACACGCGTCCGAAGCTTGCCGTGCATCGGCAGATTTCGGCGTTTCGCTCGGCGAGCGGGCACGGAGCAGGCGCCAAATGGAATGGCGGCTGTGGGCCGCTAACCGGCGTCACTTACCGAGTAACGAAATTTGCGCTCAGGGGCTGCGTTGGTCCGCGGGCGCCACTCGGCGCCATGTGGGATCTGGATCGAACGCGCGCATCTTTTTTGCGATCACAGAGGTCGCGCTGCCCAAGTCCTTCTCGTAGATGACGCCGTCCTGGTTGACGATAAACGTCATGATGGCAGAATCCCCGTAGCGCGCTGGAAAGGCGACGAGACCAAAGCCGCCGAGCATTTTCTCATCGACGAGGTAGCTGCGCGCACCGCCCCTGGCGTGCTTTCCTTGGGCAGTAAGGATTCTGTAGAAATACCCGTGATAAGGAGCCCGGCGGTGGGTCGTGCCCGCCCGGCGGTATCCCTCCTCGCTCGCGCGCGCGACAAGCGGCCCGAGGGGACTTGGTTTCTGGCCGTTCTCCACTGGCCAGTACAGACCGTCTTGCTTGCCGGGCGTACTCACGAGTCTGCGCGTATAGGCGAGTAGGCCGCTTGCGTCGTGAGCGACCGAGGCGTATTCGCGCTGCGCGTCGACGATGGCGAGACAGACCTGAATTGCGTCTAGCTCGTTCCTTCCGATGCGGCGATCGAGAATCTCGGAGGCGGCTGCGCCGGTGTCGAAGCGCCAGACGCCGTTCTTGCGCACGATCGGAATCGGCAGCGGCCAGTCTTCCTCGCCGACGTGAAGGACGGCTTTGTTCTCTCCCTCTTGCGCGAGCCTGTGCCGCACCGCATACGCCGACAGGAACCCGAGCAGCGCCTGGTCGTCGGCCACCGTGTCTCCTGAATGAAGGAGCTTCTCGCCGCTCGGTCCGAGGATCGCCTCTGCTTCCCGGGTGTTACCCGTGCTCAGCGCTTCGACGAAGGCCTGAGCCGCTTGATCGGCCGAAGGAAAGGACTTCTGCGTTAGCGTTGCACCGTTAGCGCTCGTCGCCGCAAACGCGTAGGCCAGTGCCAAGACGGTTGCAAGCGCGACCGCAGCGACGCGCTCGAGCAACCGGCCGATGCGCAAGAGAGCCCGCCTCATCGAGCGCGCTTCGAGGTCCAATGCTGCAGTTGCCGCGTCATCCATAGTTTGGTGCGTCCTGTCGCCCGGTCATCGCCCACGCAATCCGCCGCCGTGCCCTGCACCGCCCCCGCCGCCGTGCCCTGCACCGCCGCCCCGTTCGATCGCGCGGCTTTGTGCTCCACGGTTTGAATAAGCACGTGCCGCGTTACCGGGACCAAAGCCCTCGAAGGCCGGAGGCGTCGGCACGCTGGGTTGCGCACGCGGCGCTGCAAATCGGGGCGCCGCCGCAGGCTCTGTGATGGGCGGTTGCGCCGGGACTCGAGGAGTAACGCGCGGAGGTCGCTCGCCGACGCCCGGGGCAGACGGCGCCTCGCCAAACGGGGCACGCGGCTCCCCGTAGCCGCGAAACTCGCGTCGCGCGTCGGCACCGGGCAGCGCCGTTTCGTATCGACGCTGGGTTGCCGGGTTGCGGTAGGGTACGCCACGCCGATGCTCCGGATTGTGCGCCCAATTCACGTTACTGATATGCGTTCGGTTGAACCGGTCGAAGTTGCGGGCATTGATAATCAGACCGCGATGATGCCAGTCGAAGTTGCCCCAGATCGCACTGCCGACAAAGAAGCCGACACCGAAGTAAAGGATCGGCCCGTCCGCCACGTAGTCCGGCGGGTACCAATAGTAGGGCTCCACCGGCCACCACCATGGCCCGTAGACCATCTCCGGGTTGTACACCGGAACATAGACCACTTCCGGATTGTCCGGCTCGATACTGATGATTCCGCCTTCGCTTGTCACGCTCTGCTGGGGTGTGGAGGCGAGACTGCCTGCAGCCTGTGCCCTCGCGCGCAGGCGCTGCACCGTGTCCATGGCGTCTTGCTCCTGCGCAAGAAACGCATCGCCCAGCGCTTCAGTCCAGCCGAGCTGCTCATCCATCATGGCAAGGACCTGGGGCACGGCAACGAGACCCTTGACGCTCGGATCCCAATCTTGCGACTGCAACGCGCTCTGCAGCGCATCGCCCGATAGCCCGGGGTTCGCTCGAACCCAACGCTCTGCCTCGACGACTTCGAGCGGATACGTCGAAGCCATCAGCACCTGCGCGAGCAGCTCATCCGGATATAAGGCGATCGGAGCCAGAAGCCGATCGAGGTCTTCTTGGCTAAAGCGTTCCTCGCCAGCAGCCGCAGCGGGGGCGACCGCAGTCGGTGGAGGCGGTGGCGGGAGTCCCTGAGCGAGCGCGGCTGCACGAAGCGTCAAGCCCATGGTGACGGTGATGATGGTGCCGAGCCGATGGCCGGAGCTGCTCGCCCGAAACCATCGAAGCCCATGCATACGCTCGAGTCGCATCTTTCATCCCTTGTCGACAGCCTAGGTGCCTGCATGGCGGCGGCGCTTGATACAGGTCAAGCCGCACCCACCAAGACCCATTTCTTGAAGAGGATGGAGTCATTAGCATCCAGAGCCTCACGAGTCTGTCGTCGGACGCCTCCAAAATCGGTTAGGCGGAAGTCCGACGTTGCAGACGAGCGGCGGGATAGTGGGCGGGCTGAAATGCAAACGGCCAGTCTCGTGCTGACCGTTCGCATTGCGTTGGCTCCGCATACCCGCCGGATCATTTCTCCTGCAGACGGTCGATGTACTCCACCATCGCAAGGATGCGAGTACGCGAATAGACCTCTGGATCGGACGGAACGTCAAAGTCGGTTTTCCAGGATTCGAGGTTGATGTCTCTTCCCCAGATAGGCATGTCCCGTGTCCCATGAGCCTTCAAGGCCTGCCTCCCGTCGATGACTTCGTAAACCCTCTGGAAGGGAAATACCCCATTGTTCCGCTTTGTGAGCGTGGTCAGGTCCGCGACGGGGGTGACCAGCATGCTCGCGTAGGGACCATCGCCTTTGCCTTTCGAGCCGTGGCACACGGCGCATCTGGAATCGTATTGCTGCTTGCCAAAATCGCCTCCCGCCTGTGCGTGACAGAAGCCCGAAATGCAAATAGCCGTTGTCCCGCAGATTGCCGCTGCAGCTCTCGCGAGTCTCATGTCCGGTTCTCCTCCGATGCGTTCGCTGATCCGCTTCATTGTTCCGATCATCTCGATATGTTTCTGCGCCAATCTAGTCGCTCTGCAGGAGAGATCGTTGACGCGTCGCAAGTGCCATGAGGTTCGGTGGTGGTTCTAGTAATGCTTATAAGCGCTCGCAGAAAGGAACCCCCTTGTCCAGCCTTAGCGTGAAACCTCAACTCAGGCGAGGGTGGAGAATTGCTCCCGCGTGATCGCGAGTCGGTCGGGAGACCGCTGGCCATGCTCTATCGATAGACGACGTGGGCTATCTTGAAGGCGAACCCTGTGCGGACGACGGCTCAGCATACGGCGCATCATGTTTGCCGTCGACGATATCGACGGTGTCATCGCGCGCTT
>DATIZV010000265.1:0-9317 GCA_035516915.1 Usitatibacter sp. | reverse complement strand
TCTTCCGGAGAAGCATGTCCGCATCGACGGCGCAGCCGTCTCCGGCGCGCTCTTCGACTTCGGCCTCTACATGTTCCACAACGCCGAGAAGCTGGTGGCGAGCGGCAGCGGCCCCTACTTCTACCTGCCGAAGATCGAGAGCCACCTCGAGGCGCGCCTCTGGAACGACGTCTTCAACGAGGCCGAGGCGCGGCTGCACCTGCCGCGCGGCACGATCAAGGCGACGGTGCTGATCGAGACGCTGCCCGCCGCGTTCGAGATGGACGAGATCCTCTACGAGCTGCGCGACCATTCGACCGGGCTCAATTGCGGGCGCTGGGACTACATTTTCTCCTGCATCAAGAAGCTGCGCCGGCACGACTTCGTGCTCGCCGACCGCGGCCTCGTCACGATGACGAGCCCGTTCCTGCGCGCCTACTGCCAGCTGCTGGTGAAGACCTGCCATCGGCGCAACGCGCAGGCGATGGGCGGCATGGCCGCGCAGATCCCGATCAAGGGCGACGCGGCCGCGAACGAGGCCGCGATGGCGAAGGTGCGCGCCGACAAGGAGCGCGAGGCGAACGACGGCTTCGACGGCACCTGGGTCGCGCACCCCGGGCTCGTCCCGATCGCGAAGGAAGTGTTCGACCGCATCATGCCGCAGGCGAACCAGGTCGACCGCAAGCGCGAGGACGTGAAGGTGAAGGCGGCGCAGCTGCTGGACTTCCAGC
This sequence comes from Usitatibacter sp., assembly GCA_035516915.1. Classification (GTDB taxonomy): domain Bacteria; phylum Pseudomonadota; class Gammaproteobacteria; order Burkholderiales; family Usitatibacteraceae; genus Usitatibacter. The sequence goes on along the minus strand of DATIZV010000265.1, from coordinate 8,607 downwards.
CCCAGGCGCCGATCACCGAAGCGGGCCTGCGCACCAACATCAACGTGAGCCTGCAGTACATCGGCTCGTGGCTGGGCGGCCAGGGCTGCGTGCCGATCAACCACCTGATGGAGGACGCGGCCACCGCCGAGATCTCGCGCACCCAGATATGGCAGTGGATCCGCTCGCCGAGGGGCGTGCTCGACGACGGCCGCAAGGTGACGCTCGACATGTTCCGCCAGATGCTCGCCGAGGAGCTGCGCAAGGTCTGCGCGCTGCCGGGCTCGTTCGGAATCAAGTTCGACGAGGCCGCGTGGCTGCTCGACCGCCTGGTCTCGAGCGACGAGTTCGTCGAGTTCCTCACGGAGCCGGCGTACGAGATGATGGCGCAGGCCGGCGCGCGGCAGGCGATGGCGGCCTGACCCGGATCGCGGGGGGGAGAAGGGGACGGGCCCCGGGCGATCGATCCCCGGGGCCCGCGACTCCGGAATCTGCCTCGCCCCGGGTTGTCTATCGCACGTGGCTGCCCGAAAAACGTCCGCCCACGGCAAATCCCGCGCCTCGCGCCGCTGGTCGCAACGCGTGACGGAGCGCAGCGATGCGCTCGATCTCGAGCCCGGCGTCTTCAAAGGGCGCGATCCGAAGGCCATTGCGCGCTCGCTCAAGCGCTCCGCCGAGCACAGCCGTCGGCGCAAGTCCGATCCGTTCCGCTCGGCGATGTCGATGCTCACGTTCTACATCAATCGCGCCGGGCACAACCTGAGCGCGCGCCGGCGGCACGTGCTCGAGCGCGCGAAGGACGAGCTGCGCGCGGCATTCCACCGCCCCCGCAGGCACGATTGACCGGCCTTCAGCCGGGCGACAGGAGCCAGCGCCGGATCCGCTCGTACACCGGCTTGCGGTTGAGCAGATCGAGGTGGCCCATTCCGTACGCGATCCATCGGTGCGACTCCGCAATCGCGAGGTTGAGCGCCGCGTCCGGGTGCTGCCCCAGCGCGCTGCGCACCGGTACGAGGCCATCGCCCAACGGCGCCGCGCGCGGATCGCGCGGCCGCTTCCCGATGGACGCGGCAATGGCATAGCACTGCACGCCTTCCGGGAGCGGCACGCAAATCCGCCGATCCCCGGAGCGAGCGAAACGGTCGCGATGCCGCCAATCCTCGTCGAGGAGGCTCCCGTAGCGCAGATCGGTGATGCCGGCGCTGCGGACCTTGCCGAGGCGCGCGAGCGCGCCCATGTAGGGAGTCGAATCCAGGGCGACGTTCACCCAGTTGCCGCCGCGCTCGAGCGGCACGCCGTGGTGCGGCGTGCCGAGGAAGACCATCTTGCGAAGGCGCCGCGGCCAGGCATGTCCGGCTGCCGCGCCGTAGTGGCACGCGCTGCGCGCGACCAATCCGCCCATGCTGTGGCCGAGGATCGCCAGCTCGACCACGGGCACGGGCCATGCTTCGAGCAATCGCTCGATCTGCGCGGCGAATGCGCGGCCGTTGGTGGAGACGTGGAGCCCGCTGTTGTAGTGCAGGTAGACGGGCGTGACGTTCGCATCCGCGGCGAGCGCCGCTCCATGATCGTGGCCCTTGCGACGCCATTGCAGGTCGTCGCGGCAAAGCCCGTGCACGAGCAGGACGATGTGGCCGCACGGCCGCTCGACGACCCCGGCGAGTCCCTCGCGCGTCAGCTCGAGCGCTCGCCCGGCGCGGCGCATGCGCATGGAAATCGCGAGCGGGTTCCGGGTCGCCGCGAGATGGTCGCCGAGCACGCCGTTCAGCGCGGCGATCACCGCTTCACGCGCCGCCGAGGACGGCTCCTCGTCGAGCAGCGGAGCGAGTCGCGCGAGAATCGCACCGATGCTGCCGCCCACCAGGCGGGTCGCTCCGCGAATGCTCCGGTACACGAGCCCCGTGACGCCCGCGGCCGGCGCCGCCGCGGGCCCGCGCACGGCCCCCGGAGCGCGAGAAATGTTCCGATGCATGTCCTCGACCAGCCGGGTCAACGCGATGACGCCGTCGATGGCGAGCCGGCTGTACCCATGCAGGTCCGAGGCACGCACATGCTGGACTTTCCGTGCCACGGCCCCTCCGGCGATCGCTGACCGGGGCAGATTGGCACAACGGCCACGGCGGCGATTGGCCGGAATCAACCCGCCGTCGCGCCGCCAATCCGGCGCACCCGGTGCGACGCCTTGAATTAGGTCTGCAATCGTCCTATTTATCCGATACAACTCGCCCTGAATCCCCGCTCCTTTTTGCGCCTAGAATAGAGGGCGCTCCACTCCACTCCTGCGCCCTCCCACGGCGCCGCTCCGAGCCCCATGAACGACCTCTCCGCCGCCCCGGCCGGCGACGCTGCCGCATTGAACGACGGACCCGGAGAAACGATCCGCATCCGCGGCGCGCGCCAGAACAACCTCAAGAACCTCGACGTCGACCTTCCGACCGGCGAGCTGGTCGTCGTCACCGGGCCTTCGGGTTCCGGCAAGTCCTCGCTCGTCTTCGACACGCTCTACGCCGAGGGCCAGCGGCGCTACGTCGAGACCTTCTCGCCCTATGCGCGGCAGTTCCTCGACCGGATGGACAAGCCGCAGGTGGACGCGATCGAGGGAATTCCGCCCGCCATCGCCATCGACCAGACCAACCCGGTGCGCACCTCGCGCTCGACGGTCGGGACGATGACGGAGGTCAACGACCACCTGAAGCTGCTCTTCGCACGCGCCGGCCGCCTCTTCTGCCGCCGCTGCGCACGGCCGGTGCGCAGCGACACGGCCGAGACCATCTTCGCGGAGCTCGAATCGCGCGCAAAGGAAGCCGGCGATCCGCGCGTCGTGATCGCGTTCCCGGTCGACGTGCCCGCCAACTTCACCGAGGAGGAGATCACCAAGCTCCTCCAGGCGCAGGGCTACACGCGCATCCACCACCGCGAGGGACCGCACCTCGAGGTGGTGCAGGACCGCGTGCGCATGTCGGGTGCGGAAAAGGCGCGCGTGGTGGAGGCGCTGGAGGCGGCGCTGCGCGTGGGGAATGGTCGCGTGAACGTGTTCCCGGGGACAGACGCGGAGTTTTCGGGTGACGGAAGGCCCGAAGAACCGGGTCTGTCCCCGGTTTCCGACGTCTGGCGCTTCTCCACCGACCTGCACTGCGCGAACTGCGACATCCACTACTCCGATCCCACTCCCGCGCGGTTCTCGTTCAACTCGCCGATCGGCGCGTGCGACACGTGCCGCGGCTTCGGGCGCGTGATCGGCGTCGACTATGGCCTGGTCATTCCCGACGAGTCGAAGACGCTCGGTGCGGGCGCCGTGAAGATCTTCCAGTCCAAGAGCTACGACGAGTGCCAGGACGACCTCGAGAAGCTCGCGCCGAAGCGCGGCGTGCCTCTGGACAAGCCCTGGCGGGAGCTCGACGCGCAGCAGAAGCGCTGGGTGATCGAGGGCGACGACGGCTGGGTGAGCTGGAACAAGTCGGGCAAGACGCACTGGTACGGCGTGCAGCGCTTCTTCGACTGGCTCGAGACCAAGGCGTACAAGATGCACATCCGCGTGCTGCTCTCGCGCTACCGGGCGTACACCGCCTGCACGGCGTGCGACGGCGCGCGGCTCAAGCCCGAGTCGCTGCTCTGGCGCGTCGGAACGAAAGAGGATGCGGACGCGGTCCTCGCGCCGGATCGCCGCCACCTGCCCAGGGACACGGAATGGACGCGCGACCAGGTCGCGGCGCTTCCGGGCCTGTCCGTCCACGACGTGATGCTGCTGCCGATCGAGCGCGTGGCGGACTTCTTCGCGCGCGTGACGTTGCCGAAGCCGCTCGACGAAGCTACGGACCTGCTGCTGGGCGAGATCCGCTCGCGGCTCGGGTACCTGCGCGAAGTCGGCCTCGCCTATCTCACGCTCGACCGGCAATCGCGCACGCTTTCCGGCGGAGAGGTGCAGCGCATCAACCTCACCACGGCGCTCGGCACCTCGCTCGTGAACACGCTCTTCGTGCTCGACGAGCCCTCGATCGGCCTGCACCCGCGCGACATGGGCCGCGTGATCGAGGTGATGAAGCGCCTGCGCGACGCGGGCAACTCGCTCGTCGTCGTCGAGCACGATCCGCAGATCATGCTCGAGGCGGACAAGCTCCTCGACATGGGGCCCGGCCCCGGCGAGCACGGCGGGCGCGTGGTGTTCTTCGGCGCGCCGGAAGAGCTCAAGCGCGCCGACACGCTCACCGCCGAATACCTTTCCGGCCGTCGCCGTGCCGATGCGCGGGCGCCGGAAGTCGAGGTGCGACGCCCCGGCATGCAGATCCCCAACGAGCTGGGCCGCGATCCCCTGCACGGCACGGTATGCCTCGGGGTGCGCGGAGCGAGCGAGCACAACCTGAAGGACGTCGACGCGGATTTCCCGCTGCACCGCCTGGTATGCGTCACCGGCGTTTCCGGCTCCGGCAAGTCGACGCTGATCCAGGACGTGCTGCATCCGGCGTTGCGGAAACGACTCGGCAAGCCGACCGAAACGCCCGGCGCGTTCCGCGAGCTGGTGAACGCCGACCGCGTGAACGACGTGGTGTTCGTCGACCAGTCGCCGATCGGCCGCACCACGCGCTCGAATCCGGCGAGCTACGTCGGCGCGTTCGACGCGATCCGCGAGCTCTTCGCCGCCGCGCCCGACGCGAAGGCGCGCGGCTACACCGCGGGCACCTTCAGCTTCAACTCCGGCAACGGACGCTGCCCCACGTGCAGCGGCAACGGCTTCGAGCACGTCGAGATGCAGTTCCTCTCGGACGTGTACCTGCGCTGCCCCGATTGCAACGGGACGCGCTATCGCGAAGAGGTGCTGGAGGTGCAGGTCGACGGCCGCAGCATCGCCGACGTGCTCGAGCTCACCATCGAGGAGGCAGTCCAGGCGTTCCCGAAGGACTCGGAGATCGTGCGCCGGCTGCAGCCGCTGGTCGACGTCGGGCTCGACTACCTGCGCCTGGGGCAACCCGTGCCGACGCTCTCCGGCGGCGAGGCGCAGCGCCTCAAGCTCGCCGGGCACCTCGCGGAAGCCGCGGGCCGCTCCATCTCGATGCTTCCGAAGCGCCCCGGCACCCCCGGCACGCGCCTCTTCCTCTTCGACGAGCCGACCACGGGCCTGCACTTCGACGACGTCGCGAAGCTCCTCGCCTCCTTCCGCAAGCTCATCGCAGCGGGACATTCGCTGGTCGTGATCGAGCACAACCTCGATGTCGTCCGCGCCTCCGATTGGATCGTCGACCTCGGTCCCGAGGGGGGCGACGCGGGCGGCGAGATCGTCGCCTGCGGAACGCCGGAGCAGGTGATGGCGAACGCGAAGTCGCACACCGGCCGCGCGCTGGCGGAATACGAGAAGGCTCTCGCCCCCTCTCCCCGCCGTTCTCCCGATGGAGAGGAAGAACATCTGCGTTCATCTGCGCGTTCATCGGCGTTCATCGGCGTTTCCGAAGGAGGCGCGGCGGAGCGAAAAGCGACCCTCACCCCGGCGCTCTCCCACGGGAGAGGGAGCACTTCGCGCAAAGCGATCTCAGTGCGCCACGCGCGCGAGCACAACCTCAAGGGCATCGACGTCGAGATCCCGCGCGAGAAATTCACCGTCGTGACCGGCGTCTCCGGCTCGGGGAAGTCCACGCTCGCCTTCGACATCCTCTTCGCCGAGGGGCAGCGACGCTACCTGGAGTCGCTCAACGCCTACGCGCGACAGTTCGTGCAGCCGGCGTCGAAGCCCGACGTGGATGCGATCTTCGGCATCCCGCCCACCGTCGCGATCGAGCAGCGCACCAGCCGCGGCGGCTCCAAGAGCACGGTCGCGACGCAGACCGAGATCCACCACTTCCTGCGCCTGCTGTTCGTGAAGCTCGGCACGCAGCATTGCCCCGATTGCGACGTGCCCATCGAGCCGCAGAGCGTGGACGCGATCGTCGCGCGCCTCATGAAGGAGCAGCGCGGCAGGACCATCGCCGTCCTCGCGCCGCTGGTCACCAGCCGCAAGGGCTTCTACACCGACCTCGCCAAGTGGGCGCTCGCGAAGGCCGTCTCGCACCTGCGCGTCGACGGCGACTACCTGCCGACGAAGGGCTGGCCGCGCCTCGATCGCTTCCGCGAGCACACCATCGAGCTTCCGGTGGCCGAGGTGAAGGTCGAGCCGCAGAACGAGAAGCACCTTCGCCAGGCCGTGGAGCAGGCGCTCGAGATGGGCAAGGGCGTGCTGCACGTGTGCTGCGGCGGCTGGGGCGACCGCGAGACGCAGATCTACTCGGTGAAGCGCGCCTGCCCCTCGTGCGGGCGCAGCTTCCCGGAGCTCGACCCGCGCCTCTTCTCGTACAACTCGAAGCACGGCTGGTGCCCGAGCTGCTACGGCACGGGGCTGAAGATCGAAACGGTGCATTGGGACGACGAGCGCGCCAAGACCGGCACCGAAGACCATGTGCTCGATTCGTGGGTCGAATGGCTGGAGCTCGACGAGCCGTGCGACGACTGCCACGGCAAGCGCCTCAACAAGGAAGCGCTCGCGGTGCGCTTCCGCGGCCAGTCGATCGCCGACATGAGCGCGCAGCCGATCTCGTCCGCCCACAAGTTCTTCGCGAAGCTCTCGGTCGCGGGACGCGAGCAGGAGATCGCGCGCGACATCCTCGCCGAGCTTTCCTCGCGCCTCGGCTTCCTCGAGCAGGTGGGGCTCGGATACCTCTCGCTCGACCGCGCGGCGCCCACGCTCTCCGGCGGCGAGGCGCAGCGCATCCGCCTCGCGGCGCAGCTGGGCTCCAACCTGCGCGGCGTCTGCTACATCCTCGACGAGCCGACCATCGGCCTGCACCCGCGCGACAACCAGGTGCTGCTCGACACGCTCGCGCGCCTGAACGCGAAGGGCAACACGCTCGTGGTCGTCGAGCACGACGAGGACACGATCCGGCGCGCCGAGCACGTGATCGACCTGGGACCGGGCGCGGGACGCCTCGGCGGGCACATCGTCGCCGAGGGCACCGCGGAGGAGCTGAAGGCGCATCCCGATTCGATCACCGGACGCTTCCTGCGCGAGCCGCTGCGCCATCCGCTGCAGCCGCGCCGACCCGTGGAGAAGGCGACGCCGTCGATCGAGGTGTCGGGCGCCAGCTTGCACAACCTGAAGGACGTGGACGTGCGCTTCCCGCTCGGCCGGCTCTCGGTCGTGACCGGCGTGTCGGGCTCCGGCAAGTCCACGCTCGCCCGCGACGTGCTGCACGAGAACCTGCGCCGGCGCGTCGGCGAGGAGCGCAAGGGCAAGGGGCGCAAATCCCCCGAAGCCCGCGGCGAAGGTCTCGTCGGTTGCCGCTCGATGAAGGGCTGGCAGCAGGTGTCGCGCGTGCTCGAGGTCGACCAGACGCCGATCGGCAAGACGCCGCGCTCGTGCCCCGCGACCTACGTCGGCTTCTTCGACAACATCCGCCGCCTCTTCGCCGATACGCAGGAAGCGCGCATCCGCGGTTACGGCGCGAGCCGCTTCTCGTTCAACACGGCGGGCGGACGCTGCGACGCGTGCGAGGGCCAGGGCGTGAAGACCATCGAGATGAGCTTCCTGCCCGACGTGAAGGTCGCGTGCGAGGTCTGCGGCGGCTCGCGCTTCAACGCCGAGACGCTCGCGGTGAAGATGCGCGGCAAGAGCGTCGGCGAGGTGCTCGCGATGAGCGTCGACGAGGCCGTGGACTTCTTCACGCACCATCCCTCGATCCACCATTGCCTGCGGCTGCTGCAGGACGTGGGACTCGGCTATCTCACGCTCGGCCAGCAGAGCCCGACGCTTTCCGGCGGCGAGGCGCAGCGCATCAAGCTGGTCACCGAGCTCGCGAAGGTCCGCACCGTCGGCGCGCCTCCACGCGGCGGCCGCGCCTCCGTGCCGCAGCACACGCTGTACGTCCTCGACGAGCCCACCGTCGGCCTGCACATGGCGGACGTGGAGAAGCTCATCCGCGTGCTGCATCGCCTCGTCGACGCCGGCAACAGCGTCGTGCTGATCGAGCACAACCTCGACGTGATCGCGGAAGCCGACTGGATCGTCGACCTCGGTCCCGAGGGCGGCGACGGCGGCGGGCGCGTGGTGCTCGCCGCGCCGCCCGAGGAGTTCCTGCGCGCCGGAACCAGGACGCATACCGCGCGCGCGCTGCGCGAGTTCATGGCCGCGCATGGGCGCTAGCGCCCTGCGCGCCGCGGCACTCGCCGCCTTGCTCGCGGCCGCCGCTTGCGCCGCGCCGGACGCATCGCCCGTTGCCGCAGTCGCGGCCGGATCGTCCCCGGTCGCCGCGACGTCGATCCCGATTCAGGTCGAGCGTCCCGAGGGCACCGGCCCGTTTCCCGCCATCGTGATCCTGCACGACTGCAGCGGCCTCGGCCCGCGCTCGAGCCACAGCCCGGCGCGCTGGGCGAAGCGGCTGCTGCACGCCGGTTACGTGGTGCTCATGCCGGACAGTTTCTCCACGCGCGGCTTCCCGGACGGAGTCTGCACCGATCCCTCGCCCGCGCGCCAGAACGTGAGCGCGTATCGCCGCGCGCGCGATGCCTACGAGGCGCTCGCATACGCGCGTGCGCTTCCGTACGTCGATGGGACGCGCGTCGGCGTGATGGGCGGCTCGCACGGCGGCTCGTCGACGCTCGCCACGATCG
>DATIZV010000264.1:0-4258 GCA_035516915.1 Usitatibacter sp. | reverse complement strand
GTCGCTGGTCGACGGCATCAAGCGCGCGACCGACGTCATGGTGGCGGGCAAGGTCGCGGTGGTCTGCGGCTACGGCGACGTGGGCAAGGGCTCGGCGCACTCGCTGCGGGGCATGGGCGCCCGCGTGATCGTCACCGAAATCGACCCGATCAACGCGCTGCAGGCCGCCATGGAAGGCTTCGAAGTGACCACCGTCGAGGACACCCTCGGCCGCGGCGACCTGTACGTCACCTGCACGGGCAACTGCGACATCGTCACCTTCGAGCACATGCAGCGCATGAAGGACCAGGCGATCGTGTGCAACATCGGCCACTTCGACAACGAGATCGACGTCGCGGCGCTCAAGCAGTACCCGTGGGAGAACATCAAGCCGCAGGTGGACCACGTGATCTTCCCCGACGGCAAGCGCATCATCCTGCTCGCCGAGGGGCGCCTGGTGAACCTCGGCTGCGGCACGGGGCATCCGTCCTACGTGATGAGCTCGTCCTTCGCCAACCAGACGCTCGCGCAGATCGAGCTCTTCGCGAATCCCGGCAGGTATCCGGTCGGCGTGTACGTGCTGCCGAAGCACCTCGACGAGAAGGTCGCGCGCTTGCAGCTGAAGAAGCTCGGCGCGATGCTCACCGAGCTGAGGGACGACCAGGCGAGGTATATCGGCGTCGACAAGGGCGGTCCCTACAAATCGGATACTTATCGCTATTGATGCGAGCAGCGGGAACGGTGTTGGAGCGGACGCTCCGCGCCGCTCAACACCCTCGAGCAGCGGGAACGGTGTTCGGGCGGACGCTCCGCGCCGCTCGACACCTTCGAGCGGAGGGAACGGTGCTTGAGCGGACGCTCGGCGTCGCGCGACGCCATCGAGCGAAGATCCTGTTCACGGCGGCGCTCGCCGCCTTCGCGGGCCACGCGTTGGCGACGGACCTTCACGAATCGGCGATGCGCGTTCCCGTCACCGACCATGGCGATACCGTGACGATCGAGGTCACGGTGTTCAAGCCCGATGGCGCCGGGCCGTTCCCGATCGCGGTGCTCTCGCACGGGAGCCCGCGCTCGGCGAGCGCACGGCGCGCGTCGGGACGCGTGCGCATGCCGACCCAGGCCGAGCCCTTCGTCGCGATGGGCTTCGCGGTGCTCGTGCCGACGCGGCGCGGCTATGGCGATTCCGGCGGCCGCTGGTCCGAGGGTTACGGGAGCTGCGCGCATCCGCACTACTACTCGGCGGGCCTCGCAAGCGCCGTGGACCTGCGCGCCGCGGTGGACGCGGTGCGCGGCGAGCCGTGGGCCGATGCCCATCGCGTGCTGCTCGTGGGCCAGTCGGCCGGGGGCTTCGGCTCGGTGGCGGCCTCGTCGCTGCCGTTCGAGGGGCTCGCGGGCGTCGTGAACTTCGCGGGCGGGCGCGGATCGCTCGCCTCCGACCGCGTGTGCGGCGAGCCGCGCCTGGTGGACGCCATGGCGCGCTACGGAAGCGCCGCGCGCGTCCCCGAGCTGTGGATCTACAGCGCCAACGACCGCTTCTTCGCACCGCAGCTCGCGCGGCGCATGTACCTCGCGTTCGTGGCGGCGGGCGGGCGCGCGGAGTACGTCCAGGCGCCCGCCTCGGGCCTCGACGGCCACGGCTATTTCATGCGCGCCGTCGACGACTGGGCGCCGCGCGTTGCGGCGTTCGTGCGGCGCATCGGCCTCGTGCATTGAACGTGTCCGATCCCGCGCCGCCGCGCCGCGAGTTCAGCTTCGAGCTCTTCCCGCCGAAGACGCCCGAGGGCGTGCAGAAGCTGCGCGCGACGAGGAAGCAGCTCGCGCAGCTCAGGCCCACGTTCTTCTCCGTCACCTACGGCGCGGGCGGATCCACGCGCGAGGGCACGCTCGCCGCCGCGCTCGAGATCATCGGCGAGGGCCAGCACGCCGCGCCGCACATCTCCTGCGTGGCATCGACCCGCGAGAGCCTGCGGGAGGTGATCCGCGAGTACCGGGCGCGCGGCATCCGCCACATCGTCGCGCTGCGCGGCGACCTTCCGTCCGGCCTCGCCGTGGCGGGGGAGCTGCGCCACGCCTCCGACCTCGTGCGCTTCATCCGCGAGGAGACCGGCGACTGGTTCCACATCGAGGTGGCCGCCTACCCGGAATACCACCCGCAGGCGCGCAAGCCCGAGCAGGACCTCTCCGCGTTCAAGACGAAGGTGCAGGCGGGCGCGAACGGGGCGATCACGCAGTACTTCTACAACCCCGACGCGTACTTCCACTTCGTCGAGAGCGCCCGGGCCGTCGGCATCGAGATCCCCATCGTCCCGGGCATCATGCCGATCAACAACTTCTCCCAGCTCGCCCGATTCTCCGACGCTTGCGGCGCCGAGATCCCGCGCTGGATGCGGCTCAAGCTCGAGGGCTACGGCGACGACACGGCCTCCATCAAGGCCTTCGGCCTCGACGTGGTGACGGAGCTCTGCGACCGGCTGCTCTCCGGCGGCGCGCCGGGCCTGCATTTCTACACCCTCAACCAGGCGGGGCCGACCTCGACGATCTGGCAGCGGCTGGGGCTCTAGCGCACTTGCCCGCGCCGCGGGACCGGGCAACAATCCGCGCGAGCCAACGCCACACGAGGGAGCCGCGCCTTGAACACCACCGTCGAGCGACAGCCCGAGTCCTCCCCTGCCGCGCGCAACGCGCTCGCCGAGCGCATCCGCTCGCTCCCGGCGCGCGAAGCCGCGGCGCTCGTGGAGCGCGCGCTTCCGGGGGAAGCGGTGGAGGCGCTGCTGCAGATGAACCCCGCGCTCGCCCAGGGGATCCTGCGCGAGCTCGACTCGGGACCGCGGCGATTCCTCGCCGCCTCCGCGCCGCCCGAGGTGGCGGAGCAATGGAAGCGCAACATGCGCTATCCCGACGGCACCATCGGCCGGCTGATGGAGCCTCCCGTCGCGGTGTTCCATCCCGCCATGACGGTCGGCGAGGCGATCGAGGCGCTGCGGCCGGTCGTGCGCGAGGTGCTCGTCACGTACGTCTACGTGGTCGACGAGGGCGACCGGCTGTCCGGCCTCGTCACGATGCGCGACCTCCTCTTCGGCGACCGCGGCGCGCCGCTCTCCGAGGTCATGCTGCGCGAGCCCTTCGCGCTGCGCCCCGAGCTCACCGTCGCCGAGGCGATGAGGCTCACCGTGAACCGGCACTTCCCGCAGTATCCGGTGGTCGATTCCTCCGGCGTGCTGATCGGCCTGGTGCGCGGCGCGGCGCTCTTCGAGCTCGAGGCGTTCGAGATCACGGCGCAGCCCGGCGCGATGGTCGGCGTGGAGAAGGAGGAGCGCATCGCCACGCCGCTCGCCCAGAGCTTCAGGTTCCGCAATCCATGGCTCCTCATCAACCTGGTCACCGCTTTCGCGGCGGGCGGCGTGGTCGCGATCTTCCAGGGCACGGTCGACCGCTTCGTGATCCTCGCCACGTTCCTTCCCGTCGTGGCGGGGCAGTCGGGAAACACCGGCTGCCAGGCGCTCGCGGTGATGGTGCGCGGCATCACGCTGGGCGACGTGAAGCCCGGCGGCGCGCGCGCGCTCCTTTCGAAGGAGGCGCTGCTCGGCCTCGCCAACGGCGCGGTGACGGGGCTGCTGTGCGCGTTCGCGATGATGCTGCTCGCATGGTTCGAGCATTCGAGCCACTGGCTGATGCTCGGCGTGGTGGTCTTCATGGCGATGATGGGAAGCTGCGCGGTGAGCGGCGTCTCGGGAGCCGTCGTTCCCCTGGTGCTGCGGCGCCTGGGCGCCGATCCGGCGACCGCCTCGAGCATCATCGTGACGACGGCGACCGACGTGTCCAGCATGGGGCTGCTCCTCGCGCTCGCGACCGCGCTCGTGCGCTGAACGCGAGCGCCGCGTATGATCGCGCCCATGCGCTACCGCCGTCTCGCCGCCCTCGTCCTCGCCGCGTTCGCCTGGGCGGCGTTCGCCGCCGAGCAGGGCTTCACGAACCGGGCGACGGAGCTCAAGGAGCGCGGCTCGGCCGATTCGCCCACCCTCGCCACGCTGCCCGAGAACACGCCCGTGAACGTGATCGAGCGAGGCGGCGCCTGGACGCACGTCGAGGCTGGCGGAAAGCCGGGATGGGTGCGCGTGTTCCACCTGCGCTTCCCGGCCGTGGTCGAGGCGTCCGCCGCGTCGGGCTCGGGATTCGCGAGCCTCGGCTCGGCGCTCGGCCTCGGCGGGAAGAGCGACCAGGCGCGGCTCGCGACCACGGGCATCCGCGGCCTCACGAGCGAGGACGTGAAGAACGCGAG
>DATIZV010000263.1:0-7627 GCA_035516915.1 Usitatibacter sp. | reverse complement strand
TGAAGTGGACGCGCCGGACGACTTTCCCGACGTCGGCGATTACGCGGTGATCGGCAATTGCCGCACCGCGGCGCTGGTCTCCAATCGCGGCGCGGTGGAATGGATGTGCGTGCCGACTTTCTCGGACGCGTCGATCTTCGGCGCGATCCTCGACCGCGAGGCGGGGCATTTCGCCGTCTCGCCGGTGGGCGAGGCGCGCGTGAGCCGCGCCTACATCCCGGGCACGAACGTCCTGCAGACGACGTGGGAGACGGGCGGCGGGAAGCTGCGCCTCACGGACTGCCTCGTGCTTCCCGATGCGCGCGAGCCCGAGCTCTACCCGCAGCATGAGCTGCTGCGGCGCGTCGAGTGCGCAGCCGGCGAGGTCGAGGTGGAAGTCTCGTTCGCCCCGCGCTACGACTACGGAAGGCGGCGCGCACGCTACGCGAAGCGCGGGAAGCTCGGCTGGCAGTGCGTCGACTGCTCCTTCGGCGCGATGCTCGCGAGCGACATCGAGCTCGCCGAGGACCGCGACGGCTCGCGGCTTCGCGCGCGGGTACGGCTGCGCTCCGGCGACGCGCGCTGGCTCTCGCTCGCCTACGACGAGGACGACGCGAGCGTGATTCCGCTGCTCGGCGCCGAGGCGGGAAAGCGCCTCGAGTCGACCATCGCGTGGTGGAAAGGCTGGTGCGCGCAGTGCCGCTACGACGGCCCGTACCGCGACGAGGTCGTGCGCAGCGCCCTGGTGCTGAAGCTCCTCAACTGCGCGACGAGCGGTGCGGTGCTCGCGGCGCCCACGACGTCGCTTCCGGAGGTGGCGGGCGGCCCGCGCAACTGGGATTACCGCTACTGCTGGATCCGCGACAGCGCGCTCGTGCTGCACGCGTTCCTGCGCCTCGGCTACCTCGACGAGGCGGAAGGCTTCCTCGAGTGGCTGCTGCATGCGACGCGCCTCACCTGGCAGCGCTTCCAGGTGATGTACGACCTCTACGGCGAGGTGAAGCTCGACGAGAAGGTGCTGCCGCATCTCTCGGGCTACCGCGGCGCGAAGCCGGTACGCATCGGCAACGCCGCGCACGACCAGCTCCAGCTGGACATCTACGGCGAGCTCATGGCGACCGTGTCGCGCTACGTGGCGGCCGGCGGCACGATCGACGCGGTGGAGGCGTCGATGCTCGCGGGCGTGGGCAAGCACGTGATGAAGCTCTGGCGCCGTCCGGACCAGGGCATCTGGGAGACGCGGTGCGCGCCGCGCATGCATACCTTCTCCAAGGCGATGTGCTGGGTGGCGCTCGATCGCCTGCGCCGCCTCTCGGAGAGCTTCGACATCCCGATCGATCCCGGGCGCGTGGCTGCCGAATGCGACGCGATCCGCGCCGAGATCGAGGAGAAGGGCTGGAGCGAGAAGCTCGGCAGCTACGTCGCCTACTACGGAGGCGAGGAGGCCGATGCGAGCCTGCTGCTCCTCGCGCGCTACGGCTACCGCGAGCCCGGGCATCCGCGCATGGACGGAACCTACCGCTACATCGCCAAGGTCCTCTGCGACAACGGCCTCATCCATCGCTATCGCGACGACACGGGCTACGACGGCTTCGTCGCGCCGGAGAACGCGTTCGCGCCGTGCAACTTCTGGGCCGCCGAGTACCTCGCGAACGCGGGCCACTACGACGAGGGGCGCAAGCTTTTCGAGCGCCTGTGCAAGCTCGCCAACGACGTGGGCCTCTTCGCGGAGGAGGTCGGCACGAGGAGCGGAAAGCCGGTCGGCAACTTCCCGCAGGCCTTCACGCACGTGAGCCTCATCTCGGCCGCGACCGCGCTCTTCCAGCACAAGACCGCCTGACCGTGGCCCTCACGCAGACCGCCGCCGAGATCGCCTCGATCCTCATCTGGGGATTCGCCGCGACCGCGGCGCTCTCCGCGGTGATGTTCGGCGCGCAGCGCATGGGCTACTCGCGCCTGTCGATTCCCTTCCTCCTCGGGACCATGTTCACCGGCGATCGCTCGTCCGCGCAGGCCCTCGGTCTCGTGTTCTACCTGCTCGGCGGCTGGCTCTTCGCGTTCCTCTACTATTTCCTCTTCGCCGCCATCGGCCGCACCGGGTGGGAGATCGGGCTCCTCATCGGGGCGATCCACGGCGGCGTGCTGCTCGTGATGCTGCTGCCGCTGCTGCCCTACGTGCACCCGCGCATGGCGAGCGAGTACCAGGGGCCGATCCGCGGGCGGCGCCTGCAGCCCCCGGGCTTCCTCGCGCTCAACTACGGCTACCGCACGCCGCTCACCACCATCGCGGCGCACGCGCTCTTCGGGCTCATCCTCGGGGCGCGGCTCACGCTCACATGAGCGCGGCGCAGGCTCCCGCGGCGCCCGACGAGGGCTCGAAGCTCGTCCTCTACGCGGGGCTCGCGGCGAACGTCCTGGTCGCGATCACGAAGTTCGCCGCCGCCGCCGTCACCCGCAGCTCGGCCATGCTGAGCGAGGCGGTGCACTCGCTGGTCGACAGCTCGAACGAGCTGCTGCTCCTCTACGGCGCGCACCGCGCGAGCCAGCCGCCGGACCGCGAGCACCCGTTCGGCTACGGCCGCGAGGTCTACTTCTGGAGCTTCGTGGTGTCGCTCATGATGTTCGTGGCGGGCGCCGGCGTCTCCGTCTGGGAGGGCGTGCGCCACTATCTCAGCGCGGAGCCGGTGCGCAACCCGCTCGCGAGCTACGTCGTGCTCGCGGTGGCGGGAGCCTTCGAGGCCGGCGCCTGGTGGGTGTCGTTTCGCGAGTACCGCCGGCGCAAGGGCGAGCGCGGCTACCTCCAGGCGGCGCAGGAGACGAAGGATCCGTCGGTCGTCATCGTCTTTCTCGAGAACTCGGCGGACCTCCTCGGCATCGCTCTCGCCGCCTCCGGCATCGCCGCGGCGACCGTGCTCCGCGACGGGCGCTGGGATGCGGCGGCCTCCATCGCGATCGGGCTCCTGCTCGCGGTCATCGCCGGGTTCCTCGCCCGCGAGACGAAGAAGCTCCTCATCGGCGAGGCGGCGCGGCCGTCGCTCGTGGAGTCGGTCGCACGCCTCGCGCGCTCCCAGAGCGGAATCGGATGCTACAACGGAATGCTCACCGTCCAGCTCGCGCCGCGCGAGGTGATCGTCGCGCTGAGCCTGGATTTCGAGCATCGACTCCGTGCGAGCGAAGTGCAGCGGGTCGTCGCGAGCCTCGAATCGCGCGTGCGCAAGGAGCACCCGGAGGTCGTGATGGTGCTCGTCAAGCCCCAGTCGCCCGAGGCGTATCGGACGGCGCACGCGCGCTGGATGAACGGTCCCTGAGCGCCATCGCGATCACCTCGGCGAGGTGCAGCGGCCGCTTGCCGGTGGCCTGCTCGACCTGCTCGCGGCAGCTGAAGCCGTTCGCGATGACGAGCGTTTGCGCATCGGCGGCGCGCACCGCCGGGAGCAGCACCCGCTCGGCGCAGGCCATCGAGACCTCGTACTTCTCCTTCTCGAAGCCGAAAGAGCCGGCCATGCCGCAGCAGCCGGAATCGAGGACGTCCAGGTCGAGCCCCAGCGCCTTGAGCACCTCGATCTCCGCGTCCATCTTGAGCACGGACTTGTGGTGGCAGTGGCCGTGCACGACGGCGCGGCGCTCGAGCCTGGGGAGCGCGATGTCGCGCTCGTGGAGGAGCTCGCTCAGGAGGCGAGTCTGCTTGGCGAGCCGCTTCGCCTGCTCGCTGCCGAAGAAGAGGTTGGGCAGCTCGTCGCGGAACACCGACGCGCACGCGGGCTCCAGCACGATGACCGGCGTCCCCGCCTGGATGTCCCCGGCGATCGCGTCCATCGCCTCGCGCAGGTAGCGGCGGGCGCGCTCGAGCATGCCGAACTCGTAGAGCGGCCGGCCGCAGCACAGCCGCTTCGCGGGGATCGCCACCTCGAAGCCCGCCGTCTCCAGCGCCTCCACGGCGGCCATCGCGGTCTCGGGGCCGCCCTCGAAATGGTCGTTGAACGTGTCGGGCCAGAGCAGCACCCGCTCGCGCCCGGTGCGGCCGCGCGGGCGTCCGGCGAAGCGCGAGCGGAACGTGCGCGACGCGAAGCGCGGGATGCGCCGCGCCGCGGGCATCCCGGCGAGCGCCTTGGCGATGCCGCCGAAGGGCTGCGTCGAGGAGAGGAAGTTCACGAGGCGCGGAGCGCGGGAGGCGAGGCGCGCCCAGCGGTCGACGAGCCCGAACACGTACGCGGAGCGCGAGCGCAGGCGTCCCTCGTAGTAGTGCGACATGAACTCCGCTTTCCACGTCGCCATGTCGACGTTCACCGGGCACTCGCCCTTGCATCCCTTGCACGAAAGGCACAGGTCGAGCGCCTCGCGCGCGGCCTCGTTCTTCCACCGCCCGCGCAGCGGCTCGCCCTGCAGCATCTCGAAGAGCAGGCGCGCGCGCCCGCGGGTCGAATGCATCTCCTCGCGCGTCGCCATGTAGCTCGGGCACATCGTCCCCGATTTCTTGCGGCACTCGCCCACGCCGACGCATCGAAGCACGGTTCGCGTGAAGCTGCCTTCGTCCTGCGGATAGCGGAAATGAGTCTCGACGACGGGCGGGCGCCAGTCGCTTCCCAGGCGCAGGTTCTCGGTCGGATCGAAGGCGTCGATCACCTTCCCCGGATTCATCTTCCACTGCGGGTCCCAGATCGACTTGAACTCGCGGAACGCCTGCATCAGGTCGTCGCCGAACATGATCGGAAGCATCGCCGCCTTGGACTGGCCGTCGCCGTGCTCGCCCGAGAGCGAGCCGCCCAGGCTCACCACGAGCTTCGCGGCGTCGTCCAGGAAGCGGCGGAATTTCGCGATGCCGGCCGCGGTCTCCAGGTCGAAGTCGATGCGCGTGTGCACGCATCCCTGGCCGAAGTGGCCGTAGAGGTCGCACTCGTAGCCGTACTCCTCGAAGAGGTGGCGGAGCTTGCGCAGGTACTCGCCCAGCTTCGCGGGCGACACCGACGAATCCTCCCAGCCTTCCCACGTGATCGGCTTGTTGGGAACGTGGGCCGTCGCGCCGAGGCCCGATTCGCGGATCTTCCAGAGGAGCTTCTCCTGGGACGGATCGTCGAAGAGCTTCATCGATGGCGGCTTCTTCTCGCCGCGCAGCGCCTGGATCGCGCGCTTCGCGCAGCCCCTTGCCTCCTCGCGGTCCTTGCCGCCGAACTCCACCAGCAGCCAGCCGCCGCCGTCGGGGAGCAGCTTCAGGTCGCCGGGGTGCATGTGGATCGTCTTCATGTCGGAGACGAGGCGGTCGTCGATCCCCTCCAGGCCGATGGGCTTGAACTCCATGATGCGCGGCACGTGATCGCCGGCCTCGTACACGGTGTCGTAGCCGAGCACGAGCAGCGCGCGGGAAGGCGGGCTCGGCACCAGCCGCAGCTTCGCCGCGAGGACGATCACGCAGGTGCCCTCGGAGCCCACGACGGCGCGCGCGACATGGAAGCCGCCTTCGGGCATCAGCGCCGGAAGGTTGTAGCCGGAGACACGGCGCGGAATGTCGGGGAAGCGGCCGCGGATCTGCGCGGCGTAGCGGTCGCGCAGCTCGCGCAGCTTCCGGTAGATCTCGGCACGGCGCCCGCCCGCCGCGACGATGCGCTCGAACTCGGCGTCGTCGGTCGCGCCGATGGTCATGCGCTCGCCGTCATAGGTGAGGACGTCGAGCTCGATCACGTTCTGCGAGGTCTCTCCGGCCATCACCGAGTGAACGCCGCACGAGTTGTTGCCGACCATGCCGCCGAGCGTGTTGTGGTTGTGGGTCGACGGATCCGGGCCGAAGGTGAGGTTGTGCTTCTCGGCTGCGTCGCGCAGGTCGTCGAGCACGCAGCCGGGCTCCACGCGGGCATGGCGAGCCTCCGGGTCGAGCTCCAGGATGCGGTTCATGTACTTGCTGAAATCGAGCACCACCGCCGCGTTGCAGCACTGGCCGCAGAGGCTCGTGCCCCCGCCGCGCGCCAGCACCGGAGCGCCGTGCTCGCGGCACGCGGCCACCGCGCGCACCACGTCGTCGACGCTCTTCGGGATCACGACGCCGATCGGAACCTGGCGATAGTTGGATGCGTCCGTGGCGTAGAGGGCGCGGCTGCCGTCGTCGAAGCGGACCTCGCCTTCGATGGAACGGCGCAAGGCCCCCTCGAGCGCGCCCGCGCCCGGGCGCCCGGCGCGGCGGCGCAGGGCGCTCGTGTCGACGAACTGCGGAGGGCTCATCGCGGCCTCACGCGGGCAGTGCCTTCACGAGCTCCTGCGCCGCGGCGGTGTGCACCTGGCCGCGCACGATCTCGCGCAGGCTCACGCGATGGCCGTACAGCGCCCCCGTCTCGTGCTCGTCGTAGTTGATGTCCGTCGCCCCGATGTTGGCTCCCGCATAGGCACCCTTGAAATCGCTCCATACCACGACGTCGGGCGCGGAAGTCTGCGCGCGGGTCGCGGCCGACCACACGGCGAAGGTGAGGTCCGCGCCCGATTTGAGCGAGAAGTTGTTGGTCTGCTCGAATTGCCGAAGCGCGCGATGGGTGTCGAGGATCCAGACCATCGAGCCCCATTCGCCGCCGACCTGCGCGCCGACGCTCACCGAGCCGACGTTGAACAGCGCCGGTCCCGCCCAGCGCCCGTCGTGGCGCACCATGAGCACGCCGGGGCTGCCGCTGCCGCCTACGACGAGGCCGCCGCGTCCATAGGACGTCATGACGAACACGGCCTTGGCTTCGTGCAGGCGCCTGCGCATGCCGGGGTCCTGCCGGACCATCTTGTGGAGGATCTTCGCCGCGTGGCCGACCTGGTCGCGCGCGTCCTGCAACGCGCCGCTCGCATGGCGCGGTGGAACGGCATGCTCGGGGTTGTATGCCGCGTAGGCGGTCGCGCCGCTCGCGAGCAGAGGCAGCGTCGCGGCGCAGGCGATGATGAGATTGCGCATGGTGTTCTCCTTTCCGATATCTGGGTGGGCAACCCCGCGCGCGTCAAGGTTCCCCGCGGCCGGCCCGTATCGATGATCCGATGCGCCTCCACGAGCTTCAGTCCCGCTTAAGCTCCCGGGCCGCTCACGCGAAAGCGCGCCGCATCCTTCTCGCGCAGCTCGAGCCCCAGTCCCGGGCGCGAGCGGTCGGGGTAGAGGCGCCCATCGCGCGGCTGCGGCGCGCCGTCGAAGACCATGCGCTCGATGCGCACGTGGTCGTGGAAGTACTCGAGGTGCACCGCGCGGCGCGCCGCGCAGCAAAGCGCCACGTGCAGCGCCGGCGCGCAATGGCTCGAGAGCGGAATCCCGAACGCGTCGGCGAGCGCCGCGGCGCCCATGAAGCCCGTCACGCCTGCGCAGCGCGTGGCATCGCCCTGGATCGCGTCGACCGCGCCGGCTTCGAGCATGCGCCGGAAATAGAAGAGGTCGTAGCCGTATTCGCCCGCCGCGATCGCCATCCCCGGCGGACGCGTGTCGCGCAGGAGGTGCAGGCCTTCGAGGTCGTCGGAGGACACGGGCTCCTCGAACCAGCGCACGTCGTCCTCGGCAAAGCGCTGCGCCTGTTCCAGCGCCTGCTCCCGGGTATATGCGCCGTTCGCATCGACGAAGAGCTTCGCATCCCCCGATCGCCTCGCGCGCGGCGCCCACGCGCTGCACGTCGGCCTTGGCGTCGCGGCCCACCTTCATCTTCAC
>DATIZV010000262.1:0-6554 GCA_035516915.1 Usitatibacter sp. | reverse complement strand
GCTTCGCCGTGTTCATGCCGTGACCCTTTCCGTGGTGCCCGGAAGATCGAACCAGAACTCGGTCCCGCCGCCGGGCGCGGCGTTGAAACCGATGCGCCCGCCGAGGCGCTCGACGATCTCGCGGCTGATGGCGAGGCCCAGCCCGCTGCCTTCCGCGCGGCGGTCCTCGCCCATGTCGGCCTGCGCGAAGCGCTGGAAGATGCGGCTGCGGAAGTGCTCGGGGATGCCGGGACCGCGATCGCGCACGGAGGTGCGCACCCAGCTGTCGGCGAGCTGCTTCGAGCTCACGGTGACCACCGACCCGCGCGGGGAGAACTTGGCCGCGTTGAAGAGCAGGTTGGAGAGCACCTGGACGAGCCGGTCCTCGTCGCCGCGCACGCGCAGGTCCTCCGGGCGCTCGAGCTCGAAGCGCACGCCGTAGGACTCGACGAAGCCGCGGCTCGACTCGATCGCCTGGCGCAGCACCGCGGGCCACTCGAGGAGCGCGATGCGGAAGGCGCCGTGGCCCGACGTGATCTTCTCCAGGTCGAGGAGGTCGTTCACGAGGCGCACCAGGCGCTCGCAGTTCTGCATCGCGATGGAGACGAGGCCCCGCGCCTCGTCGCTCAGCTCGCCCGCGACGCCGCCCTGCAGCAGTCCCAGCGAGCCGCGCATCGACGTGAGCGGCGTGCGCAGCTCGTGGCTCGCCACCGCGACGAAGCCGTCCTTCATGCGGTCGAGGTCCTTCAGGCGCGTGATGTCGAAGCGCACGGTGATCGCGGCGGTGACGCGCCCGTGCGTGTCGCGCAGCGGCATGTAGACCACCTCGAGGTCCACGGTGCGGCCCATCGGATCCATCACCTGCTGCTCGAAGCGCGCCGTGCGCCCGTCGAGCGCGGCGAGCAGGTGCGGCTCCATCTTCGCGTACATCGACTCCCCGACCACCTCCTTCATGCGCTTGCCGTTCACCGCCTCGGCGGAGAGCCCGGTGAGCTCGAGGTAGGCGCGGTTGTGGAAGAGCACCCGCTCGTCGGTGCCGAACACCGCGATCGCCGCGGGCATCGTGTCGATGAGCTGGCGCAGCTGCATCTCGCGCTCCTTGAGCCGCTCCTCGGCGACCACGCGCGCGGTGATGTCGGCGTTGGTTCCCGCGAAGCGCAACGCCCAGCCGCGCGGATCGCGCACCGTCACCTTGCCGCGGCTGTGGATCCAGATGTACGTGTTGTCCGCGCGGCGCACGCGATGGATGTTGTCGTAGCGCGCCGTGCGTCCCTTGAGCGTCTCCACGGCGGCGTCGCGCACGCGCTTCACGTCGTCGGGATGGACCAGCGAGAAGAGCTCCTGCACCGTGCAGCGGGTCTCCGCGGGCTCGTGGCCGAGCATCACGCGCCAGGTCGGGCTCAGGTGGATGCTGTTCCCGCCCGAGGTATCCCAGTCGAAGACCGCGAGGTTCGAGCCCTCGAGCGCGTCGTGCAGGCGGTCGCGCGCGCTGCTCGCCTCGGCGAGCGCGCGCTGCTCGCCGCCGCGGGCGCGCGCGAGGACGAGCAGGATCGGCGAGACGACGGCGAGCGTTCCGACGATGAGGAGGACGTGGAGGAGCGAATCGTTCACGGCGAGGCCCGGTCCGCGCGAGGGCGAGGCCGGGTGGGCGGCGAGTTGGGCTATCGGTGCGTGAGCTTGTGGTCGACGATCCTCACCTTGTCGCCGATGTGGAAGCCGGTCCGCTCGGCGTAGTCGAAGTAGCGCGTCCTTCCGTCCTCCATCTTCACGATCACCTGCCAGGTCACGGTCGTGTTGCGGTTCTTCTCGATCTGGTTGCCGGCGTAGGCGCCGCCCGCGGCTCCCGCGATGGTCGCGGCGGTATTGCCCCGGCCGCTGCCGATCTGGTGGCCGAGCACGCCGCCCGCGATGCCGCCGATCACGGCGCCGGCGCCGCTCGCCTCGCCCTGCTTCTCGATCTTCTTCAGGTCCACCACGGTGCCGCATTCGTTGCAGGCGGCCGACGCGTCGGCGGCGAGCAGGAAGGCGAGGGCGGCGGCGGCCGCGGCGAGGATGCGTTGGGGGCGGTTCATGTCTCCTCCGGTGTTGCGGGAATTTGCTGGCGCAAACGATAGCATGGCTGCCCTCCGGCAGAGGGCCGGCGCGGGGGCCGCTTGACGGGCGCCGACGGCCTTTCCGACGAGCGGCGCCGCCCGCTCGACGGATGGCTGCCGCTCAGGTCTCCGCCGCCTTGAGCTGCGGGAAGAGGATCACGTCGCGGATCGACGGGCTGTCGGTGAAGAGCATGACCAGCCGGTCGATGCCGATGCCTTCGCCGGCCGTCGGAGGAAGGCCGTACTCGAGCGCACGGACGTAGTCCGCGTCGTAGTACATCGCCTCCTCGTCGCCCGCTTCCTTGGCGCTCGCCTGCGCGGCGAAGCGCGCCGCCTGGTCCTCCGGGTCGTTGAGCTCCGAGAAGCCGTTCGCGATCTCGCGCCCGGTGATGAAGAGCTCGAAGCGGTCGGTGACCGACGGATCGCGCTCGTTCGCGCGCGCGAGCGGCGAGACGTCCACCGGATGCGCGACGATGAACGTCGGATCGACGAGCTTCTCCTCGGTGGTCGCCTCGAAGAGCTTCAGCTGCAGGATGCCCACGCCGTCGGTCGGGAACACCTCGGCGTCGAAGGGCGCGAGCGATGCTTTGAGGTAGTGCGGGTCCGAGAGCGCGTCGAGCGGATAGCCCGGGTTGTACTTGTGGATCGCCTCGGGCATGGTCAGGCGGTCGAACTTCCTCCCGAGGTCCACGGGCGCGCCCTGGTAGGTGAGCGAGGTCGTGCCGAGCACCTTGCGCGCGCATTCGCGCAGCAGCTGCTCGGTGAGGTCCATGAGGTACACGTAGTCCTGGTAGGCCTCGTAGAACTCGAGCATGGTGAACTCGGGATTGTGGCGCGTCGAGAAGCCCTCGTTGCGGAAATTGCGGTTGATCTCGAACACCTTCTCCATCCCGCCCACGACCAGCCGCTTGAGATAGAGCTCGGGCGCGATGCGCAGGTACAGGTCCGTGTCGAGCGCGTTGTGGTGCGTCACGAACGGGCGCGCCGCGGCGCCCCCCGGGATCGGCTGCATCATCGGCGTTTCCACCTCGAGGTAGCCGCGTGCGACGAAGAACTCGCGCATCGCCTGCACCAGCTTCGAGCGGATCTCGAAGGTGCGGCGCGTCTCCGGGTTCACGATGAGGTCCACGTAGCGCTGCCGGTAGCGGCTCTCCATGTCGGTGAGGCCGTGGAACTTCTCGGGCAGCGGCCGCAGCGACTTCGCGAGCAGGCGGATCTTCGTCGCCTGGATCGTGAGCTCGCCCTTGTGGGTCTTGAAAAGCGTGCCCTCGACGCCGAGGATGTCGCCCAGGTCCCAGTGCTTGAACGCTTCGTGCGCCTCCGCGCCGGTGACGTCGTTGTTGACGTAGACCTGGATGCGCCCGCTCATGTCCTGGAGCGTCGCGAAGGAAGCCTTGCCCATCACGCGCTTCAACAGCATCCGTCCCGCCACCTTCGCCTTCGGCTTCTCGCTCTCGAGCTGCTCCCTGGTCTTTTCGCCGTGCGCGCGCGCGAGGTCGCCGGCGAGGTCCTCGCGCCGGAAGTCGTTGGGGAACGCGTGGCCCTGCTCACGCAGGCGCGCGAGCTTCGCGCGCCGCTCGGCCATGATCTGGTTCTCGTCCTGCGGCGCCTCGGGAGGCGTTTTCGCGTTGTTGTCGTTCGCCATCTCTACACTCCCTGCTTGAGGCTCGCGCTGATGAAGTCGTCCAGGTCCCCGTCGAGCACCGCCTGCGTGTTGCCGACCTCGACGTTGGTGCGCAGGTCCTTGATGCGCGACTGGTCGAGCACGTACGAGCGGATCTGGTGGCCCCAGCCGATGTCGCTCTTGGTGTCCTCCAGCGCCTGCTTCTGCTCGTTCCTCTTGCGCAGCTCCAGCTCGTAGAGCTTGGATTTCAGCATCGCCATCGCCTCGGCCTTGTTGCGGTGCTGCGAGCGGTCGTTCTGCGAGGCGACCACGACGCCGGAGGGAATGTGCGTGATGCGCACCGCGGAATCGGTCCGGTTCACGTGCTGGCCGCCCGCGCCCGAGGCGCGATAGGTGTCGATGCGCAGGTCCGCCGGGTTGATCTCGATCTCGATCGATTCGTCGACCTCGGGATAGACGAACACGCTCGCGAACGAGGTGTGGCGCCGCGCGTTGGAATCGAACGGGCTCTTGCGCACGAGCCGATGGATGCCGGTCTCGGTGCGCAGGTACCCGTAGGCGTAAGGTCCGGTCACCTTGATGGAGGCGCTCTTCAATCCCGCGACTTCGCCCTCGCTCTCCTCGACCAGCTCGGCGCGGAATCCATGGCGGTCGCAATACTTCGTGTACATGCGAAGCAGCATCTGCGCCCAGTCCTGCGCCTCGGTGCCGCCCTGGCCGGCGTTGATGTCGACGAAGCAGTTGTTCGGGTCCATGGGGTCCGCGAACATGCGCCGGAACTCCAGGTCGGCGACGAGCTTCTCGACCTTCTTCACGTCGCCCTCGACCGCGACGAGCGTCGCGTCGTCGCCCTCGGACTTGGCGAGCGCGAAGAGCTCCGCGGAATCCTTGAGGCCCCTGTCGATCTTCTCGAGGGTCCCGACGGCATCCTCGAGCGTGCGCCGCTCCTTGCCCAGGTCCTGCGCGCGCTTCGCGTCGGACCAGATGTTCGGGTCCTCGAGCGTGCGCGCGACCTCGATCAGCCGCGACTTCTTCGCGTCGTAGTCAAAGATACCTCCGGAGCTCCGCCGCGCGTGCGGTGAGCCCGTGGAGGTTGTTGTCGATGGCGTTGAGGCGGTCGGCTTCCATGGCGTGATTCTTCGTGCGCAAACCGACGATTATACGGGAGCGAAAACCGGGGACAGACCCCATTTTTCAAACAGCGAACACCGCGTTGCGCGCTATGGAAAATGGGGTCTGTCCCCGGTTTTCTCATTCCACGTGCTCGATCACCAGCTGTACCGTGCTAGCGCCCTGGTATTCGTTCACGTCGAGGCGGTAGACGGCGCGGATGGAGCCGGGGAGGGCGTCGGGCACTCCGAAGCGGATGGCGGGAATGCGGCGCGCGCCGAGGCCGAGCGTGAGCTTCAGGTGCTTCTCGCCCACCACGCGCTGCGATTGGACCTCGAAGCGGCCGGCGAAGCGCGGCTCGGCGAAACCCTGGCCCCAGACCTGCTCGCGCAGCACGCGCGCGAAAGCGAGGCTCACGTCGGCGGGCGCGAGCTCGCCGTCGCATTCGATGCGTTGCAGGAGGTCGGCCGGAGTGAGCCGCTCGCGGGCCACCGCCTCGAAGGCCGCGCGAAATGCCTCCAGTCGCTCGCGTGCGATCGTGACGCCCGCGGCGGCCGCGTGCCCGCCGAAGCGCTCCAGCATGCCCGGCGCGCGCTTGTCGACGAGGTCGAGGGCGTCGCGCAGGTGCAGCGCCGCGACCGAGCGGCCCGATCCCTTGAGCCTGCCGCCCGCATCGGATGCGAACGCGAACACCGGACGGTGGAAGCGCTCCTTGAGGCGCGAGGCGAGGAGGCCCACCACCCCCGCGTGCCACTCGTCGTGGTGCACCGAGAGCGTGTACGCGTCCCCCGCATCGATCGCGCCCAGGATCGCGAGCGCCGACTCCTGCATGCCAACCTCGATCTCGCGGCGCTCGCGGTTCAACGTGTCGAGGCGCGTCGCCATCTCAAGGGCCGCGCCCCGATCGTCGGCGAGCAGGCACTCGATGCCGAGCGACATGTCCTGAAGGCGTCCCGCGGCGTTCAACCTCGGGCCGATCGAGAAGCCGAGGTCGTAGGCGCTCGCCTGCCTCGCATCCCGGCCGGCGATTTCGAGGAGCGCGGCGATGCCGGGGCAGGCGCGTCCCGCGCGAATTCGGGCGAGCCCCTGTGCGACGAGGATGCGATTGTTCGCATCGAGCCGTGCCACGTCGGCGACGGTGCCGAGCGCCACGAGGTCGAGGAGCCCGGCGAGATTGGGCTCCGCGCGCGAAGCGAACGCGCCGCGGCGCCGCATCTCGGCGCGCAACGCGAGCATCACGTAGAAGATCACGCCCACGCCGGCGAGGGACTTGCTCGGGAACCCGCACCCCGGCTGGTTGGGGTTCACGATGCACGCCGCCTCGGGGCGCGCGGCGCCGGGCAGGTGATGGTCGGTGACGAGCACGCGCATGCCGAGTCGGTTGGCTTCGGCCACGCCTTCGACCGCGGCGATGCCGTTGTCGACCGTGATGAGCAGGTCGGGCGCGCGCCTCGCCGCCTCGCGCGCGATCTCCGGCGTGAGGCCATACCCGTGCTCGAAGCGGTTCGGCACGAGATAGTCGATGCGCGCCCCGAGCGCGCGCAGCGCACGCACGCCGAGCGCGCACGCGGTGGCGCCGTCCGCGTCGTAGTCGCCGACGATGAGGAGACGTTCCTGCCGTTCGATCGCGTCGGCGAGGAGCCGCGCCGCCTCGTCGACGTGCGCGAGGCCCGCGGGCGATGCGAGCGCCTTGAAGCCGGTGGCGAGCTCGTCGGCCGAGGAAACGCCGCGCGCGGCGAAGATGCGCG
>DATIZV010000261.1:0-17014 GCA_035516915.1 Usitatibacter sp. | reverse complement strand
AGGCGCACCGAAGGATGCAGGAGCAAGCGGACCTCGCCCTGCCGCTCGGGCGCGACCGCGGCGAGCGCCGCCGCATCGAGCCCCGGCGCCTCGGCGGCATGGAAGGATTCGTGGCGCGCCCACTCGAGGCGCGCGACGTCGCCGAGGCAAGCGAGGGCGCGCGCGTCGCGATCCTGCTCGAGGAAATCGCCGAATCGATCGCCGAAGAGCCGCAGGTCGCCCGAGCGCGAAGGATGCGCCGCCGCGTAGCGCCGGGCCATCTCGCGGAAGAAGTCGTCGCCGACGAGCCGCCGCACCACCGCGTAGGTCGCCGCGAGCGCGCCGTGGCGCTGCGAGCGCACGCTCGCGCGATAGAACGCGATGCGCGCCGCCGGCGTGCTCCCCGCGCCGCGAATGCGGAGCGCGAGCGCGTCGCCGCCTTCCTCGACCGCGCGGGCGAACGCGCGCTGCAGGCCGGCGAGCGTGCTCACGCCGGCAGCGCCGCGCGCCCGGCGCGATGCGCGGCCTCGAGGAGCGCCCCGGCCGCCGACGCCTCGCCGAGCAGCACGTCGAGCGCCGGGAGGTCGAGGTCCCACTCGACGAGCGTCGGGCGCGGGCCGATGCGCGCGAGCGCATCGCGATAGAGCTTCCACACCTCGGGCGCCACGCGCCGCGAATGCGTGTCGACGAGCCCCAGCGCGCAGGCTTCGTGGCCCGCGAGATGGTATTCGCCGACCGAGGCGGGATCGATCGCCTCGAGGAAGCGTCCCGGGTCGAAGCCGTGGTTCACGGCGTTCACGTAGACGTTGTTCACGTCGAGGAGCAGCCCGCATCCGCAGCGCCGCACCACCTGCATGACGAATTCCCACTCCGGCATCGACGAATCCTCGAACTCGAGGTAGGTGGAGACGTTCTCCACCAGGATGCGGCGGCCGAGGCGATCCTGCACGCGCGCGATGCGATCGGCGACGTGCGCGGCCGCTTCGGCGGTGCGCGGTAGCGGCAGCAGCTCGTTCGCGTGGCGGCCGTCGATCGAGGACCACGACAGGTGCTCCGAGACGAGCGCCGGGTCGAAGCGCCGCACCAGCGCCTCGAGGCGCGCGAGGTGCCGCTCGTCGAGCGGATCCACCGAGCCGAGCGAGAGACCGACGCCGTGCAGGCTCAATCGATACAGCGCACGGGTGCGTTCGAGCGCCGCGAGGAAAGGGCCCCCGTCGCCGAAGAAGTCCTCGCTGTGGACCTCGACGAACGCGAGCGCAGGGCGCCGCAGGAAGAGCTCCTCATGATGCGGCGCGCGAAGCCCGATGCCGGCGCCG
The DNA here is from genome assembly GCA_035516915.1 of Usitatibacter sp. Lineage (GTDB taxonomy): Bacteria > Pseudomonadota > Gammaproteobacteria > Burkholderiales > Usitatibacteraceae > Usitatibacter. Next base: position 15,719 of record DATIZV010000261.1, on the reverse strand, counting down.
GCCGCGAGCGCCGCCTCGCCCATCGCGCTACTTGCCCTTCGGCGCAGGCTTCGCGGCGGGCTCGACGAGCGTGCCGCCCATCTTCCGGCAGGTGCCCTCGGGCACCATCTTCCAGTCGTGCGGGTCGCGGTCGCGGGTCGCCATTCCCGCGCAGGAATGGCGCGCGGTGCCGCAATCGTTCTGGCCGGCCTTCGCGACGCCGTAGCACTTCTCCTGGTCGGGCGCCTTGTCCGCAGCTCGCGCGGGACCGGCGAGCGCCGACGCGGCGAGCGAAGCGATGGCGGACGCGATGAGCACGCGCGAGGACTTCATGGAAGCTCCCTGGGAATCGGTCGAACGATGGTACCGCAACTGCTCCGCGCCGCGCGGGCATGCTTGAAAGCGGCGCGCGGGTCCCCATCTGGCGAACTGACGAACCCACTTTCCGGAGAATCCCGATGAACGTCCTGCTGCGCACCCAACCCCTGGCCGGCCTCGACGGCCTGTTCGATGAGTTCCTGCGCCCCGGCTTCGCGCGGCCGGCCCGCGGCCCGGCGCCGCGCCGCATCCGCGTCGACGTGAAGGAGACGCCCGATGCCTACGTGATCCTCGCGGAGCTTCCCGGCGTGAGCAAGGACGCCATCGCCATCGACGTCGAGGCGAACGAGGTCGCGATCGCCACCGAGACGCCCGCCGCGGGCGAGGCGAAGGATGGCGAGAAATGGCTGCACGTCGAGCGCCAGCCCGGCAGGTCGGAGCGGCGCCTCGCGCTGCCGATCGAGGTCGACGCGGCGCGCGCCGCGGCGAAGCTCGCCGACGGGGTGCTCGAGCTCACGCTTCCGAAGAAGGCGCCCGCCGGCGCGCGCAAGGTCGAAGTGCACTGACGACCGGCGCAGCAAGCCTCGCGCAAGCCGCGCGGCCCGCTGCGCTCACCCGAGGCTCCCGGGGCGAGCTCGCTCCGCGGGGCCTTTTGGTTTCGCGGGTGCGCCTCTACAATAGCCGGCACTTTTCCGCCCGCCCCGCCCCGTCCCTCCTCCATGCCCCCGAAGCTCTCTTCCGCACAGAAGGCCGAGGTCCTCGTCGAGGCCTTGCCCTACATCCAGCGCTTCTACGACCGCACGATCGTCATCAAGTACGGCGGCAACGCCATGACGGACGTCGCGCTGCAGGAGGATTTCGCCGAGGACGTGGTGCTGCTGAAGCTGATCGGCATGAACCCGGTCGTGGTCCACGGCGCGGGCCCGCAGATCGGGGCCCTCCTGCAGAAGCTCGGCAAGCAGAGCGAGTTCATCCAGGGCATGCGCGTCACCGACGAGGAGACGCTCGACGTGGTCGAGATGGTCCTGGGCGGCCTCATCAACCAGGAGATCGTCACGCTCATCAACAAGGCGGGCGGCAAGGCCGTCGGCCTCACCGGCAAGGACGGGCACTTCATCCACGCGCGCAAGATGAAGATCCCGAGCAAGGAGGACAAGAAGAAGAAGATCGACGTGGGCCTGGTGGGCGAGGTGGTGCGCATCGACCCGGAGATCATCCAGCTCCTCGACTCGCGCGACTTCATCCCGGTGATCGCGCCCATCGGCAGCGACGAGAACGGCGTCGCCTTCAACATCAACGCCGACATCGCCGCGGGCAAGCTCGCGATCACGCTGTCGGCCGAGAAGCTGATCCTCCTCACCAACACCACCGGCGTGCTCGACAAGGACGGCAAGGTCGTGACCGGCCTCACTTCACAGCGGGTGAAGGAGATGATCGACGACGGCACCATCTCCGGCGGCATGCTGCCGAAGGTGGAATGCGCGCTCGACGCGGTGAAGAACGGCGTGAAGACCGCGCACATCATCGACGGGCGCGTGTCGCACGCTCTGCTGCTGGAGGTCCTCACCAGCGAGGGCGTCGGCACCCTCATCCGCGGGGCCGCCTCCAACCGCACCCATCGCTGAGGAAAGACGGGGAAAGGGGATCGGGCCCCCTTTTCTGCTCCTTCTATCGGCTCAGGCGGGCGGCGAGGGCGACGTGGTCCGAGAGCCGCGCCCAGGTCGGCCCCACGAGGCGCTCGGCGCCGTGCACCTCGAGGTCCCTTACGTAGATGCGGTCGAGCGACAGGATCGGCAGCTTCGCGGGATAGCTCTTCGCGAGCCGTCCCTCGTACTGCTCGAAGACCTCGACCAGCCCGAGCTCCGCGGCGAGGTAGTCGCTCGCCTTCTTCTGCCAGTCGTTGAAGTCGCCCGCCACGACCAGCGGCCCGCGCGCCGGGACGGCCGAGCGGATGCGCTCGCACAGCCATTCGAGCTGGAAGCGCCGGCTCCTTCCCCAGAGGCCGAGGTGCACGTTGATGCAATGCAGGCGCTCCTTCCAGCCTTCCACCTGCACCTCGCAATGCAGCAGGCCGCGGCTCTCGATGGGATGGTGCGAGATGTCGACGTTCTCCCAGCTCGGGATCGGGTGCCGGCTCACCACCGCGTTGCCGTGGTGCCCGTCCTGGTAGACCGCGTTCATCCCGTAGACGCTGTGCGCCCCTTCGTGGCAGAGGAACTCGTGCTGCGCGATCTCCGGCCAGGTGACGTGGCGCCGCGCGTTGCGCTCGTGGCGGCCCTGCACCTCCTGCAGGAACGCGACGTCCGCATTGAGGCCCCCGAGCCGGTCGCGGATGTCGTGCAGCACCAGGCGGCGGTTGAACTGCGAGAGCCCCTTGTGGATGTTGTAGGTGACGACGGTGAGGGATCGCGTCGCGGGCATGTTCAGGCGTTCCTTCCGGGAAGCGCGAGGATGGCCTTGCGGTTGGTCCAGGAGAACACGCGCTCGGCCGCCTCGCGCCAGGGCACCCATTCCGCGGCGAGATGCTCGCGCGGCTCCACGCGCACTGCGAGCCGCTCCGGCACGCGCAGCCCGAACACGTGCTCCGTGTTGTGGGTGACGCCCGACGCATAACGGTGGCGCCACACCGGGTAGATTTCGTAGACGTTCTGCAAGTTCCAGTCCTCGAGGCCGTAGCGGCTCGCGTCGATGCCCGTCTCCTCCATCACCTCCCGGGCGGCGGTGCGCTCCAGCGCCTCGTCCTCGTCCTGGCTCCCGGTGACCGATTGCCAGAAGCCGGGATGGTCGGCGCGCTCGAGGAGCAGCACGTCGAGGGCCGGCGTGTAGATCACCACCAGGGTCGAGACCGGGATCTTGTGGGTCATGGCGCGCGCATGCGCGCGACGACCTCGCCCCCGGCCACGAAGAGCGCGTGCGGCATGTCGCGGGTGCGATGGCGCGCCACGGCATTGCCCGACGCGTCCACCGCGATCAATCCCACGTCCGCGTCGTAATCGCGCCCCAGGCGATCGAGCACGCCTTCCACCGCCTTCGCGAGCGTCGCTCCGCGCTGGACCGCTTCGGCGATCGAGCGCGTCGCGAGCGAGCGCATGACGAATTCGCCCGTGCCGGTGGCCGAGGCGGCGGCGTACGGCGAGGCGTAGTTGCCCGCCCCGGGAATCGGCGAATCGCCCACGCGGCCCACGAGCTTCAACGTCACGCCTCCGGTCGAGGTCGCGGCCGCGAGGACGCCGTTCACGTCCACGGCGGCGGCGCCGACCGTGCCGCCCGCGTATTCCGGATGGTCCCTGAGGAAGCGGCGCATCTTCAGGCTGTGCCTGCCGAGCACGTCCGACAGATGCGCCTTCTTCTCGCGCCAGTCGGCCTCGCGCTGCGGGGTCACCGGATCGTGGTCGCCGAAGCCCATCACCCGGGCGAAGCGCTGCGCGCCCTCGCCGGCGAGCATCACGTGGTCGGTCTCCTCCATGACCTTGCGCGCGACCAGCACCGGGTTCTTCACGCGCTGCAGCGCGCACACCGCGCCGGCGCGCGCTATGCCGGATTCGGTCTCCGTGGGGACGCCCCGGCTCTCCATGACGCTGGCGTCGAGCTCGCAGAAGCCGTCGAAGTTGAGCACCGCGCCCGTGCCTGCGTTGAAGATCGGATCGTCCTCGAGCGCCACCACGGTCGCGCAAACCGCGTCGAGCGCGGAGCCGCCCGCGACGAGGATCGAGCGGCCCTTCTCCACCGCGGCCTTGATCCCGGCCACCGCGTCCTCCTCGGAGCCCGGCCTCCAGTTGCCCGCTCCGCCGTGTGCGATCAGCGCGATCGGCATGTGGCTGGCGCCCTATCTGTGTTCATCCGTGTTCATCGGTGGTTCCGACGCCTTCGGATTGCGCAGCCGGATGTGCAAGTCCCGCAGCTGCTTCTCCGACACCGGGCTCGGCGCCTCCACCATCAGGTCCTGCCCGCGCTGCGTCTTCGGGAACGCGATCACGTCGCGGATCTGCTCCACGCCGCACATGAGCGCGACGAGCCGGTCGAAGCCGAAGGCGATTCCGCCGTGCGGCGGCGCGCCATAGGAGAGCGCGTCCAGCAGGAAGCCGAACTTGGCGCGCTGCTCGTCCTCGCCGATGCCGAGCACGCGGAACTGCTTCTGCTGCACCTCGGCGCGATGGATGCGCACCGAGCCGCCGCCGATCTCCCAGCCGTTCAACGCGATGTCGTAGGCCTTCGCGAGCACCTTGCCCGGATCCTGCTCCATGAACTCGACGTGCTCGTCCTTGGGCGCGGTGAACGGATGGTGCGCGGCGCCCCAGCGGCGAGCCTCCTCGTCGTACTCGTACGCGGGGAAGTCGAGCACCCAGCACGGGCGCCAGCCGGGCACGAAGTGTCCCTTCTCGTGGCCCACCTTCACGCGCAGGGCCCCCAGCGCGTCGTTCACGATCTTGCGCCTGTCGGCGCCGAAGAAGAGCAGGTCGCCCGCGCCTGCGCCGGTGCGCTCGAGGATCGCCTCGAGGATCTCCGGCGAGAGGAACTTCACGATCGGCGACTGCAGGCCTTCCTCGTTCGGCTTCGACGGATCGTTCACGCGGACGTACGCGAGTCCCTTCGCGCCGTAGATCGCGACGAAGGGAGCGAGGTCGTCGAGCTCCTTCCTCGTGAACTGCTCGTTGCCCCCGGGCACGCGCAGCGCCGCCACGCGGCCGTCCGCCAGCTCCGCGGCGGAGCGGAACACCTTGAAGCCCGCCTCCTTCACGAGGTCCGTGAGCTCGGTGAGCTCGAGCGTCACGCGCAGGTCCGGCTTGTCGCTTCCGTACCTCGACGTCGCCTCCGCATAGGCGAGGCGCGGGAACGGCCCCAGGTCCACGTCGAGGACCTTGCGGAAAAGGTCGCGCACCAGGCCTTCCATGACGTCCTGGATCTCGCGCTCGGTGAGGAACGAGGTCTCGATGTCGATCTGCGTGAACTCGGGCTGGCGGTCGGCGCGCATGTCCTCGTCGCGGAAGCACTTCACGATCTGGTAGTAGCGGTCGAATCCGGCCACCATGAGCAGCTGCTTGAAGAGCTGCGGCGACTGGGGGAGCGCGTAGAACTGGCCGTCGTGCACCCGCGAGGGCACCAGGAACTCGCGCGCGCCCTCGGGCGTCGACTTGTAGAGCACCGGCGTCTCCACCTCGATGAAGCCGTTGGCGTCGAGGTAGCCGCGCACCGCGCGCGCGGCGGCATGGCGCATGCGAAGCGCCTTCTGCATCGGCTCGCGGCGCAAGTCGAGGTAGCGGAACTTGAGGCGCACTTCTTCCGAGAGGCGCTCCTCGTCCATGGTGAACGGCGGCGTCGCGGACGGGTTCAGGATCTCGAGCTCGTGCGCGAGGACCTCCACCTCGCCGCTCCTCAGGTTCGCGTTGGTCGTGCCTTCGGGACGGCGCCGCACGAGGCCCTTCGCGCGCAGCACGTACTCGCCGCGCACGCGATCTGCGTTCGCGAAGGTCTCGGGGCGGTCCGGGTCGCAGACGACCTGCACGAGGCCCTCGCGGTCGCGCAGGTCGATGAAGATCACGCCGCCGTGGTCGCGCCGGCGATGCGCCCAGCCGAAGAGGGTGACGGTCTCGCCCAGGTAGCGGGTGTCGATGTTGCCGCAGTAGTCGGTTCGCATTCTTTCGTCGTTCCCGCGCAGGCGGGAGTCGCTCGCGTCATTCCCGCGCAGGCGGGAAAATTGTTGTCATTCCCGCGCAGGCGGGAATCCATCGGGCCCCGTCGTCACGCGGACGACGGCGCCATCCGTTTCTCGAGATCCGGATCCGACGCGCCGTCGCCTACGTTCTCGGCGACGGCAGCGGATTGAGGTCGGTCCCGGAGTGCTGCCTCTCGGGCCGGGGAAAGCGATAGGCGGGCTCGGCGACGCCCATCGAGATGATGTACTTCAGCGCGTCGTCCACCGTCATCTCCAGCGGATGGGTCTCGGCACGCGGCACGACGAGGAAGAACCCGGCCGTGATGTTGGGCGTGGTCGGAACGAAGACGGAGATCTGGTCCGTGCCGAGGATCTCCGCGACCTCGTTCTCGGGCGTTCCGGTGACGAGCGCGACGGTCCACGCGCCGGGGTGCGGATAGCGCACGAGCACCGCACGGCGGAAGGCCTTGCCTTCGGGCGAGAAGAGCGTGTCGCTGATCTGCTTCACGCCGCCGTAGATCGAGCGCACGATCGGGATGCGCGAGAGCAGCGCATCGCCGAGCGCGAGGAGCCGGCGCCCGAAGAGGTTCGCGGCGAGCGCGCCCGTGGTGAGCACGATGGCCGCGGTGAGGATGATGCCCAGTCCCGGCACGTGGAAGCCGAACAGGGCCTCGCTGCGGAAGCGCTGCGGCAGGAGCAGCAGCGACTGGTCCATCACGTCCACGATCAGCGTGAGCACCCACAGCGTGATCCCGAGCGGGATCCAGACCAGGAGCCCCGCGACGAAGTAGCGGCGCAACGTGCTCATCACGGGATCGGCGCGCCGGGAGACGGGAGGGCGTGGCGGGGTGCGTGCTTCAGTGGCACGCGCAGCCGCCGCTCCCGCAACCTCCGCTCGGCTTCTTCTCGCCCTCGGCCGGCTTGGAATCGGCCTTCGCGGCTTCGCCGGCCTTGGCGGCGGGCTTCGCGGCGCCCTTGAAATCGGTGGCGTACCAGCCGCTGCCCTTCAGCTGGAAACCGGCCGCGGTGACCATCTTCGAGAAGCTCGGCTTCCCGCATCGCGTGCACACGGTGAGGGGCGCGTCGCCCACCTTCTGCAGGAACTCCTGCTGGTGGCCGCAGCTTTCGCACCGATACTCGTAAATCGGCATGGTCTCTCCCAATCTCGGATTCGCATTTTAACAGAGGCACTTGCAAGGGATTGTGCGGCGCGTCATGGCTGCCGGCCGCGACCTCCCTCCGGGGACGAAGGTGGGGTCGGGCGCCGCGCCGCTCAAGCGCAGCGCGCGACCCGGCGGCGGTTGGCGATGACGCCGCCGCCGGCGAGCGCGGTGGCCATCGCCCAGAAGACCGGCAGCATCCCGAGCGCGTCGCCCACGCCCCCGAAGGCGAGCGGCAGGAAGGTGCTGCTCGCGCTCAGGACGAGCGAGCGCACCCCGACCGCCTCGGCGCCGCGTCCGGCCGGCGCCGTCGCATAGAGCAGCGTGAGGATCGAGGGCTGCGTGGCGCCCAGGCCGAGCCCGAGGAGGAACGCGATCGCCGCGAGGAGCGGCACCGTGCGCACCATCGGGAAGAACGCGTAGGCCACGAAGGCGATGCAGAAGGTGCCCGTGATGAGCGTCCATTCCCGCACGTGCCGCGAGATCCAGGGCAGCGCCACGCGCACGACGAAGGTCGCCGCGGCGAAGCTCGCGAGGATGAGCCCGATGGTCGAAGCGCTGAGGCGGATGGCGCTGCCGTAGACCGGCACGGCGAAGGCGAAGAGGTCCCAAGCGCTCGCGAGGAGGCCGGTGACGACGAACACCCGGCGCAGCTCCGCGTCGGCGAGGAGCTGGAGGACGCCCCCCGCGGAGGGCTCGTGCCTGCGGTGCGGCGAATGGCGGAACCGGCGGCGCTGCACCGCGAGCAGCGCGAGGCTCGCGGCGGCGAAGCCGCAGACGACGCTGAACGCGCCGCGGTGCCCGATCGCGTCGATCGCGAACCCCGCGACCGTGGGCCCGAGGAAATTGGAGATCGAGAAGCCGAGCGAGAGCCAGCCGAAGTCGTCGCGCCGCTTCGCCTCGCTCGCCGACTCGCCCACCGCGTGCTGGATGGAGATGTGGAAGAGCATGAAGCCGAGACCCGAGCCCGCCGCGGCGACGTAGAGCGCGGGCAGGACGGGGAAGACCGCCGGGATCGATATCGAGAGCCCGAGGAGCGCCACGCCGCAGAGGATCGGGTAGCGCACTCCGATGCGGTCGACGAGGCGCCCGGCGCGCACGGCGACCAGCATGGGCAGCGCCGCGACGAGCGACATCAGCACGCCCACGGTGAGCGGCGTCGCGCCGGCGGCGAGCGCGGTGAGGGAAATGGTGAGCCGTCCGCCGTTGAACGCGGTGTGCGTGAGGACGGTGGCGACGACGACCAGCGCGATCGGCAAGCCGCGCCCCGCCGTGCGCCGGCTACGAAGGGCGCCGGCTCTCGAGGGCGGCGATGCGCGCCTCGATCGACGGGTGGCTCGCGAAGAGCGCCATGAAGCCGCCGCTGCCCTCGGTGATGCCGTGCGCCTGGAAGGCCTGCGGCAGCGCGCCCGGCTCGAGCCCGCCCAGGCGGCGCAGCGCCGCGATCATCTGCGTGGGCGTGCCGAGCAGCTTCGCGGAGCCCGCGTCGGCGCGGAATTCGCGCAAGCGCGAGAACCACGCCACGATGATCGAGGCGGCGACGCCGAACACGATCTCGCACGCGATCACGGTGATGTAGTAGCCCATGCCGAGGCCGCGCTCGGTGCGGAAGACGGCGCGGTCCACGATGTAGCCCACCACGCGCGCGAGGAACACGACGAAGGTATTCACCGTGCCCTGGATGAGCGTGAGGGTGACCATGTCGCCGTTCGCGACGTGGGAGAGCTCGTGGCCGAGCACCGCTTCCACCTCGTCGCGCGTCATCGATTGCAGGAGGCCCGTGGAGACCGCGACCAGCGCCGAGTTCTTGAAGGCGCCGGTGGCGAACGCGTTGGGCGCGCCCTGGTACACCGCCACGGTGGGCATGGCGACGCCGGCCTTGTCCGCGAGATGGCGCACCGTGTCGAGGAGCCAGCGCTCGTCGGCGCTTTGCGGCGCGTCGATCACGCGGGCGCCGGTGCTCCACATCGCCATGGTCTTGCTGAGGGCGAGCGAGATGAACGAGCCCGCGAAGCCGACGATCACCGAGAACACGGCGAGCGCTCCGACGTTGAGCCCGGTGCCCGCGAGGTAGCGGTTCACGCCCAGGATCGAGAGCGTGATGGAGAGCACCAGCCCCACGGCGAGGTTGGTGACCAGGAACAGGACGATGCGCTTCATGGTTGGCTCACCTTGGCGGAGGAAAACTCCCCGCGGAGATGGGGGCCGCCATCGATTTCAAAAGGGAATGTCGTCCTCGAAATCGTCGAACTTGCCGCCGGCCGCCTTGGCGGCGGCCGGCTTGGAGGCCGCGGGCCGGGACGAAGCAGCCTCGCCGCGGTCGGCATCGCGATCGGGTGCGGCCCCCCCCATGCCCTGGCGCGAGCCGAGCATCTGCATCGCGTTCGCCACGATCTCGGTCGAGTACTTGTCCTGCCCGTCCTTGTCCTGCCACTTGCGCGTCTGCAGCCGCCCCTCGACGTAGACCTGGCTGCCCTTCTTGAGGTATTCCCCCGCGATCTCGGCGAGCTTGCCGAAGAAGGCGACGCGGTGCCACTCGGTCTTCTCCTGCTTCTCGCCGTTCTTGTCCTTCCACGCCTCGGTGGTCGCCACCGAGATGTTCGTGACCGCCCCGCCGTCGGGCATGTAGCGCGTCTCGGGATCGCGCCCGAGGTTGCCGATGAGGATCACCTTGTTGACCGATGCCATGACTTCTCCCTTTCCTGGAGGCGGGTTGTGCGCTAGCGCCCGGCGACGCTCGAGGTCGCGGGGACGAATTCGCCCATGTTCCACGCGACGCCGAGCCATGCGAGCAGCAGCAGCAGGCACGCGCCGAGCGTCGCCACGAAGCCGAAATGCTGGGCGATCGCCCCGCCGGCGGCCGACCCGACGAACGTTCCGAGGAACTGTACGCTGGAATAGACGCCCGTGGCGGCCCCCCTCGCCTCGGGCGGAGCCGCGCGCGAGACGAGCGCGGGGAGCTTCGCTTCCAGAACGTTGAAGCCGGCGAAGAAGATGACGAGCGCCACGGCGATCGCCGCGACGCTCGAGAGCCCGGCGGCGAGCACGGCGATGCCGCACGCGATCACCGCGACCGCGGCGAGGAACACCGGGCGCTCGCGCCGCACGGTGCGCGCGGCGAGCGCCGGCATCATCAACGCGAGTCCCGCGACCATCGCGCCGAGGTAGATCCACCAGTGGTGCGCCGCCGGAAGCCCCGCGCGCACCAGCGCGACCGGCGTCACGACGAACATGGCCATGAGCACGGAGTGCAGCGTGAAGATGCCGAAGTCCAGGCGCAGGAGCTCGGGCAGCTTCAGCACCTCGGAGAAGGCGGGCGCGGCGGGCGAGCGCTGCACGAGCGGCGCGTCGGGGACCACCCAGCGGGCGACCGCCATCGCGGCGATGGCGAGCGAGCCGGTGATCGCGAAGATGCCGTGGATGCCCACCCACTGGTCGAGCGAAGGCGCGGAGACGAAGGAGACGGCGAACGCCGCGCCGATGGTCGAGCCGATGATCGCCATCGCCTTGCTGCGCTGCGCCTCGCGGGTGAGGTCGGCGGCGAACGCGATCGCCACCCCCGAGACCGCGCCCACGCCCTGCAGCACGCGCCCTGCGATCATGCCCGCGGGCGAAGCGCTCGCCGCGCACACGAAGCTCCCGGCCGCCATGGCGGCGAGGCCCGCGTAGAGGAGGGGCTTCCTGCCGAATCGGTCCGAGAGGCGCCCCATGGGGATCTGCAGGATCGCCTGCGTGAGCCCGTAGACGCCGATCGCGATGCCGGCGAGCTCCAGGTTCCAGGCCGGCTGGGACTGCGTCCACAGCGTGAAGACCGGCAGGATGATGAACATGCCCAGCATGCGCAGGCCGAAGATCGAGGCGAGCGAAAAGCTCGCTCGCAGCTCGCTGGGAGTCATGCGGGCCGGGGAATTCACCGGATTTTCTGGACGTGGAGCGGGAAAGGGGCCTCAGGTATATTAGCAGATCGCCCCATGGAAACGATCCGCATCCGAGGCGCGCGCACGCACAACCTGAGGAACGTCAGCCTCGACATTCCGCGCAACCGCCTCGTCGTCATCACCGGCCTCTCCGGCTCGGGCAAGTCGTCCCTCGCTTTCGACACGCTTTACGCCGAGGGCCAGCGCCGCTACGTGGAGTCGCTCTCCGCCTACGCGCGCCAGTTCCTGCAGCTCATGGAAAAGCCCGACGTGGACCTCATCGAGGGGCTCTCGCCCGCCATCGCGATCGAGCAGAAGGCGACCTCGCACAACCCGCGCTCCACCGTGGGAACGGTCACCGAGATCCACGACTACATGCGGCTCCTCTTCGCGCGGGTAGGCGATCCCTACTGCCCGGAGCACCAGGTGAAGCTCGCCTCGCAGAGCGTGTCGCAGATGGTGGACCACGTGCTCGCCTTCCCCGACGGCACGCGCGTGATGATCCTCGCGCCCCTCGTGGTCGGGCGCAAGGGCGAGCAGCTCGAGCTCATCGACGAGCTGCGCGCGCAGGGCTTCGTGCGGCTGCGCATCGACGGCGAGGCGCACGAGATCGACCAGCTGCCGAAGCTCGACCGCAACCGCAAGCACACCATCGAGATCGTCGTCGACCGGGTGAAGATCGAGGCGGAGCTCGCCCGCACGGGCGGGCTCAAGCAGCGCCTCGCCGAGTCGTTCGAGACGGCGCTGCGCCACGCCGACGGCCGCGCCCTCGCCGTGGAAGCGGACAGCGGCAAGGAGCACCTCTTCTCCGCGCGCTTCGCCTGCCCGATCTGCAGCTACTCGATCCCGGAGCTCGAGCCGCGCCTCTTCTCGTTCAACAACCCGATGGGCGCCTGCCCGCGGTGCGACGGGCTGGGCGAGATCACGTTCTTCGACCCCCGGCGCGTGGTGGCCTTCCCGCACCTCTCCCTCGCGGGGGGCGCGATCCGCGGCTGGGACCGGCGCAACCAGTTCTACTTCTCGATGCTCGCCTCGCTCGCGCAGCACTACGGCTTCGACGTCGAGGCGCCGTTCGAGTCGCTGCCGGAGCGCGCGCGCAAGGTCGTGCTGGAGGGCTCGGGCGAGGAGAAGATCGCGTTCCGCTATCCGGGCGAGAAGGGCCGGCCGACGGTGAAGGAGCACGCGTTCGAGGGCATCCTTCCGAGCCTCGAGCGGCGCCATCGCGAGACCGAATCGGTCGCGGTGAAGGAGGAGCTCGCGAAGTACCTCAATACGCGCGCCTGCCCGGAGTGCGGCGGCACGCGGCTGCGCGTCGAGGCGCGCAACGTGCGCGTGGCCGGGCGCACCATCCACGAGCTCTCGTCGCTGCCGCTCGCGCAGGCGCAGCCCTTCTTCGAGAAGCTGGAGCTCGAGGGCAGCCGCAGGGCGATCGCGGAGAAGATCGTGCGCGAGATCGCGAACCGCATGCAGTTCCTGGTGAACGTCGGCCTCGACTATCTCTCGCTCACGCGCTCGGCCGACACGCTCTCCGGCGGCGAGGCGCAGAGGATCCGCCTCGCGAGCCAGATCGGCTCGGGGCTCACGGGCGTCATGTACGTGCTCGACGAGCCTTCCATCGGCCTGCACCAGCGCGACAACGAGCGCCTCATCGCGACCTTGAAGAGCCTGCGCGACCTGGGGAACTCCGTGATCGTGGTCGAGCACGACGAGGAGGCGATCCTCGCCGCCGACCACGTGATCGACATGGGGCCGGGCGCGGGCGTGCACGGCGGCGAGATCGTCGCGAGCGGCGCCCCGGACGAGATCCTGCGCAACGCCGCCTCGCTCACCGGCCAGTACCTCTCGGGGCGCAAGTCCATCGCGCTTCCCGCGCGCCGCCACAAGGGCGATCCGCGCAAGCACCTGCGCATCGTCGGCGCACGCGGCAACAACCTGAAGGACGTGACGGTCGACATTCCCGTCGGCCTGTTCGTCGCGATCACCGGCGTCTCCGGCTCCGGCAAGTCGACGCTCATCAACGACACGCTCTACAACGCCGTCGCGCACCATCTCTACGGCTCCACCGCCGAGGCCGCCGAGCACGACGCGATCGAGGGCCTCGACCACTTCGACAAGGTGATCAACGTCGACCAGAGCCCCATCGGGCGCACTCCGCGCTCCAACCCCGCCACCTACACCGGGCTCTTCACTCCCATACGGGACCTCTTCGCGGGCGTGCCGGAATCCCGCGCGCGCGGCTACGGCCCGGGGCGCTTCTCGTTCAACGTGAAGGGGGGACGCTGCGAGGCCTGCCAGGGCGACGGCCTCATCAAGGTCGAGATGCACTTCCTGCCGGACATCTACGTGCCCTGCGACGTTTGCCACGGCAAGCGCTACAACCGCGAGACGCTCGAGATCCTCTACAAGGGCAAGCCCATCAACGAGGTCCTCGACCTGACGGTCGAGCAGGCGCACGCGTTCTTCGCCTCGGTGCCGGCCATCGCGAGGAAGCTCGCGACGCTCCTCGAGGTGGGCCTGGGCTACATCAAGCTCGGGCAGAGCGCGACCACGCTCTCGGGGGGCGAGGCGCAGCGCGTGAAGCTCTCCCTCGAGCTCTCGAAGCGCGACACCGGGCGCACGCTCTTCATCCTCGACGAGCCCACCACGGGCCTGCACTTCCACGACATCGACCTGCTGCTGAAGGTCCTGCATCGCCTGCGCGACCACGGCAACACGGTGGCCGTGATCGAGCACAACCTCGACGTCGTGAAGACCGCCGACTGGGTGATCGACCTCGGCCCCGAGGGCGGCAACGGCGGCGGGCGCATCATCGCGCAGGGCACGCCCGAGCAGGTGAGCCAGTCGAAGGAGAGCTTCACGGGACGCTTCCTGCGCGCCGTGCTGGAGCCCGCGCCACGGCGCAAGGCCGCATCCGGCTGACATGGAGCCCCGCGAGCTGCTGCTCGGGAGCTTCCAGGCCGCGCTCGCGGCGGCCGATCCGCTTCGCATCGTTCCGCCGCAGCTCCCGCATCCGCCGCGCGGCCGGACCGTCGTGGTCGGGGCGGGCAAGGCCGCCGCCTCGATGGCGCTCGCGGTGGAAACGCACTGGCCCGCGAAGGCGCCGCTCGAAGGCGTCGTGATCACGCGCTACGGGCACGGCCTCCCCACGAAGCGCATCCGCGTCATCGAGGCGGGACATCCGGTGCCGGACGAGCAGGGCGAAGCGGCGGCGCGCGAGATCCTCGCCCTCGCGCGGGCCCTCGGGGAGGACGACCTCCTCCTCGCGCTCGTCTCCGGCGGCGGATCGTCGCTCCTCGCGCTGCCGGTGCCCGGCGTGTCCATGGCCGACCTCAAGGCGGTGACGCGGGCGCTGCTCGCGAGCGGCGCGCCGATCCAGGACATGAACACCGTGCGCAAGCACCTCTCCGCGATCCAGGGCGGGCGCCTCGCCGCGGCGACGCGCGCGCGGGCGCTCGCGCTGGTGATCTCCGACGTCACGGGCGACGATCCCACGCACATCGCCTCGGGACCTTGCACGCCCGATCCCACCACGTACGGCGACGCGATCGAGATCCTGCGGCGATACGGCGTGGACGCGCCCGCGCCGGTGCGAGCGCACCTCGAGCGCGGCGTGCGCGGCTCCGAGCCCGAGACGCCGAAGCCCGGCGAAGCCGTCCTCGCGCACGCCGAGACGCGCGTCATCGCCACCGCGCACGCGAGCCTCGAAGCCGGGGCGGCGTGGCTGCGCGAGCGCGGCGTACCGGCGATGATCCTCGGCGACACGATCACGGGCGAAGCGGCGGAGGTCGCGAAGGTGCTCGCCGCGATCGCGCGCGAAGTTCGCGTGCACGGCCAACCCGCGAAGGCGCCGCTCGCGCTCGTCTCCGGCGGCGAGACCACGGTCACGGTGCGTGGACGCGGCCGCGGCGGCCGCAACACGCAGTTCCTGCTCTCGCTCGCCATCGCCCTCGACCTCCAGGGCGCGACGTGGGCCCTGTCCTGCGGCACCGACGGCATCGACGGCACCGAGGACAATGCCGGCGCCATCGTCGCGCCGGATACGCTTCCCCGCGGCGCACACGCGGGCCTCGATGCGCGCCGGATGCTCGAAGACAACGACGCCTACACCTTCTTCGAGAAGCTCGGCGACCTGGTGGTCACCGGGCCCACGCGCACCAACGTGAACGACTACCGCGTCATCCTCGTGGCCTAGGCGATGGCGGACCGTCGCCTGCTCCTCGCCGCGTTCGTGCTCGCGCTCGTGGCCGGGGCGGCCGCGATCGCCTTCGTCTGGCAGCCCGGGCTCGCCTCGGTCTACGACGACAGCGTGAGCTACCTGGTGATGGGCCAGGTGCTGAGCCCATGGGCGCACGCGAGCGCCGCGGTCGTCGACGCATTCCCGCTGGAGCGCTATCCGCCGCTCTTCCCGCTGCTGCTGGGGCTCACCGGCGGCGCATTCGACTGGCGCATCGGGCACGCGCTCATCGCGGTGTGCTTCGCGGCGAGCGTGTTCCTGTGCGCGCTGCACGCGCGCGGCGTGACGCGCTCGAATGCGATGGCGCTCGCGACGGCGCTCGCGTTCGCGCTGCTGCCGGGCGCGTGGATGAACCTCAAGGGAATCCTCAGCGAGTTTCCGTACTTGGCCTTCTCGCTCGCGGCCCTCGTGCAGCATCGGCGCCTCGAAGGGCGCGCGGATGCGCGCGGGTGGGCGGC